>DCIR01000085.1 GCA_002317155.1 Lachnospiraceae bacterium UBA1721
CATTCGATGTATCTATCATTGAGATCGGTGATGGCGTAATCGAAGTTCTTTCTACCAACGGTGATACCCATCTTGGTGGTGATGATTTCGATAACAAGATTATCAACTGGATGCTTGAAGAGTTCAAGAAGGCTGAAGGCGTAGACCTTTCAGGCGATAAGATGGCAATGCAGAGACTTAAGGAAGCTGCAGAGAAGGCAAAGAAGGAGCTTTCAGCTTCTACTACCACCAACATCAACCTTCCTTTCATCACTGCAACCGCAGAGGGACCCAAGCACTTTGATATGGATCTCAGCAGAGCAAAGTTTGATGACCTCACCAGAGATCTTGTAGACAGAACTGCAATCCCTGTTCAGAATGCAATGAGAGACGCTGGCCTTACCAATGCAGATCTTGGTCAGGTTCTTCTCGTAGGTGGTTCTACCAGAATCCCTGCAGTACAGGATAAGGTACGTCAGCTCACCGGTAAGGAGCCTTCAAAGACTCTTAATCCTGATGAGTGCGTAGCAATCGGTGCATCTATCCAGGGTGGTAAGCTCGCAGGTGATGCCGGTGCCGGTGACATCCTTCTTCTTGATGTTACCCCTCTTACTCTTTCAATCGAGACCATGGGTGGTGTAGCTACTCACCTCATTGAGAGAAATACTACTATTCCTACCAAGAAGAGCCAGGTATTCTCAACTGCAGCTGATAACCAGACCGCAGTAGATATTAACATTGTACAGGGTGAGAGACAGTTCGCAGCTGATAACAAGTCACTCGGACAGTTCAGACTTGACGGTATTGCACCCGCTCCCAGAGGAATTCCTCAGATCGAGGTTACTTTCGATATCGATGCAAACGGTATCGTAAATGTATCTGCTAAGGATCTTGGAACCGGTAAGGAGCAGCACATCACTATTACCGCTGGTTCTAACATGTCAGATTCTGATATTGATAAGGCTATCCGTGAGGCTCAGGAGTTTGAGGCTCAGGATAAGAAGAAGAAGGAAGCTGTTGAGACCGTTAACGAGGCTGAGAGCTTTGCACTTCAGACCGAGAAGGCTCTTAAGGAAGTTGGAGACAAGATTTCTGACAGCGAGAGAAGCACTGTACAGGCTGACGTAGATGCAGTTAAGGCTCTTGTTGATAAGGTTAAGGCTGATCCTGCAAATGCTTCAGACAGCGAGATTGATGAGCTCAAGGCTGCTAAGGAAAAGCTCACCAACTCAGCACAGGGTGTATTCACCAAGATGTATGAGAATGTTCAGGCTCAGCAGGGTGCAGCAGGCGCTGCAGGTGCAGGTCCTCAGGACTTCACAGAGACCGCTAGTGCTAAGGACAATGGCGATGATGTAATTGACGGAGATTTCCGCGAGGTATAATATAATTCATACCATTTAGTTTTATAAAAAGCGGGGGCAGTTGCACTGCCCCCATATTGTGTATTAATAAATATTTGATATGGAGACAGATATGGCAGATCAGAAAAGGGACTATTATGAAGTCCTTGGTGTTGATAAAAGTGCAGATGATGCAACATTAAAAAAAGCATATCGTGAGCTTGCCAAGAAGTATCATCCCGATGCAAATCCCGGAGATAAAGAGGCAGAGGCTAAATTCAAAGAGGCTTCTGAGGCGTATGCAGTTCTTTCAGATGCAGACAAGAGACGCCAGTATGACCAGTTTGGACATGCTGCTTTCGATGGTGGCGCAGGTGGCGGCGGATTCGACTACAGCTCAATGGACTTCTCAGATATATTCGGCAGCTTTGGCGATATTTTCGGAAGTATATTCGGCGGTGGCGGCGGATTCGGTGGCGGAAGCTACGGCGGTGGCTACAACAATGGTCCTATGAAGGGGTCAAATATCCGTGTAAGACAGGATCTCACTTTTGAAGAGGCTGTATTTGGCTGTAGCAAGGAAATCGAGCTCAATGTAAAAGAAACCTGCTCTACATGTAAGGGTAGCGGTGCCAAGGCAGGTACTACTCCTGAGACATGTTCTACCTGTGGTGGTAAGGGTCAGGTTGTACGTACCAGAACAGGCTTCCTCAACAGTATGATGAGAAGTGTTGAAATGTGTCCTGATTGTCAGGGTAGCGGTAAGATTATTCGTGAGAAGTGTTCTGATTGCCGCGGAACCGGATTCATTTCAATGAAGAAGAAATATGCTGTAGATATTCCTGCAGGTATCGATAACGGTCAGGCAGTTAATATGCCCGGTCTCGGAGATCCCGGTAAAAACGGTGGTCCCAGAGGAGATGTACGCGTAGAGGTTAGAGTAAAGCCTCATGCTTCATTCCAGAGAGACGGATTTGATATCTATTCAAATGTACCGATTTCATTTGCGATTGCAGCGCTTGGCGGAGATATCTTCATTGATACCGTAGATGGAAGAGTAGTATATACTGTTCCCGCAGGTACTCAAACTGACAAGCGTGTCAGATTAAAGGGTAAGGGTGTTCCTTCATGGAGACAGAAGGGTGTAAGAGGAGATCACTATGTAACACTTATTGTTGAGACTCCTTCTAAGCTCTCACGTGAGGCCAGAGAGGCACTCATGGCATTTGACCGTGCTACCGGTGACAGTCTTAATGCAGTTAATAATGCCACCAACCCGGATGATAAGAACAAGAAAAAGAAGAAGTTCCGCTAATAATTTATGAACGATGGAATATACTCAGTTTGATCTGTGTATAGCGTAGGTAAAGATATGTCACAGAAAAGTGGAAATGAAGATATTCACGGTATCATTTCGGACATTTTGGGTGATTACAGCCAGGAGAGAATAATTAATCCTCAAAAGATGTTTGAACAGCCGGACAGAGATGTAGTACTTGATGTTCTGGATAAACTCATCAAGATTATTTTCCCTGCATTTTACAGAGAAAAGGGCTACAGATTCTATAATGTAGAGAGCAGACTTACTGTTTTGCTTGAGGATGTTCATTACAATCTCACCAAGCAGATACCGATAGCACTTCGTCAGAAGCCTGAAAATGAAGGAAAAAGTGATGGAGCGATAGAAGCTGAAGCAAAAGAGATTACAGATACATTCCTCAAGAAAATTCCGTATGTACGCGAATTGGTAGAGACCGATGTACAGGCTGCATTTGAGGGTGATCCTGCGGCGTATAACTATAATGAGATTATACTGTGCTATCCCGGCCTCAGAGCAATAGTGACGAACCGCATTGCACATGAGTTGTTCATTCTCGGTGTGCCGATTATTCCCAGAATAATGACTGAGTACGCTCACAGCAGAACAGGTATTGATATTCATCCCGGAGCTACTATCGGTAAGTATTTCTTTATCGACCATGGAACCGGTATTGTAATCGGTGAGACTACAATCATCGGTGAGTACGTTAAGGTATATCAGGGTGTTACTATCGGTGCGCTTTCTACACGTGGTGGTCAGAGCCTTAAGGGCGCTAAGAGACATCCTACCATCGAAGACAGAGTTACTATTTACGCGGGAGCTTCTATCCTCGGCGGAGAGACAGTAATCGGTCATGATGCTGTAATAGGTTCAAATGCATTCATTACTTCATCTATTGAACCCAACGGACGTGTGAGCATGCAGAAATGATATGAGCGTGCAGAAGAAATGTAATCCTGCAGCAGTATTGTGAATATTCAAAACGTATTAATAACTTATATATGCAGATTCGGAATACGGGTCTGCATATTGTTTTTTGTATACAAAATGCGTTAATATTGATTTCGAAATATAAACGCATGATAAGGAATTGATTTGATGATTACACGTAAAGCGTATGCAAAAATTAATCTTGCTCTTGATGTCCTTGGAAAATATCCCAACGGATACCATGAAGTTAAGATGGTAATGCAGACTATAGATTTATATGATGTGCTCAAGTTCGAGGAATTCGTCTGGAATCCGAGCGAGCTCGGTAGTGTCGGCATATCGGAACTACAGGGTAAAGATGCCTTAGAAGCGAAACAGGATGAGGCTGAACTTACAGCCAGAATCAAAATAGTAGGAGTCAACTGCGCGGAACTGTCTCTTGGAACAGACAACCTTATTTTTAAGGCGGCAGCTAAACTCTTGACGTATATTCCTTCGGATAAGGGTGTCAGAATTTCTCTGGAGAAAAATATTCCTGTTGCAGCCGGAATGGCAGGAGGTAGCACAGACTGTGCAGCGACACTGCATGGAATTAATGAGTTATTCGACTTAAAGCTTACTGATGAACAGCTCTGTGAGATAGGTGTTAAGCTGGGTGCTGATGTTCCCTACTGTATCATGGGTGGTACGATGCTTGCCGAAGGAATAGGTGAAAAACTTACCAAGCTTCCTGATGCGCCTGAACTTATGCTTGTTGTAGCTAAGCCGGAGATGGGAGTATCTACCAAGTTTGTATATGAGCATTTGGATGCGTACGTTAATCCGCCTCATCCCGATGTTGACGGAATGATTAAAGCAATTGAGGAGGCCGATAAGGACGGAGTGGCTTCCAAACTCGGAAATATATTGGAGATAGTAACTGTGCCTGCCTGCCCGGAGGTTGCAATGATTAAGGATATTCTTGCAAATAATGGCGCTGACGGAGTGTTGATGAGCGGAAGCGGACCTACCGTATTTTCTATTTTTTCAGATGAAAATAAAGCAAGAGAAGCGGTAGAAATATTAAAGAAGGATAGTCCGGCAAAGTTTGTGTGCCTGACTAAAATCTGTGGGGGAAAGCAATAGTGAATAATTCTCAGAGCGCTGATGAATTTATGCCATTGAGAGATATGGTGTACAAATCACTTCGTAAAGAAATACTTACGGGTAGAATCACGCCGGGTGATCATCTGCTGGAATTGGATATTTCTTCGAAGCTAGGAGTAAGCCGTACGCCTGTAAGAGAAGCACTTCGTATGCTGGAACTCGAGGGCCTTGTGACGATGCAGCCCAGAAGAGGTGCCCGCGTGTCAAAGATTACAGAGAAAAGTATGCAGGATGTACTTGAGGTACGTGAGAGCCTTGATGCGCTTTGTGTCGAATTGGCATGCACTCGTATTACCTCGCAGGAAAAGGATGAGCTTCGTAAGGCCTGTGAGGCATTTGAGAGAGCAGTCGCAACCAATGATTCCAGAAAAATCGCGGAGGCGGATGTTCGCTTTCACGATACTTTGCTTCGGGCCGCTAAAAATGACAGATTAGTTGATATAGAGGAAAATCTGTCGCAGTCAATGTATCGTTTTCGATTTGAATATATCAATGAGGGAAACGGACACGATAATCTTGTAAAAGAGCATCGCAGTATTTATGAGAGTGTAATTAACGGTGATCGCGAGAAGGCAGCTTCCGCGGCGAGGATTCATATTGAAAATCAGAGGGCGGCGATCCTTTCAAAGATTAATGAAAAGGAGCAGGCACCCGTTAATAAAAAGAACAACAGATAGGACGATTTGGAATGAATAAAGATGTCTCAATCCGCATATCGGGCATACATGGTACCGGCGCGGACAGAAACACCGTAGTATCAGAATACAGTGGAATGTATTTTGAAAGAAACGACAAAAAATATCTCAAATACAGTGAAACCGACGCAGAGACCGGTGAAGTACGTAATTCAATGATAATAATTGATGGAAGAAATGTGACGGTTGAGCATAAGGGATGCACTGATGCCAGAATGATTTATGAGATAGGTAATACAACGAGGTCAATGTATGTTACCTCTGCAGGAAGCATGCTGATAGAGATATATACAAGCAGAATTGAGATAGAAGAGCGAGGCAACAGATTAAGCATTGTCATAGACTATGAGTTGGGATTTGGTGAAGGTGAAAAGCAGCCTGCCAGAATCAGTATCGAGGCTAAAAATTAAAGAATGCAGTGCGCGAATGTGCAAAATGAAAAACGCATGTGCATAATAGGGTTAAAAATAAGAGCGGTGAATTTACACCGCTCTTTTATTACGTATTAATATTCAAATTACTTAATGGGCTTAGCGCCGGCCTTTTCCTGCATCTTCTCAACCCAACGAGCGAAGCCCTTCTTTTCCTTCTTGGGAGTGTCGTTGGTGATGGGCTTGCCACGGAGACCCTTGAAATCTACAATGTAGAGTCCGCTTACTCCGGCCTTGATTTCCTTCTTAACAGGAAGATCTTCGAAAATCTTATCATCGGCAATAAGTGAAGCAATCTGAGGTCCTACCTTAGCCTTTACGATGGGAAGCTTCTGCCAACGAAGATACTTGGGAGTCTGGTCGATAACTGCCTGAGGAAGTCCGGACTCTTTTATCTTAAGCTTTTTCTTGTCGATAACAAGCATTGTTACATACTGCTTGTGAGCCTGGAGCTCAGCCTGCTGTTCAGCCTGCTTTTTCTGAGCTTTCTTGCCGAGAAAATATAAAACAATAAAAAGTGCAATCAGCAGAACGGTTACTACTATAAGAACAATCCATGCGGGAGCCAAACCGGCTGCGAGAATTCCGTAAAACATTTCAATACTCCTTTAATGCTGCATTTATATGCAATCTACAGAGAAACATTTTAGCATAGTAGCTATTAATTTATCAACAAATTTGTTGATTTTCGCTCTATTAATAATTATTGGAAGATGGAGTGTTATATGGTAAAATTATCTAGATTATGCGCATAGTTTTATGTGTATTCATGAAAGGGATATGAAAAAATGAAAAGAATTAAAAAAATAGTTTCGGCTTTGGCTGTTGCCGGAACGGTAGTAGCAATGCTCGCCGGATGTAGTGAGGAGACAACCGGTGGTGCAACAGGTGCAGCAAACCCTGACAATAGTGCTACTAATGTACTTCAGCTTGAGGATGTTAATAAATATATTACCGTCGGAGATTACAACAATATCACTATCGAACTCAGCAATATCTATGCTGTTGATGATGCGTTGGTAGAGCAGTATGTTGGTTACTATTATCAGCAGGCTGCAGCAATGGTTACTGCTGATGCATTTATTCTCGACAGAGCAGTTGAAGACGGTGATATGATCAATCTTGATTACACCGGATATAAGGATGAGGTTGCCTTTGAAGGCGGCAGCACCAATGGCGCCGGAACAGTTCTTTGGATTGGTTCAAATTCATACATTGACGGATTTGAGAGCGGGCTTGTAGATGTAATGCCCGGTGAAACAGTTGACCTTAATTTGACCTTCCCCGAGGAATATGGTGCAGAGGACCTTGCAGGAGCAGATGTAGTATTTAACGTAACAGTTAACGGAATTATTCCTGAGGAGGAGATTGTTTCTTCATGGTGCAGTCTGACCGGAGGAACTGCTACTACTCGCGATGACATCGGAGATTATTATGCAGAAATGCTCAGAGAGTCTTCACAGTCTACATATAACGATGATGTTGATGTAGCAATCCAGAGAAAGATTCTTGAAATGGTAGAAGTGGTTCAGGAATTCCCCGGAGCTGTTATTCTTACATATCAGACCAATAACAGTGATACTCTTGAATACTATGCAAATATGTACGGAACAGATGTAGACAGTATTGCAAACTATTTCCTTGGAACAACAGCAGATAATTACATCGTAAACGGAAGCTATGAACAGCTTAAGTTTGATGCAGCCTGCCGCTATATTGCGGAGCAGGAAAATCTTATGATTTCTGACGAAGAACTCTATACCAGAGCACAGCAGTATCTTATCGATTTAGGATATGAGACTACCGATGAGGTTCTTGCACAGGCTGATATGGATGAGTTTAGACTTGAATTCATGCTTGAGGATGTTCTTGATTATCTCAGGGGAGTAGTTACAGTAACTATTCTTGAATAAACATGTATATATTTTGCTGTCCGCAATTATAATCCATGGTTTATTATTAGAATTAGTACTGAAGGTTTGATAACTATAGCTGTACCTGGGAATACAGTTGGTTATACATTTTATTTATTGTTATTAAACAGGAGGAAAACATGCAGTTTGTAAATGACAATGGAGCACTTGTAGCTTACAGAAACGGCGAGATGTTACGTATTGAATGTTGGGGAAAAGATTCATTACGTGTACGCGCTACCAAGCTTGGCAAGTTCACCGGCAATAACTGGGCATTAACAGAAGAAGTGCCTGAGATTAAGGGTGAAGTCAAGTTCTTTGAGAGAGAGCACTGGGTAGGAGATGGTAACATCGATACCAGAGAATATGCCTCTATCACCAACGGACGTATTAAGGCAGAGATTAACTTTGTAGGTATCATCTCATTTTTCAGAGATGATAAACTTATTCTCCGTGAGTATTATCGATCATATGATGGAACTATTTCGGGCGGAAGCCGTTGCCTTAAGGTTGTTAACAGAGAGTGGAAGGGTATCATCGGTGGAACCGATTACTCTTTGAACCTCAAGTTTGACGAGAATAAGGGTGAGAAAATCTTCGGTATGGGTCAGTATCAGCAGGAGTACCTTGATCTCAAGGGAACTGTGCTTGAGCTTGCTCAGAGAAATTCACAGATTTCAGTACCTTTCATGGTATCTTCATACGGCTACGGTATGCTTTGGAACAATCCCGCTGTAGGTAGTGTTGCATTTGCCAAGAACTATACCGAGTGGATTGCTCGTTCTACCAAGGAAATGGATTACTGGATTACCGCTGCAGACGGTCCTAAGCAGATTGTAGAGAACTACACTGCAGTATCAGGTCGTGCACCTAAGTTCCCTGAGGATCTTATGGGACTTTGGCAGTGCAAGCTTCGTTATCGTACTCAGGATGAGGTCCTTGAGGTCGCAAGAGCATATCAGAAGGAAGGTATCAAGATCGATCAGATTGTTATCGACTTCTTCCATTGGACCGTACAGGGTGATTGGAAATTTGATACCAAGTATTGGCCTGATCCTAAGGCTATGGTTGACGAGCTTCATTCAATGGGCATCAAGGTTATTGTTTCAGTATGGCCTTCAGTAGACAGAAAGTCAGAGAATTTCTATCCTATGATGGATAAGGGCCTTCTCATTCAGACCGAGCGCGGTGCGGCTCAGACCTATGATTATCAGGGTGACTGTGTAGAAATCGATCCTTTCAATCCTGAGACCAGAGAGTACGTTTGGAACGTATGCAAAAAGAATTACTATGATTTCGGAATCGATGCATTCTGGCTTGATAACTCAGAGCCCGATTACGGTGTATACGATTTTGAAAATTACAGATATATCGACGGACCTGCACTTCAGATAAGCAATATGTATCCTCAGATGTACAGCCGTGTATTCTATGACAAGATGAAGGATTTGAAGGACGGTGTTGTAGTTAACCTTCTTCGTTGTGCATGGGCAGGTAGCCAGAAGTACGGTAATGTAGTATGGTCAGGTGATGTTCCTTCTACATTCCAGGCATTCTATGAGCAGGTACAGTGTGGACTTAACATGGGTCTTGCAGGTATTCCTTGGTGGACTACAGATATCGGTGGATTTATGACTGACGATGTTAATGATCCCGATTTCAGACAGCTCCTTATCAGATGGTATCAGTTTGCTGTATATTCTGCAGTTCTTCGTATGCACGGAGACCGTGGACCTTATAACATTCCACCTCTTGATGACAGAGATTGGGGCGGCGGATATCTTCATACCGGTCAGCCCAATGAGCTTTGGAGCTACGGTGAAGACAATTATAAGATCATGAGAAAGTACTATGACATCCGTATCGAGATGCATGACTATATCAAGAGTCTTTATGAGGAGGCAAGCACTAACGGTGCTCCTCTGATTCGTACCATGTTCTTTGAGTTCCCTGAGGACGCTAAATGCTGGGAGCTTCAGGATCAGTATATGTTTGGTAGTGAGTATCTCTGCGCACCTATTTTCGAGCTTAATAAGTTCGAGCGCGAAGTATATCTTCCCGCAGGCAAGTGGACACTTACTAGTACCGGAGAGACCTTCGAGGGTGGACAGACTGTTAAGGTTGCAGCACCTATCGAATATATGCCCGTATTTAAGAAGAATTAAATTTATTCAAGAAGAATCTCGCGTGAGATTCTTTGGTAGTAGAAATGGAGGTGTTAGCATATGTCTAAAGAAGAATGGAAAGAAAGCGGAGCAGAAATGGGTCATGCATGGACCACATTCGGAAAGACCTTTATAAGATCTGCAAAGACAACAACCGGAAAAGTTACTGATTGGGCAGAGGATAAGCCGAAGGATTCTTCTGAACAGCCTGAGAGCACAGTGTACAGTGACGGAAGCTGGAAACAGACCGGCAAGGAGCTGGGCGGCGCATTTGCGGGAATGGGAAAGACTCTTCTTCATTCAGTTGGACTGAGTACCAGTTCTGAAGCAAATGCAAACACCAATGCAGAGGCTGATGCAGCTGCAGAAAAAGAAACCGATAAATAATGGCTTAAAAATATTGATTCGGTGAATTATGACTTAATGAGAGCAGGAATGTCGAAAGATGTTTCTGCTCTTTTTTAACTACCGGTTCAATGACATATAGATTTGCCGGTGGTATAGTATGAGCATAACGAGTTAAGTGTTTTTGTTTTTACATGGAGGAAAGTAAAATGGCTAAAATGACTTCAGCTTATGCAAATAAGGTTCTCAGAAAATTAAACGAGGACAAGGAGTTCTGGAGAAGACGTGAGCAGGAAGGATATGTATATGTCGCTGCTCTTGACGAAGAACCTGTAATCCCCGAATACGATTACAGCGAGGTCGCTGCGAACATTGCTGAGATTGATGAAAAAATCATCAAAATCAAGCACGCGGTAAATCTCTCAAACGCAACCAACGAAATTGTGGTTGGCGGTGAGGCGATGACCATAGATACAGTTCTGATTAAGATGGCACAGCTTAACAGACGTAAGGAAGTGCTCGACAATATGCGCAAGATGCAGCCCAAGGTGAGAATTAACTCCGGTTATTACTCAGCCAGAAAAACTGCACCTGAGTATCAGTACATCAATTATGACTTGGAACTTATCAAGTCAGAGTACGCTAAAATTGATGCACTGATTGCAGACTGCCAGATTGCTCTGGACAAATACAACCAGACGGTTGAATTTGAGGTTGAGGTGTAAGTCTCAGCCAATCTGATCTGAAATCTGAGATTTAAGCCCTAATCAATCAGATTAGGACTTAAGTCTTAAGCAATTGAATATTTTCCGTGCAGATAACTCAAAATGGATTAATTTTAAGTTACAGTTTTTAGTTCAATAGTTATGGATATGGATTATTGGTTATTTATTAAAACGATTATTGTTCAGTGTTGTTGATAACCCACCTAATGTTGATTGGAAATTTTATCTGCAAAAAACTTGGTCCCTTACGGGACCTGAGCATGTAAGTTCGGTTATGCATGCTCTTTTTTTGTTCGTATAAGTGTAGCGAATTGCGAATGTTGTTGCTTATATGATGTCTATGACAGTCGCAACTAATGAAAAAGCATAAGCAAGAAATGATAGGCTTTTTTATAGACGACTAAATACAATGTGACTATGGGGACACAGACAACCGCATGCACGCGCAGTATATGCGCCTGCTCCTTTGATTGATGGAGGACATTCATGAAGATTAACAGGAGAGGGCTATTTGCTGTCGTTCTGGTCGGCACATTGTTGTTATTTGGATGTGCAACCTCAGATACAGCAGACGGTTCGATGAACAACGCTTCCGGCATAGCGGGAAGCAGCACAGACACTAACGGTGAGGAGAATGTGAATATGAAATATTCAATCGACAACACAGAAGTAATTGAAGCACTCGCACAGAGCTACAAGACAAGAGGAGAAACTAATCCTATTACTACACAGGCATATGGAGCAGATCCCTTCGTAATGGTATACGGAGACACTATTTACATCTATATGACTGATGATCACTATGAGTATGATGCTGAAGGCAATATTAAGGAAAACACCTACAGCACAATCAATAAGATTCATGTTGTATCTACCAAGGACATGAAGAATTTTACCGATCACGGATGCATCAAAGTTGCAGGTGAGGATGGAATTGCTAAGTGGGCTAAGAACTCATGGGCACCCGCAGCAGCATGGAAGAATATCGATGGACAGGATAAGTTCTTCCTTTATTTTGCAGATAACGGTGGTGGAATCGGTGTTATTGAAGCAGATTCACCTATCGGACCTTTCAGAGATCCCCTTGGACACGGTCTTATCAGAAGAGATATGGAGAACTGCGGAAATGTTCTCTGGCTTTTCGATCCTGCTGTTTTTGTAGATGATGACGGTACAGGATATATCTATTTTGGTGGTGGTGTTCCCGAAGGACAGGCAGCTCATCCCCTTACCGGAAGATGCGCACAGCTTGGCGATGATATGATTAGCCTTGCTACAGTTCCTGTAGTAATCGATGCTCCTTATCTTTTTGAGGATTCAGGTATTCACAAGTGTGGCGATACCTATTATTATTCATACTGCTCTAACTTTAGCGTAGATGCTGAAGGTACCAAGGAGTATGGAATGGTTAACGGTCAGATCTGCTATATGACCAGTAAGAGCCCTCTCGGACCTTTCACTTATGCAGGAATGATTCTTGATAACCCCGGTACCCTTTGCGGACTGTCAGGTAACAATCATCATGCAATCTTCAAGTTCAAGGATCAGTGGTACATTGCTTATCACTCACGTATGCTTGAGAAAAATATCGGTATTGCAAATGGTTACAGAGCTACTCATATTGATAAGGTTAGCTACAATGAGGATGGCTCAATTGTTCGTATTACCCAGACTACTGCAGGCCCCGATCAGCTTGTATATGTAGATCCTTATACAGAGAACAGCGCTGTATGCGTAAGCAAGATGGCCGGAACAGATGCTGTTGCTACTGATTCTATCGGTTACGGCAACATGACCCTCGGACAGATTGATACAGGTGATTATATTGAGATCACCGGAGTAGACTTTGGCGACAAGGGTGCTAATACTCTTTGCATCAAGGCTAATGTTCCTGCTGATACCGTTGGTGCTGTTCAGCTTAGAATCGACTTTATCAATAAGGATGCAGTGGCTTCAGTTGTTCTTTATCCTTCAGAGGAAAATGCAGACGGTGTATATAAGGTAAATCTTGATGAGGCAATCACTGGAGTTCACTATGTATATCTTGTATTCTCAGGATCAAACTACACTGTAGACAGCTGGTACTTCGAGTAAAATCTATATTATTAAGACTATGGATTGTAGATCAAAGACCATAGATTAGTAATAAGCGATATTATGTATGGGGTATATGCCCGCACACAAACAATAAAAAATATAGTATAATCTTAGAGAGTGGCAGTACTTGTCACTCTCGTTTTTATTCAAACGAACCTTTAAGGAAATAATGGGGATTTTATTTTGGCAAATATAACCGTTAAACATATCGCAAATATGAGAGACCTGGGTGGCCTTCCGACAGCAGACGGGAAAGTGGTGGCACCGGGCAGACTTGTAAGAGGCGGTCATCTTCATAAGATAAAGGGAAAAGACGCAGAGAAATTCCGTAAGGAGTTGGGTGTTGCACACATAATAGACTTAAGGAGTCCCTCCGAGCTTGAGGAAAAGCCCGATGTGGTTCCTGAGGGAATAAAATACAGCTATTTTCCCAGTCTTACCAATGAACAGAATCCCTCGATAAATAAACACAACCGAACCTCAGAGCTTAAGAGAATAATGAAGACTGAGGGCGGAGCTATAGCGTATTTGAGTAATATATACAGATTATTGATTTCGCAGGAGCTATCAATTAAGTCTCACAGAAATGTGCTGCTCTCATTACTTGAGCAGGAAGAGGGGGCCATATACTGGCACTGTACTCAGGGCAAGGACAGGACCGGTGTGGCAGCTGCGGTTATTCTGATGGCACTTGGTGTTAGCCGTGAAGATATAATACAGGAATATGTCAACGAAAAACGCTCACTGATTTTTAGAAATAATATTCTCACAACGCTTGTTGGTATAGTTCTTTTTAACCGTAAGGCCAAAACCAGTCTGAGTGTGCTTATGAATGCAAAGCGCCCGTGTATAGAAGCGGCTTTCGATGAAATGGAAAAAATATATGGTGATGGCGAGACCTACATTAGGGAAGCGCTCGGCATTACGGATGAACAGATTGAGAAGCTTAGAAGTATGTATTTGGTGAAGTGTTAATTTGGAATGGTATTTATACGTTGAAGAAATGTCAATTTGAAATATTAACTTAAAGCGTTGGTGCGACTATGGGATTATGGGACACATTTGTAAATAAAGGTTATGACCTTATTATCAAGGAAGAAGAAAAGAAAGAACGCGAGGCACGTGAGCGCAGAGCACTCGAAAAGGATATGCGTAGCGAACTGTTCAACAGCTATGCTGGATGTAAGCTCAATGATTATGAGGCAAAGCACCTGGAGATAATCAGAAAGTATATAGCTGAGTGCACGGTTTTGCTGAAGAGTAACGGCGATTTCCCTATTTCTGAGCCGTGTAAGATAGCGGCATATGGTCATGGAGTGCGCCATACAATCAAAGGTGGAACCGGATCGGGAGAGGTCAATTCCAGATTCTATGTGAATGTCGAGCAAGGACTTACACATGCCGGATTTGAGATAACGACGGAAAGATGGCTCAATGCATACGATGAGGTGCTGGAGCTGTCAGCCGCCTCGTTCAAAAAATATATTAAGGAAAAAGCCAAGCTTGAAAAAATAAGTGTAATCGCAGCAGGAATGGGCGCAGTTATGCCAGAGCCTGATTACAGAAAAATAAGGGTGCTTAACTCAAAAGCCGATAATGCACCTGCAAAGAAGAATGCAAAAGCTAAAAGTAAAAATAAGGACATTCTCGAGCAGAAGCCTCCGCTTACAATAAGCTACGAGGGTGATGTTGCAATATACGTTCTGAGTCGTATATCGGGTGAGGGCAATGACAGAAGACTTATCAAGGGCGACTACCGATTAAATGATTCAGAGATAAAAGATATTCTATACTGCAATAAAAAATACAGAAAGTTTATGCTGGTTGTTAATGCCGGTGGACCTGTCGATCTTTCTCCGGTTATGGAAGTATCCAATATACTGGTTTTTTCACAGCTTGGCGTAGAGATGGGAAGTGCGTTGGCTGATATTTTGCTTGGCAAGGCTAATCCGTCAGGGAAGCTTACAACCACATGGCTTAAATCGGCGCAGACAGTTATCTTCCCCTTCGGTGATAAGGATGATACCGAATATGAAGAGGGAATATATGTAGGCTACAGATATTTTGATAAATTCATGGAAGGCAATGATTATCAAAAGATCAAGCAGCCGCTATTTCCTTTTGGACATGGATTGAGCTATACGACTTTTTCTATCAGCGATGCCGCGATTACAGAGAAGCCTATCATAGACGATAGCGGTAAGTGCATTGATTCTGAAATAATAGTCACCTGCAAGGTAAAAAATACCGGAAGATTTTCGGGAAAAGAGGTTGTCCAGGTATATGTCTCCGCGCCTAATGATGACAGTGCGGTTATAGACAAGCCGTACCAGGTTCTGGCTGCATTTGCCAAGACCGGTGAACTGGCACCCAATCAGGCTGAAAAAATCAGCGCATCTTTTAGCTTAAAATCAATAGCATCCTTTGATGAAGAAAGAGAAAGCTTCTTACTTGAGGGCGGCGACTACATAATAAGAGTTGGTAACAGCAGCAGAAATACTGAGGTGATCGGTAAGAGACATCTGCGTCAGAGTACATATTTTCCTATAGAGCGCAAGGATAATTATGAGCGTATAGCGGTTAATCCAATTGTGGCATCGCTCAGTGACGAAGAGCTTGCGTATCTAAGCATAGGAGCCTTTAGTCCGGCAGGAATGATAGGAAGCGTAATCGGAGAAGCTGCGACTCATGTGGCCGGGGCAGCAGGTGAGTCCTGTGGTCTGTACGAAAAGAAGGGCCTTAAGCCTATAATAATGGCAGACGGACCTGCGGGTATCAGAATCGCCAAAGAATATTTTGTGGATGAAAAGGGCAAGATTAACAGTCTGGGTCCCGCTATCCCGGGATTTGTAAGTGATTATCTTCCTAAGCCTGTAGTGCAGGCTGTCAATTCTATGAGAAAAAAGCCTAAGGAAGGGCAGGAGATACTTAACCAGTACACAACAGCACTTCCGATAGCTACAGCAATAGCGCAGAGCTGGAATCTTGATTTTGCTCAAAAATGCGGTGATATTGTGGGCGCGGAGATGGAGAAGTTCGGAATTCATCTCTGGCTTGCACCTGCGCTTAACATTCACAGAAACGTGTTGTGCGGACGTAATTATGAATACTATTCTGAGGATCCGCTGATAAGCGGTAAGTTTGCGGCAGCTATGACCTGTGGAGTGCAGCAGCATTCGGGATGTGGAGTTACTGTTAAGCATTTTCTCGCGAATAATCAGGAAAATAACAGATACTGTAATAACAGTGTGGTATCTGAAAGAGCACTCAGAGAGATTTATCTGAAGGGATTCGAGATATGCGTTAAGGAAGCCGCGCCGGTGGCTTTGATGACCAGCTACAACCTGCTTAATGGAGAGCATACCTCGGAGAGTAGACGTTTTGTGTCAGATATTCTCAGAGGAGAGTGGGGCTATAAGGGAATAGTAATGACAGACTGGATTACCGGTGGAGGACTGATGACTGCCAATGACTGTAAATATGGTGGTCCTGAACCCTGGAAGGTTATAGCGGCCGGTACAGAGCTGTTTATGCCCGGAAGTAAAAAAGACTACGACAATCTGCTTGCTGCCATGAGAAGTGGTAAGATTTCACGCCGACAGGTAGAGATTAATGCGACACGATTATGGGATACGGCTGATAGATTGAATAAAAAGTAAGAATGAATAACAAAGTAAGAATAAATAGAAAGTAAGATTGAACTGTAAATCATAGATTAGCCTAAATCATAGGTAGGAATAAATCATAGTTTAAGCCGAATCAAAATTGAGTAGAAATTGAGTAGTTATTTAGTTGACAGATATATAATTTGTATCAAATTAGATATAGAATTATGCACATCGATGTGATATATTCAATGTAGGATTGTGGGAGAACCTCAATCCTACACATTTTTTTATTGGTGGACTTAACTAATGCAGGATAGTAAATTTGGCAAGGTAATCAGTAGGATTTTACCTTTTGTAGTATTACTTGGTATCTGCGTTGCGATAGCTTTAATTTTTGGAACGATTGCTGATAAGCAGTTAGAAAAAAGAGCGGAAGAAGAGCAGCAAATACAGACAGAAAATGATGGAGCGGCGCTCCCGTACGGTGTATTCTTAAACGCCGATTCAGAAGTCGCAGACAGTATAACTGGTTATGATACAGTAGTGATTGATGCCCAGTATTTTGAGGCAGAGGATATTACAGCACTTAAGGCAAGCGGGATCAAAACCGTATATAGTTATTTGAATGTTGGATCCCTGGAGCAATTCAGGGATTATTATTTTTCATACGAACAGTTCACACTTGATGAGTACGAGAATTGGGCGGATGAGAAATGGGTAAATGTATCGGCTCCGGAGTGGGCTGCATTTATAGACGAATTGGCAGATGATCTTCTGGCAAAAGGCGTAGACGGTCTATTTGTCGATAACTGTGATGTTTATTATCAGTATAAAGAAGAAAACATCTACCAGGGACTGGTGGATATTCTTACCGGCCTAAAGGGAAAGGGATGTACGGTAATAATCAACGGTGGCGATGTATTTATCTCAGAGACCATAAGCCGAGGTATTGCGGTAGGTGAATGCTTTGACGGTGTAAACCAGGAGTCTGTATATACGTCGATAGTGTGGGACGCTGAAGATAATGACAGCACGGATTATGACGGCAAAGTGGTATATGAAAAGTCTGCAGCTGAAGACAGAGAGTATTTTACAGAATATTTGGATAGCATAGCTGCAGCAGGCGGAGCAGTATATGTGATTGAATACAGCGACTCGGAAGAACTTGCGAAGGAAGCTGCGGAATACAGTGAGGCACATAACTGGACTGTATATGTGGCTAGCGGCATCGAGTTAGATGTTGTCAAAAGAGAGATAGAATCTTATGAGAACGTCGAGGTGGTTGAACCGGTTGTGGAGCTCACAGAAGAGGAACTGCTCGAAGCGCGAATTGATGAATGGTTAGAGAGTCATACGCTTGAAGAGAGAGTGGCACAGCTTTTTGTTATCACTCCTGAGGCTCTTGCTACAGATGGTAAGACAATTACTTCACTTAACACTGCACTGACAGATGGAATAAATGAATGTGCTGTGGGGGGATTTATATTTTTCGGAAGAAATCTTAAAGACCGTGCACAGACTATAGAAATGCTTGGTGATATAGCAGCGTTGTATGAAGATATTGATATGCCGGTTCCGTTCCTTGCAGTAGATGAGGAGGGCGGACTGGTAGCTCGCATAGGCAATAATCCTGCATTTGATGTGGAATCGACTGTGCCCATGAGTGAAATCGGAGCAACCGGAGATGTTAACTATGCATATCAGGTTGGTTCTTATATCGGATCATATCTTTATGAGCTCGGATTTAATATGAATATGGCGCCCGATGCGGATGTTCTCAGTAATCCGTCCAACACTGTAATCGGTGACAGATCGTTTGGAAGTGACAGCGAGCTTGTGGCAGAGATGGTTATAGCAGAGGCACAGGCGCTCAGCGAGCAGAATATTATTTTTGCAGTTAAGCATTTCCCGGGACACGGATCTACAGCGGCAGATTCGCATAACGGGTATGCATATACGGACAAGACTTTGGATGAATTATTTGAGTGTGAGCTGATTCCATTCCAGAAGGCTATTGACAGTGGAATCGGAGTTATCATGGTAGGACATATTTCGGTTCCCAATATCACGGATGATGATGTACCAAGCAGTCTTTCAGAGTATATGATTACCAGTCTGCTCAGAGGAGAGATGGGCTTTGACGGAATAGTTATCACCGATGCCATGAACATGGGGGCGGTTACCAAGCAGTATTCGTCTGCGGAGGCAGCAGTACTTGCAATCCAAGCGGGAGCAGATATTATCCTGATGCCTGAGGATTTCTATTCAGCTTTTAATGGTCTGTTGGAAGCTGTTGAATCGGGAGATATCAGTGAAAATAGAATCAATGAGTCTGTTCGCAGAATTTTAAGAGAGAAGTGGCAATAATATATAGCAATAAACATATAGCTATCAGTTCTGGGGGAAATAGAGAGAAGCAGCAATGAATGTAGGGGCAATAGGGTATAATTACGAGCGTGGAAAAGAATATTGGGAAGACAGAACAGACGGAATAGGCTGTTATCTTTTGCTGCTTATTAAATCTGATGGTAGATTTATTATCAACGGTCGAGAGTCTATAGTGAGAAAGCCTTCCTATGTATTGATACGTCCCGACACGGCAGTAGAGTACGGTTCATACAAAAATGAGTATTGTGAGGACTGGTTGTATTTGCACTTTTCTGAAGAGGATGAGGAATGGGTGAGAAGTCTCGGAATCAAGCTGGATGAGTGTGTTGAGGTCGGTAATATTCATGAATTCTCATCTCTTGCACTGTCAATGACCTACGAGCATTATCTTACAGATGATTTTCATGAGAAGATGGAAGAGAGATATCTGGAGCAGCTTTTTATTCTGTTGGCACGTCGAACCAGCAACGGACATGTTGCAGTGAAGGAAGACTTCAGTGAGAAGGATGTGCGCTTTAAGGAACTGCGTGTGCGCATGTATCATTATCCCAGAACTATCGGAACCATAGATGAAATTGCGAGTGAACTTAATATCAGTCGCTCGGGCTTACAGCATTATTATAAGCAGATGTTTGGGCTACCTTTATCTAAGGATATGATTAATGCAAGGCTTAATTTCTGTGCCACACTGCTCGCTACTACTGACAAATCGCTTCATGAAATGGCTATAGAGGCGGGGTATCAGAATGAGTTTTACTTCATGAGGCAGTTCAAGGATAAGTATAAGATGACGCCCAGTGAGTATAGACAGATGTACGAGAGAGAACGTAAGAATAACAGCTAAAATGCTGTAAAATAGGCTGCTTGGCGGTACAAATATGTTGTTTGCCTGAATAATGTTGAAATAGATTCTTGCACAATTTTATATAAAAATAATTGTATTATGCATACAAAAGCCCATAAAAAAGGGATATTATTTACTTGCGTCGTTATGAGGGGTGCATAAAAGCATATATCATAGACGTATAAAAAGCTACTTAGTAGTTTTTATCCTTCTGTTAAGAA
>DCIR01000079.1:0-736 GCA_002317155.1 Lachnospiraceae bacterium UBA1721
GTGCCATAGTTGAGTTAAGGATAATACTCTTCGCATGTCCGATGTGAAGATATCCGTTAGGCTCGGGAGGGAAACGGGTAGTCACATGGTCGTAAACACCTTCCTCCAGATCCTTATCGATAAATCTCTGGATAAAGTGACGAGACTCTTTTACTTCTTCTGTTTCTTCAGCTGTAATGTTTTCAAGTTCGCTCATATTTTTACACTTTCCGCGCCAGCGCGCTGTTTATTTTTTTCCGGCGAAGAGGTACCTATACCCCCTTCTCCTTCGACTATATTTGAAAGGATATGAGGAAGATTTTACGCCTCCTCATATCACAATACAAACCATTTTCAATTAGTGATGGAAAAGTCTGATTCCGGTAAATGCCATAACCATTCCATACTTATCTGCACACTCGATTACGAGATCATCTCTTACAGATCCACCGGGCTGTGCGATATACTTTACGCCACTCTTACGTGCTCTCTCAATATTATCTGAGAAGGGGAAGAATGCGTCTGAACCAACGACAACATTCTGGTTGCCGGCAAGCCATGTCTTCTTCTCTTCGCGAGTAAATACAGGAGGCTTAACCTTGAAGATATTCTGCCATGTACCTTCAGCAAGAACATCCTCATATTCCTCACCGATATATACGTCAATTGCGTTGTCTCTGTCTGCTCTTCCAAGCTTATCTACGAACTGAAGTCCGAGAACCTGAGGAGCCTGACGGAGATACCAGTTGTCAGCCTT
>DCIR01000079.1:762-7973 GCA_002317155.1 Lachnospiraceae bacterium UBA1721
CTTCCTGCAAGTCTGGTGCAGTGAATTCTTGACTGCTGTCCTGCGCCGATACCGATTGCCTGACCACCCTTAACGTAGCATACAGAGTTAGACTGAGTATACTTAAGAACGATAAGAGAAATCTTCATATCGATAAGAGCTTCTGCAGGAATCTCCTTATTAGCGGTTACAATATTATCAAGAAGTCCGGCATTTACATCGAGCTCATTACGTCCCTGCTCAAAAGTAATTCCGTATACCTGCTTTTTCTCAAGCTGAGCGGGAACATAATTCTCATCAATCTGGAGAATGTTATAAGTTCCTCTCTCCTCGCCGGCCTTTCTCTTCTTAGCATAAAGAAGCTCAAGTGCTTCATCAGTATATCCGGGAGCGATAACTCCGTCTGAAACCTCTCTCTTAATAAGCTTTGCAGTATCTGCATCACAGATATCTGAAAGTGCAATGAAATCACCGAAAGATGACATTCTGTCAGCGCCTCTTGCTCTTGCATATGCACATGCAAGGGGGCTAAGCTCTCCGAGATCGTCTACCCAATAAATCTTAGCAAGAGTATCGTCAAGAGGAAGGCCTACTGCAGCACCTGCAGGTGAAACGTGCTTGAATGATGTAGCAGCGGGAAGACCTGTAGCCTGCTTAAGCTCCTTAACAAGCTGCCAGCCGTTGAATGCATCAAGGAAATTGATATATCCGGGACGTCCGTTAAGAACCTTAACGGGAAGCTCGCTTCCATCCTCCATGTAGATTCTTGAAGGCTTCTGATTGGGGTTACATCCGTACTTTAACTGAATTTCGCTCATTTTCTTCTGACACCTTTCTTATACATTCTTATTAATGATCTTAGTTCTTGTCTCGCCTGTAGCAATATCAATGTATCTTACAAAAAGAGATACCTTATTCTCTTCATTGAGATTAGTCCAGAGCATCTCAGTAAATGCATCCATATCATTCTCGATATCTACGATTGTAGGCTCTCCCTCATAGCTGGGAAGAGGATTTCCATCGTGCATATAGGTGTGAATGAAATGACCCTCTCCTGCCTTGGGATTCTCATAGCTGTAAGTAAATCTCTGGCATGATGAAGGATCACCGTGGTTGCTCTTAAGAATAGACATCTCGTAAGCAAACTTAGAATCTGCAAGATGCATAACTGCGGAAATTCTAGGTGTGAAGTTAGGAGCATCAGGCTCAAACTCTCTGATTCTGAGAGACTGTTCAAAAGTCTCACCCTTTGACATTCCGTCATAAATTGTGTCTGTCTGGTCACCGTTAGTAACGATTGTATCGGTTCCAAGCACTCTTACAGGAGCATAAATAATAAGGCTGGGATCTTCGAGCTTTGAAGGATCAAAAGCCTGAGTTCTGATTCCCTGTCCTTCTTCAACAAATACACGGTTACGGCTGTTAGAGCTGCGTCCCATAATGAAATAAGCTGTTACTGCTGACTTGCCATCAGGGGTAACACCTACTACGATACCTCTTCCGGGGTATGCGTTTGTACTGAGTTCCTGCTTCATTGTAGTGCTCATGATAGTCTCCTTTTTAATAAAAAATTAGTGTATTAACACGGAATATACCGCAATTAATCTTATAAAAATATATTCTCTGAGTATAATCAGGCAGATTATTTGTCCAACTGCTGATTATATGTCCGGCTTATTATTCCTCATCAGGAATTTTATTCTTTATCCGGCTGCTGATTGTTTATATACTTGTTCTCAAAATCCTTCTGTGTAAGAGGCTTATCAAACAAATATCCCTGAAGGTACTTAATCTTAAACTGCTTAACCACGTCATACTGATTGGCAGTCTCTATTCCTTCTACGCAAATCTTAACTCCGATGGTTTCCGCAAGTTCCGCAACCATCTTAACAAATGCCTGCGAATATGCATTTTC
This sequence comes from Lachnospiraceae bacterium UBA1721, assembly GCA_002317155.1. Classification (GTDB taxonomy): domain Bacteria; phylum Bacillota; class Clostridia; order Lachnospirales; family Lachnospiraceae; genus AC2028. The sequence continues at coordinate 2,657 of DCIR01000079.1, forward strand.
AGCAAGATCCTTAACGAAGCTTTGATCTACCTTTATGATATCAAAAGGAATCTCTCGAATATGATTCAGTGACGAATATCCTGTACCGAAATCATCCAGCGCAATTGACACGCCTAGTGCCTTTATCCGTGAGAGAATACCAATCATTCTGGCCATATCATTGATTGCAAGGCTCTCGGTAACCTCGAGCGTTAGGTTCTTAGGATTGATTTCACTGATCTCGATAGCTTCTTCAATAAGTTCCACAATGTTATTCTGCAGCAACTGAACTACTGAAAGATTAACATTGACCTTCATGTAATCAAAGCCCAAATCATTCCACTTTTTGCATGTCTTGCACGCTTTTATAAGAACATGATGTCCTATCGGGTTAACCAGTCCCAAATACTCTGCAAGCGGAATGAAATCTATAGGTGAAACAAAGCCCATCTGCTCACTGTCCCAGCGAACCAATGCTTCGGCTCCGATACATTTCTTGTTATCACTCTCAGCATCGATAATAGGCTGATAATAAACAAGGAATTCCTCGTAATCGGTATTCTCGGCATCACGCATGTTCTTTTCCATATCAAGACGTCTTCCCGATGTGGAATCCTGACCTTCGCTGTAACGTGCCATACGGTTTTTACCGCTCTTCTTGGCCTCGTACATTGCGATATCTGCCTTCTTAATAAGGTCGGGTACCGAATCACCATGTTCGGGGAAACTTACAATACCGATACTGGTAGTGCAGTAATAATCAGCGTCCTTAAGATACCATGGACTGCTGAAAATATTTTTGATATCTTCCAAAATACCATCAAGACGCGAATACGCGGCAGGCGGTACCAGAATGACAAACTCATCTCCACCCATACGATAACAGGTATTCTCGATTCCTCTTACACCTCTCATCGCATTAGCAATCGACTTAAGCAATACATCACCGTACTGATGACCGATTCCGTCATTGATATGCTTAAAATCATCAAGATCAAGATATATTAATGCGCCGCTCGATCCGTCACGCTTGGTTGCATCAACAAGTCGTGCCAAATCACGCTCACAGCACATACGGTTATACAGACCTGTAAGGAAATCGGTAAACGCCTGTCTCTCGATTTTTCTCTGATAGAGCTTATGATCTGTAATATTGGTCATTGCATACAGAATTGCTTCCGATCCGTCAACCCATTCAACCGGTTTGTAGCTTACATCATACCAGCTTGAATTTCTGGCATTAAATATTTCGAATGAACACTCAGAATCAGCAAAATTAGCTCCGTTGGAAATCATCAGCTGAAGGCGTCCGTTCTCCCACTCTTCTCCGAACGTCTCCATCAGCATACGGTTGTAAAATAATACTTTACCGGTGATACTGCTGGTCAAATATACCGCTGCTCCTACATTGTTAAGGATTTCCTCAAGTGCACGAAGCGAACCGGTAAGAGAGTTCTTGTTAATTCTTGAGATCAGAAGGCTCTGAATTACCCTCGCCGCGTCGGATATAAATTTAACCTCCTCGCGGGTCCAGCTGTGCTCGTCACATCTGTATTCAATCGATGCGTACATCATTCCGCCGCCATCCTGACGACGAATAAGAGGAAGCAACATAATCGAATTGATTCCGCAGTCCGCAACCGATCTGTTATCTGACATTCTTACATTTTCAGAAGAAATAATAAGCGGTGCATCCGAATTGGCAAAAGGATATGCCGGCACTATTCTCTCCTGCGATATTGCAACCAGTCCCTGTCTGTGAACATCTGCTATAATCTCCATCTTGGAGCCGTCAGAATCCACTCTGATGATATGTGCATACTCAGCATCTATATAATCACGTACTATTTTAAGCCACTGGAGCATCACCATCTCAGATCTCGAATTATTATCGAGCAGCTGAAGAATCTGTGTAGTAGCTTCTAAGGTGTGATATGCCTGTGCAATCTCTTCCTTGGCATTGTTGCTCTTAAGGCTCTCCAGCTCCGCATCTCGCTGAAATACGCGGCCAAGATATATTGCGCTGCAGGTATCTCTGAGAAGATCGAGTCTGTCGACAAACTCTGCTTCTGTCATCTTTCCTGATGCGACCATAATCCAATAAGATAAAATCTTATTTTCATGGCTGAGTGAAACTGCTCCAAGCCAAACACCCTCAGGCATCTCCTCCGGCTCAGTGCGTATAAAACTGACATCCTCAATGGAATCTCCGCCAACCGTATCAAGCAATTCGCCAATCATATCGCTGGCAAGAAGCTGGCTGCTCCAATCTTCATCGTCAGTAATTCCATCCATTTCTCCGGCCGCATGAACTATATTATGTTGTTCATCAAGACAAATTGTTACCACATCGCTGATTTTGCAATATTCTTCCTGAATACGCTTCAGTTCTTCTCGTCCAATTATATCTTTAACACCAATAAACTCTGCCATTTTAACGCTTTCCTAATAGACTTGATAAATTATCTATGGACATAGTTAGTCAGAATTAATTTTAACACAAAAAGAAGTCGCTTTCAATTGAAAGCGACTTCCTAATTTACATATAAATCACCAATTATTGCTTAATACTGAGCAATCAAATTAGTTAACCTCAATACTGTAGTTGGGAGCTTCCTTAGTGATGTGAATATCATGAGGATGGCTCTCTTTAAGTGATGCTGCAGAAATCTTGACAAATCTGCCGGTCTCTGTAAGCTCGGGAATGGTAGCTGCTCCACAGTAACCCATACCTGATCTGATACCACCGAGAAGCTGGAAGATAGTATCTTCAACGCTGCCCTTATAAGCTACACGTCCTTCTACACCTTCAGGTACAAGCTTCTTAGCATTCTCCTGGAAGTAACGGTCCTTAGAACCATTCTCCATAGCTGCGATAGAACCCATGCCTCTGTATACCTTGTACTTTCTTCCCTGATAAAGTTCGAAGTCTCCGGGGCTCTCTTCACATCCTGCAAACATAGAACCCATCATGCAGACAGCACCACCTGCTGCGATAGCCTTAACAATATCTCCAGAGTACTTGATACCACCATCAGCGATGATAGGAACATTGAACTCCTTAGAAGCCTTATATGCTTCCATGATAGCAGTAACCTGAGGGACACCGATACCTGCAACTACACGAGTGGTGCAAATAGATCCGGGTCCGATACCAACCTTAACAGCATCAGCGCCGGCCTTCATAAGGTCTCTTGCGCCTTCATAAGTAGCAACATTACCTGCAATAACCTGGAGATCAGGATACTTCTCCTTAATCATAGATACGCAGTTAAGAACGTTCTGTGAGTGACCGTGTGCTGAGTCAAGAACAATAACGTCAACATGAGACTTAACAAGAGCGTCAACTCTCTCAAGGCAGTTAGCGGTAATACCTACTGCTGCACCGCAGAGAAGTCTTCCCTGTGAATCCTTAGCAGCAAGAGGATACTTGATAGCCTTCTCAATATCCTTGATAGTGATGAGTCCCTTAAGATTGAAATCATCATCAACGATAGGAAGCTTCTCCTTACGTGCCTTACCAAGAATCTGCTTTGCTTCTTCAAGAGTGATACCTTCCTTAGCGGTAACAAGGTTCTCGCTGGTCATGCACTCGCTGATCTTCTTGGTATAATCAGTCTCGAACTTGAGGTCACGGTTGGTAATAATACCAACAAGCTTCTTTCCCTCTGTAATAGGAACACCTGAGATACGGAACTTAGCCATAAGAGCATCTGCATCAGCAAGTGTAGCTGTGGGAGGAAGTGAAAAAGGATCGGTGATAACTCCGTTCTCTGAACGCTTTACCTTGTCAACCTCTTCTGCCTGTGCCTGGATTGACATATTCTTGTGAATAATACCGATACCACCCTGTCTTGCCATAGCAATTGCCATGCGGTGCTCGGTAACAGTGTCCATACCTGCACTCATGAGCGGTATGTTAAGGCGAATCTTCTTGGTAAGCCAAGTAGATACATCAACCTGGTTGGGTACTACCTGAGAATAAGCCGGAACGAGTAACACATCATCAAATGTGATGCCATCACCAATAATCTGTGCCATTTTCTGCCTCCTGTAAATAATCTTTTTATTATGGAAAATTTTTAATACTATAAATCATTTCAAAGTATTTTTCAAGCAACACTTTTCACAAATTAGTCATTGAATACCTTGCGGGGAACAGCATTTTTCATCACTCTCACCATATCTTCGTTGGGACTGAAAATAATCTGCTGTCTGTTCTCAAGGAAAATGACATAACGACGGTCAGGTTTTTCCTCTACACCGATACTGTAATCTCTGGCACTGTTGCTGACCTTGCCGAACTTATCAAGGTGATATGACTTAATAGGTGCGACTACTTCAATCTTGTCGAAGGAAATAACCTCCACTCTCTTTCTCTTTTCCTGATTGTAAATTCGATCGATAGTGATCTCCTTATCAAGATAGAGATACTCATATTCAACGCCGATATAAGCACTCAAAAAATATGCACCCGCTGATGCTGCAATTGCGAATAATGCAATCCAGAGTCTTCCAAGGAAAAATGCGGCAACAACAATAAGTACGGCCAGAACAACAAGTGCAACCATTCCTGCCTGTGCCTTAATATTTTTTTTGCCTTTAACAAGGCATTCTACATATGCTTCATTCATTACTAATTAATCTCTCCAATCTCCTTAAGATATCTTGCAAGTGCATCCTGCCAGGTAGGAAGCGGATCAAATCCGTTCTTTATGAGTTTACTCTTATCGAGTCTGCTGTTAAAAGGTCTTGCAGCCTTTGAAAGACCATACTCAGCAGTGGTAACCGGTACAACATTGGTAGACATTCCTGCCTGTCTGTATATCTCGCAGGTAAAATCATACCATGAAATATATCCGCCTTCGTTAGTCGCATGATAGTATCCGTATTTATCACTTATAATCATATCCACAAGTAGTCTTGCCAAATCATAAGTGTAAGTAGGAGTACCAATCTGGTCATTAACTACACGAACGGTATCATGAGTCTTTCCCACATTAAGCATTGTCTTGATGAAGTTCTTGCCGTTAAGTCCGAATACCCAGGCGATACGTACAATGAAATATTTTTCAAGAGCTGATGCTACTGCCTGCTCCCCCTCATACTTGGTCTGGCCATATACATTAAGAGGCTTGTATTCCTTGCAGTCAGGGTCCCAGGGTTCGGTTCCCTGTCCATCAAATACATAATCAGTGCTAAGATAAAGCATCTTTGCATCAATACTTTTACATGCCTTAGCAATGCTTGCGCTACCGCCGGCGTTGATTGCTCTTACTTTATCCTGCTTGTCCTCATCCTCAGCGAGATCAACTGCAGTCCACGCTGCACAATGAAT
>DCIR01000018.1:0-9252 GCA_002317155.1 Lachnospiraceae bacterium UBA1721
TCCTCGTCGTGTACATAAAAACGAGCAGGAGGTAATCTATGCCCTCCTACTCGTCTCAATAATTTCACACAACTATATTTTCTTTCCTCAGCTGCTAAATATCTGTTTTAATACTTAAATATCTTATTTAATGCTTAAATACCTTTTTTAATATCACAGCTCATACTCTATAGTACACCTTATATCATCGCTCGCCGCTCCGACCTCGAAGCTGTATTTACCCATTTCAAATACAAATTCTTCAAGTTCATCATCATAGCACTCAAGCATATGCTTATCAGCCTTTACCTCGACCGTTTTTTCTTCGCCTGCTGCCAGATTAACTCTGGTAAATCCAATCAACTTCTTTATAGGTCTGATATATGTACTGTCATCCTTTTTATAATAAATCTGTACGACCTCCGCACCATCGGTATCCGAAGTGTTTTTAACATTCACACGGAACAAAAGATTATCCTGCGAATCATCAGCAGATGCTTCATCCAATACAAACTTCGAATACTCAAATGATGAATAACTCAGTCCGTAACCAAATGCATACAGAGGCTTTTCCTCCAGGTACATATAAGTCATTTTATTCTTTTCGATATCATAATCAAAAATCGAAGGGAATACGAAATCCTTCTTATACCACGTGCTTGCCAGCCTTCCCGAAGTATTAGCTTTGCCGCACAAAATATTCGCTACAGCTCTTCCAAGCTCCGGTCCTGCATGTGTGGTATAACAAATCGCAGGACAGGTCTTGTCAAAATCATCTACTGCATAAGGATAGCTAGATACTATCAAAAGAATGGTATTCTTATTAACTTCCAGCATATTCTTGGCAATCTTTTCCTGTCTGGGCGGAAGAAGTATATCTGCTCTGTCATAGCCCTCTCTGCCTACCTGCACAGGATGATTGCCTACACAACAAATCACCAGATCGGCATCCTTTGCCAATTCTTTGCATCTCTCATCGCCGTCAGATATAAGCTCGATTTCAAATACTGCTGCCTCTCCTTCATCTGTCACATCAAGCTCAAGCTGATCATTCATCACCAGCTTACGCTTGTCCCAGGAAGTAAAATAAACTCCACCCTCTGTATCATGAGGAGTCATTATCGGGCGAACAAACCACTGATAAGCATCCTTGGAGGTACATTTTATTACATCTGAATCCTCAGCAAGCATCTTTTTAGTTTTACGATCCATGAAATTGACATAGCCTGCGCCCCAGTCATATTTCTCAAAGCATGCTGCATCATCTTCATCAGCATCAGCCTTAACTGTCAGATCATCTAAAACCCTGAGATATTTACCGGTAGCAACATACTTTAATTTAACAAAATCTCGACCGTGATCACACATGATTTCTGCATCGGGACAAGCTTCAGCAATACCGTCCTTGACTGTAATATCATATGACGAAGCACCGGTATACCAGTCCATGAAATTCTCATCTGCCTGAGGTCCTACTACCGCTATCTTACCCGCCTTGGTTATCTCCTTTTTAAGCGGAAGGATTCCATCATTTTTAAGAAGAATAACCTGCTCCTCAGACATTTTAAGAGCAAGCTTTTTATCCTCATCGGTGTTGACCATATCCATAGTCACATCCGCATAAGGATCTACTGAATCAAACTCACCAAGCAAAAATCTAAGATACAGAGTATCCGAAATTGCATTGTCAATCAGTGCCTCATCAATCAAGCCTTTTTCATAAGCTTCTCTTGCTGCATCAATTACCATTTCAGCCTTATCGAGCATAATATTTGCACCGGTTTTGAGTGCAAGAGCCATAGACTCTGCATGTGACTCCGTCATCTTATGCGCTTCCATAATCATTCCGAAAGCATGACCATCACTAACCACCAGTCTTCCGCCCCACTTATCCTTAACATATTTTTGATTAAGAGAAGTAAGTAATCCCGGCTCTCCGTTTATTTTGTTATAAGCTCCCATTACGCCGAAAGCTCCACCGTCTTCGATAGGCTTTCTGAACACCTCAAGATAATACTCATTGAGTAGTCTGTCGCTTACCTTTACATCATATGTAGCTCTGTCTGTCTCTGTGTTATTACACAGAAAATGCTTAAGAAGAGGAAGAGTCTGCTTAACCTTACCATCTCCGGCAAGCGCTCTCGTATATGAAGAACTCATAACTCCTGTGAGGCATGGATCCTCACCGTATCCTTCCTCGTGACGCCCCCATCTGGGATCTCTCTCGAGATCTACCGTAGGTCCGAATCCAAACAATGATTTGTTTATACTGTTGTAATAAGCTCTGCTCTCTCTTCCCGCAACACGTCCTGCCTCAGCAATCAGCTCCTCATCAAAGGTCGAAGCCATACCTATACTCTGCGGAAAAACAGTACAAAATTGCGTCTCCTCATGAGAAGACCATCCTCTTGCAAACTCTGTTCCGATTTGGCGCTCTTTTATGCCAAGTCGCTCTATCGGCTGTTGTGCTGAAGACAACAGACCGAATTTTTCCTCAACCGTCAATTCCCCAATTAACGATTTTACTCGGTCCTCAATACATAAATTTTCATCACGAAACACCCCCAATACCTCCTGTTTTTATTTACCCAATGCCTTCTTCTGTATTATCGTCAAAACAAATCCGATTGGCAAAGCAATTGCCATCGATGCCAAAAACCACGCAAATCCCGGCCCCACATAAGCCACGCTGGTTATAAAACTGGGAAACGCAAAAGACGTGCAGTGCGCACCCGCTATACCGGCAATCGCACCACCGCACGCGCCCGCTATGCAGGCTGAGATCATTGCTCTCGGCGTCTTAAGTGTTACTCCGTACAAAGACGGTTCCGTAACTCCGAGTGCCGCTGAAAGAGCTGCCTGGAAAGCAATTGTTTTCTGCGCTTTTTCTCTGTAAATAATCCCCATCGCAAGGCAGGCTCCGCACTGACCGTACACAGCTCCTCCAAGCAATGGAAGAATAACGTCATAGCCGTTAGCTGCAATACTAGCGATACTGACAGGTACAATACTCCAGTGAGCTCCGATGACTACCATCGGCTGTATCGCAAATCCCATAAATATACCTGCCACAATCGGATTCCAATTATACAAAACAAAGAACAGTTTTGTGAGTCCGTCACCTATCCATGTTCCCATGGGTCCAAACAACAGGAATGTAACCGGAAGCACTATCAGACAACATATAATCGGCTTCACAAATCCCTTAATTGCATTAGGCAGGAATTTATCGCAGGGTATCTCTACAAAATGAAGCAATCCCACCGCAAGGAGCACAGGAATAACACCCGAATGATATATCGCAGGCTGAGCGGTCAAACCGAATATCGAGAGTGATTTATCATGTTCTAAAATAGCCACCAGATCAGGATAGAGCATCGCAACCGGAATAAGCAGTGATATAAACATATCCGTCTTCCACTGCTTTGCTGCAGTGATAGCTAAAAAGAACGGAAGGAAAAAAAAGAATCCATCCGACACCGCATAGAAAATCTGATATACCCCGCTCGCAGTATCAAGCACTCCAAAACCCGCCAGCAGAACAATTACACTTTTTAGTATACTCGCCGCCGTAAGATAATTAATTATAGGTACAAATATCCCGGTAATGTTATCAACTATAACTTTACCGGGATTATTTTTTTGTTTGTCTTTTTGAATATTATCTTGTTCTTTCATACAAATTTATTCTTCAGATTTGTTGCCAAAAGTAACTCTGCTGTAATACTCAAGAATGCAATTTCTCATAAGTGAAAGTGCTGCAGCAACGGCAGATTCACGAATCTTGTTGCGGTTACCGTTAAAATGAGCTTCCGTAACAGTAATCTTACCCTTGATTCCGCAAGCAATATACACAAGACCTACGGCCTTATCTTCACTCGCCATAGGACCTGCATTACCTGTAATAGCCACAGCCACATCTGCTCTGGTAATAAGATTAAGTCCTTTTACCATTTCCTCTGCTGCCTTGGCACTTATTACACCATGCTTGTCTATAACTGCTTTTCTCACACCCAAGAGCTTTCTTTTAGACTTATTTGAATATGTGACATATCCGGTCTTATATACTTCCGATACACCGGGAACATTTATAAGTCTTGCACTGAACATACCACCGGTACATGATTCAGCAGCAGTAACAGTCAAATCGTTAGCAAGCAACAAATCTACTACCGACTGTTCAAGTGTAATCTTGTCATCGGTTGTATATACGTAGTTGCCAAATCTTTCCTTAAGTTCCTTAACGACAGGCTTGATAAGCTTCTTGGCTTCCTTCTTATCACTTGCTGATGCGGTTACACGAATATGTACCTCACCGATTTTTGCATAAGTAGCGATAGTAGGATTGGTCTGCGAATCAATCATATCCTTAATCATGTTCTCAACACTGCTCTCGCCGATTCCGCAAATCTTAACTGTCTGCGATACGAGTGCCTTGTCTGAAAATGACTCAAGATAAGGGATAATGCTGTCCTCAAACATAGGAATAAGCTCTCCGGGAGGGCCGGGAAGCAGAATGATTTTGCAGTCAGTTTCCTCGATAATGATTCCGGGTGCAGTTCCATTGTGATTAGCTACAGCCTTGGCTCCCTCCGGAATCAACGCCTGCTTCCAATTGTTATCAGTAGGTTTTACACCTTTTACTGCGAAATAATTCTCTATAGCCAGTCTGCTGTCCTCATCCATAACAAGCTTACGCTTGCAGGCTTTTGCTGCAGTCTCCTTGGTCAAATCATCTTCAGTAGGTCCAAGGCCTCCTGAAAGGATAACAATATCCGAACGCTTCTTGGCAACATTGATTGCCTCAAGAAGTCTCTCCTCATTGTCACCAACCACTGACTGGTAATAGCATGAAAGACCGATTCCGGCAAGCTTCTCAGCCATATATGCCGCATTGGTATTTACAATATTACCGAGTAAAATCTCAGTTCCTACACAAATAATTTCTACAGTCATTTTCCCTATTTCCTCATAAGCTACTGCATTATCACCTGACGATTTTTCACAATATAATCAATCAGTGAAATAACAGTAAGCACAAGCGCAACATACATTATCACCATTACAGCAATATTGTAATAAGGTATCCACGCGCTCAAATCAATAATAGCCATAACTACGAGAATCATCTGAAATGTGGTCTTAAACTTTCCCCAATAGCTTGCTGCGATAACAATACCTGCATCTGACGCAACAAGTCTGAATCCACTGATAATAAACTCACGCGCAAGAATAACAATTACTACCCACGCAGGAATTCTTCCCATAGCAATCAGACATACCAGTCCGCTCGATACAAGAATCTTATCTGCAAGAGGATCCATGAACTTACCGAAGTTAGTTACCAGATTGTACTTACGTGCTATTTTTCCATCAAGTAAATCAGTGATACTGGCAACCGCAAAAATACCAAGTGCGATGAGACTGGGCACAAGAGTATCATCTCCGAACCATCCGGCATTACCTCCCAAAAGTACAAGAACAAAAGGGATGATAAGCACTATTCTCATCGTCGTAAGTATATTGGGTACATTCCAGATATTTACTTTTTTCTCTGCGGAATTATCCATTATAAATTTCTCCGATCAAATCATATTCGTTAGAATCCGTAACCATAACCTTAACAAAATCACCGGTCATAAGATTAGCGGTTGTATTGAGGAACAGATATCCGTCAACACCGGGCGCATCCTTGTAGGTTCGTGTGACATATGTATCCTCGTCAGCGACCTTACCCTCTACCATAACGGTGAGGATTGTTCCCGGCATATCCTCAGCTTTTTCAAAAGCAATCTCCTGCTGAAGTTCCATGAGTTCATCACGTCTGAACAATTTAACTTCCTCAGATACCTGATCAGGAAGCTCTGCGGCTACAGTATCTTCCTCCTGTGAGTAAGGGAACACTCCTAATCTGTCGAACTCGATATCATTGACAAATCTGTACAGCTCCTCAAAATCCTCCTGAGTTTCACCCGGGAATCCTGAGATAAGTGTTGTGCGCAGACATATGTCGGGAATGCGCTCACGAAGCTTTGCAATATTTTCTCTGAGTTCTGCCTGATTGGTCCAGCGACCCATCTTTTTTAATATATTATCAGATGCATGCTGAATCGGGATATCTAAATAGTGGCATATTTTCTCTTCTTCTGCGATTACATCGATAAGCTCGTCCGTAATCTCCTCCGGATAGCAGTACAAAATTCTGATCCAGTAGATTCCGGATATTTTACAAAGCTTTCTAAGCAGCTCAGGAAGTGACTTTTTGCCATATATATCCTTACCGTAAAGTGTGGTCTCCTGCGCTACCAAAATCAGCTCTCTCACGCCACCTTCTGCTAACGCTGTAGCCTCTTCAACCAATTCCTCCATGGGGATTGATCTGTATTTTCCACGTACCTTGGGAATAATGCAGTATGTGCAATTCTTGTTACATCCTTCAGCTATCTTAAGGTATGCAAAATGGCCTCCTGTGGTAAGAACTCTCTTGGCTCTTACATAAGGAGATGCATTAAGATCAATAAAGACATTCTCCGGCTTACCTGCAAGTACCTTGTCAAGAGCCTCAGTAATTGCCGATACCGACATCGTACCGATAATGGCATCCACCTCGGGAATCTCCTTCTGAATCTCATCCTTATAACGCTGTGCCAGACAGCCTGCCGCAATAAGCGCCTTAAGCTGACCGTTTTTCTTAAGCTCTGACATCTGAAGCAGCGTGTTGATACTCTCTTCCTTGGCATCACCGATAAAGCAGCAGGTATTGACTACAACTGCCTCAGCTTCTTCCTCAGCATCCGTAAACTCATATCCTTTTTCAGCCAACAGGCCAATCATTTTCTCTGTGTCTACAAGATTCTTATCACAGCCCAATGAAACAAATAATATTTTCATATCACAACATTCCCAACAATAAAAATTCCAAAAAACGTAAAAAAACCGAAACCATGAAGAGACTTCTACATAGTTTCGGCCGATTATTAATTAATCCTCAAGACTAGGAAGAATGCCAACCTTACCCTCGTAAAGCTCATCTACAGCAACCGAAAGAGGCTTCTCTCCCTCAGTACCTGCCATAGGCTCATCTCCACCGATAATCTGTCTGGCTCTCTTTGAAGAAGCCATAACGATTGAATAACGGCTTGATACGATAGGCTCCTCACCTTCCTGCACGTCCTTGTTTACTACATCCATAAGTTCAACATATGAAGGGTGTAACATTCTTTTATTCTCCTTTCGAATATCCCATCAATTGATTTTGCATATCTTCTATAAAAGACTTCATTCTGATCGGCTCTCTGCGTGCGGCATCTACCAAAGCATGTACCTCATCAACGCAGGTCTCCAAATCATCATTTATCACTATATAGTCATACATATCCATACCCTGAGCTTCTTCGCTGGCGCGTGCAAGACGCTTGGCGATTACATCATCAGTCTCGGTACCTCTGCCTTTAAGTCTGCTCTCAAGAATAGCTGCAGAAGGAGTGGTCACGAAAAGAAGACATGACTCTGGGAACAGTTTCTTAATATTGGTAGCACCCTGAATCTCTATCTCCAGGATAACATTTCTGCCTGCCTCGAGCTGCTGCTCTACGTATGCTCTGGGAGTTCCGTAGTAATTGCCGCAGTACTGTGCAAACTCTATAAGTCCATTTTCGGAAATAGTCTGTTCAAACACATCCCGAGTTACGAAAAAGTAGGAAACTCCATCCTGCTCACCCTCGCGAGGCTGTCTGGTTGTCATCGATACAGAAAGTGCATATTCATCATATTTTTCGGTAAGTCTCTTAACAAGAGTTCCCTTACCTGCACCGGAAAAACCGGAAATAACAAGAAGGACGCCTTTTGCCATATAAACACCTCTTATTCTACGTTCTGAATCTGCTCACGTACCTTTTCAATCAAGGTCTTAAGCTCAATACCGCAGTTTGCGATTTCAAGGTCGGTTGACTTAGAAAGAATTGTGTTGGCCTCTCTGTTAAGCTCCTGTGCGAGAAAGTCAAGCTTACGTCCGATGCTGTCACCGTTCATAAGTTCCTTCTTAACAGTCTCGATATGACTGCGAAGTCTGACAATCTCTTCATCTACGCAAATCTTGTCTGCGTATACAGTAACCTCGGTGAGAAGTCTTCCTTCATCAACCTTGTTATCACCAAGGAGATCACGTACTCTGTTCTCAATCTTAGTGCGATATTCCTCAATAATCTGAGGCGATCTCTTGTCGATAAAATCAACAAGTGTAAGCATATAATCGAGCTTTTCAATAAGATCATCTCTGAGGTGTTCACCCTCAATATTTCTTGTCTTAACAAAAGCCTCGCATGCCTGATCTATAGCACTCTGAAGATCCTTCCAAAGCTCTTCCTCATCAACATCGCTCTCTTCCATAACGAATACATCAGGATACTTAGAAAGAGTAGAAGTTCTGATATCATTCTCAAGTCCGAAATCATTTGACATCTCGTTAAGATACTTGAGGTACTCTGCTGCCAATTCACGGTTATAACGAACAGTCGACTTGCTCTCACCAAGATTCTCGTAAGTGATAAACATATCAACCTTACCGCGGGCTATGTACTTCTTAAGTTCCTGTCTGATTGCAGACTCGAAGAAGTTCAACGCCTTGGGCATTCTGATATTCACTTCAAGATAACGATGATTTACGCTCTTAAGTTCAACAGAAAATTTACGCTCGTGAACAGTAATCTCGCTTCTTCCGAAGCCGGTCATACTTTTAATCATTTACTGGCCTTCCTTTTGCAAAATATAATGTAAAAAGAAATACTTCTTATTAATGAACATAGTCGCAAATATTATAGATGTATTGAGTGTTTTCGTCAAGAAAAAAGGCACACCCCAAGGTGCGCCTTTATCAAAATCCAGATAAAATTTACTTAATGGCTGTAAAGTCGCCGGCTTCATTCTTAACAAGCTTGCCCTGCTCTTCGAGTACCTTAACGGCATCATGGAATTCTGAGGGCTCAACATTTCTTGGTACGGTTCTGAGAATATCATTGATATTAACCTTACCGTTTCTTCTGGCAACAAACTTAAATATGAGTTCCTGAATCTGATTAGCTCTGGCCTGCTCTTCGGGAGTGCGTACCTTCGGCTTGGGAACTTCAGGGCTCTCATATACACCCGGCTCGTCATTTGTGCCCTGCGCATCACGTGCAGGCTCGATAAACCTGTGGAAAGTTGCCCTGGGCTGAGTAGCTGCTTTCGGCTGTGGTGCTTCATATACAGGTTCGTCGTATACAGGTGCCTGAGGCT
>DCIR01000018.1:9405-33539 GCA_002317155.1 Lachnospiraceae bacterium UBA1721
CGTCATATACAGGTGCCTGAGGCTTGGGTGACTCATACACGGGCTCATCATATACAGGTGTCTGAGGCTTAGGTGACTCATATACAGGCTCGTCGTATACAGGTGTCTGAGGCTTTGGTGACTCATATACAGGCTCGTCGTATGCCGGAGCCGGCGCATCGTATGCAAGAGTCTGGGGCTTAGGAGCTTCATATACCGGCTCATCAAATGCACTGGTAATAGGCTCATCGTATACGGGTGTTCTGCGCTGAACAGGTGCGTCGTATACAGGCTCTCTCTTCGTATTGTTATTGATCATAGATCTTCCGGGTCTTACAGGACCGGTAGGTCTGTTATTTCTTACCGGCATCTCCGGCATCTTAGGTACTTCAACAGGTTCCGGATCACTCATTGGCTCAACGCCGACTTCCTGAGTTTCAAATACAGGCTTGGTAGGATGCTCCTTACCCTTTCCCGCATAGGTAGGTGCAATGTACTGAGCGCTGGCAACCTCATGTCCGCTAACCGGATTAACGTACTCCGGTGCAGCAGGCTCCTCCGCACTGAATTCTCTTTCATCAAACACTTCATTGTTGAAGCTTGAATTCAAAATAGATACATTCTTCTTGCTGTCAGCCCCTCTGAAATCAGTCTTTTTATTATTGATTTCCAAAAGAAGATTGTGAATATCTTCAACCTTTTCAGCGTTTTCCACGATAACGCCAAAGCCATTAACAAGAAGGCTCGCAAGCACACTGGCAATTATTCCCACAACAATAATTACCACTCCCAAAATCATTTCATCAGCATCTGCTGATACCTCTCCACCGGATAAAATATGTCCAAAAACTCCGATATATAACGAAAGCAAAATGCCGGCAATCAAGAGGAGTACAGAAATAGCTTTGATCTTCTTACCTACATTCTTAAACATAAATTACCTCATTCCTAAATTATTACCGATTTTGCCTTCGGCCGGGCTTAGGTTGCAATACACCTAATTTTCCGACATTATACCATATTTATTCGGATAACGCAAAAATTATGCCCATTTTCTGCGGATGAATCAAATAAAACCTCCGCAAAAAAATCATATGCTTCAATGACTTTGCGGAGGTCTTTTATTGGCTATTCTGCAATAAGATCCATCAATGCTGAACAGCAGAATTTATATCTATTATTTATATCTATTATTTATATCTATTTTTTATATCTATTTTTTCACCGGCTTACTGCTCTGCGCCAAGAGTCAAAAGAAGCTTGCAGAACTCTTCTCTGTACTTATTGCTGTTAGTTCCCGAATATGCAAGCTGATATGCTGAATCAAGTGTAGATGTTCCTACATATTCACTGTTTCTGAGTACCATAGAAGTCTCAATAATACCACAGATGAAGTTGAAATCTTCGCGGTTGCTTACACCATTGTCAACAAGAGGATAAGCGATAAGTGAGCTTTCGTCTGAATCAGGAGCCTTATATCTTACAGCTACTGTGCAGAGTTCTCCGCTGCCTGCAGCCTCGCTAAGAGTAGAATCCTGATACTTAAGTCCGTCTTCATCATCAGCATCATTGTTATCTGCAAGTACGATTTCATAGCATACAGTAACCTGAGCACCGGCTCCGATTTCACCGCCGTCCTTGGTATCATCATCAAAATCGCTTGCTGACATCTGTCTGTTTTCATAACCGATCTGTCTGTATGAAGCCACCTCGGCAGGATTGAATTCTACCTGGAACTTAACATCCTTGGCAACAGTAACGGTAGTCTGCTTCATCTTCTCGCAAAGAACTCTCTCAGCCTCATTAATTGAATCAATATAGAAGTAATTTCCGTTACCTGCATCAGCGATTGATTCCATATTTGCATCGCTGTAATTGCCTGATCCAAAACCAAGAACAGTAAGGAATACACCGGTCTCTTTTTTCTCTGAAATAAGATCTGCAAGACCTCCCTGACTGGTAATACCAAGATTCATATCTCCGTCAGAAGCAATTATTACACGATTGTTACCGTTCTCAATATAATTATTGGTAGCACACTCGTAAGCGGCTGTAATTCCACCGGAGCCATTGGTTCCTCCGCCTGCGGTAATCTTGTCAAGTGCATTGCAGATTTCGTTATAGTCATTTGATCCCTCAAGAAGAGTCTCGCTGCTTCCCGAATAAGTAACTACAGATACTCTGTCATTAGGTCCGAGAGTTCCTGCAAGGAGCTTAAAGCTGTCAATTGCAAGGCTGAGCTTGTCTGCGCTGCTCATTGATCCTGATGAATCGATAAGGAATACAAAATTATTACCTTCATTGGGTACGTTGATTTCACTGTTAGCCTGCATTGTCATAACAAGAAGCTTGTTATCGGTGTTCCAGGGGCAGTCGCCTACAGAATACTGAACACTGAACACATCATCGCTATTGTCTACCGTATAATCAAAATAATTAATCATCTCCTCGGTTCTGATTGAAGATGCTACATTATCAAGTCCCCAACCACCGTTAATGATCCTTCTTAAGTTACAGTACGATCCGGTATCAACATCTGCCGCAAATGTTGAAAGAGGAGCCTGTGCAACATTCACGAATCCGTTCTCTTCTATAAAATTGTATTCTTCGGTGTTCATCTCCTCGATGTATTCATCACTCATTTCTGCGCAAGTATCATTCGCTTCGTAAAAATATCCACCCCCATCTGCTTCACAGTCATCAGCAGTCGCATATGAATTATTCTTTGAAGTACTCATCGCATAATTGGTATATGCTCCGGAGTCAGTCGCTTCCGACTTAGTTCCGCATGCCGTCATTGCTGCAATCATCAGTCCTGCCATAAATAATGTTATTGCTTTCTTTTTCATAATAATTCCCTCCGTGTCGGCAACTATTTCCTCCCCGTCGCCGAAAAACTTTTTCAAATTTTCAATGTAACAGTATTAACTTTTTCATGAGCTCACTTTTTCATTTTTAACGTCTACAAACATATAAACAGCTTTTGTCGCACAATATTTGATGATATATAAAAAATTTTTTTGACCATAAAAAAAGAATCTCGCAAGCGAGATTCTCCGTCCGCGGCTAAACGATTTATCACCATCCTCTTATCCGCGTTTTTATCTGTATTATTATACTGTTATGAAATGCCTAAAAATTCCTTCACTTTATCAAGATGCTTAAGTGCTTCCTCGCGTCCAAGCTGATATACTGCTTCAAGCTTGGAAGGATTTTTCTCCATCTGCGCCACATCAAGTGCAGCCGGCGGCTGTATGATATAGTTCTCTCCGGCTTTGACTCTTTCTTCCATATACTCATAAAGTGCATTGTATCTTATATGACGGTCCGCCAAAGCCCGAATAAGATTAGGATATGCCTTAAGCTTGGCGCGAAGAATCGGCATCAGTTTGTTCTTCTTCTTTTTATATCCGGGCTGTCTTGTAAGCACGGTCACACACTTATCATAGCCCTGCTTTTCTGTCATAAATCTATATGGAATTCCATCTGACGTACCACCGTCAAGAAGCTTGTAACCATCGACCTCCACGATTCGTGACACAAAAGGAATCGACGCGGATGCTCTCATCCACTGAATGTCGTTTTCACCACCATCCGTGCATAAATGATACTCCGCCTCTCCGGTCTCCACATTGGTAGCACCTACCCAGAACTCAATCGGATTTTCTCTGAAAGTCTCAGTATCAAACACATCCAGCTCATTAGGAATGGTATCATAGCAAAAATCAACATCAAAGACATCGCCTGTCTTTATCCAGTTGCTAAAGCTTCCGTATCTTTTGTCACCGCAAAATCTTTTGTTATATCTGATGGAACGTCCGATTTGACGCGACTTAAAATTGCATCCGAATACCGCACCTGCCGATATTCCCGCAGCGCCGTCAAAATCAATTCCGTTTTCCATAAAAACATCAAGTACTCCGGCGGTAAACAATCCACGCATCGCACCGCCTTCCAAAACAAGTCCTTTTTTCATGTCACTCCCCACGACACAGACGTACTGTTTTTTATTATTTATGCGTCTTTATCCTCATGTATTATAACATTATGAGCATTTTTATGTATTAATTATCCAAATTTTTCCGAGAATATACAACATATATACAGTTTCGTTCAAAAATGCAAAATATTCTATCTATCATCTACTAAATATAGTATAATATTCGATGTATAGTCTTAAAAAATACACTAATTTTTAGTCGGAGGCTTTTAATGAAAAAAATACTTTTTGTTGCATCAGAAGGTGTTCCTTTTATCAAGACCGGCGGTCTTGCTGACGTTGTCGGATCACTTCCCAAATATATTGACAATGAATATTTTGATGTACGTGTATTCCTTCCTAAATATGCCTGCATGAAACAGGAAATGAAGGACAAGCTGACTTACGTTACCAATTTCTATATGGACTTCAACTGGCAGAACATTTATGTCGGCATTTTTGAAGCCATTGTAGACGGTGTTCATTATTACTTTATCGACAATGAATTCTACTGGAACGGTGCTAAAGTATATAACGATGACCCACGTTATGAGATTGAGCGTTACACCTATTTCTGTAAGGCTGTTCTCAGCGCTCTTCCTGTCATTGATTTCAGGCCCGACCTCATCCACTGCCACGATTGGCAGACCGGTATCATTCCTGTATACCTCAAGGAGAGATTCGCTGATAATCCTTTCTTCCAGGGAATCAAGAGTGTAATCACTATCCACAACCTTAAGTTCCAGGGTAAGTGGGATGTTAAGACTGTTCAGAGCATTACCGGTCTTCCCGATTACTATTTCACTCCCGACAAGCTTGAGTCATACAAGGACGCTAACCTCTTGAAGGGCGGTATCGTATATGCTGATGCTGTCACCACCGTTTCAGACACATACGCTGAAGAAATCAAGACACCTTTCTACGGTGAAGGCCTCGATCCTCTTCTCCGCGCAAGAAGTAATTCACTTCGCGGTATCGTAAATGGTATCGACTATACAGATTTCAATCCTTCTACCGACAAGCATATTGTTAAACAGTATGATGCTGCTAATTTCCGCAAGGAGAAGGTAAAGAATAAGAGAGCTCTCCAGGAAGAACTCGGACTCACAGTAGATGATAAAAAGATGATGATTGGTATTGTATCAAGACTTACCGATCAGAAGGGTCTCGACTTAATCGCTTACATCATGGACGAGCTTTGCCAGGATGATATTCAGCTGGTAGTTCTCGGAACCGGTGAAGAGCGCTATGAAAATATGTTCAGACACTTTGACTGGAAGTACAACAACAAAGTATCTGCCAACATCTACTACTCAGATCCTCTTTCACACAAGATTTATGCGGCATGCGATGCTTTCCTTATGCCTTCACTCTTTGAGCCCTGTGGACTCAGCCAGCTGATGGCTCTCAAGTATGGTACTATTCCGATTGTTCGTCAGACCGGCGGACTTAAGGATACAGTAGAGCCTTACAATGAGTATGAAAGCACCGGAACTGGATTTGGCTTCATGAACTACAATGCTCATGAGATGCTTTCTACCATCCGTTATGCAGAGCGTATCTATTATGATAAGAAGCGTGAATGGAACAAGATGGTTGACCGCGCTATGGCAGTTGATTATTCTTGGAAGGTTTCAGCCAACAAGTATCAGGAAATGTACGATTGGCTGATCGGCTAAATTTGCAGCTGTCACAGACAGTATGCAATATATATGTATGTTAAAAAATGACGGCAGAGTTCCCCTCTGTCGTCATCTGTCGTAACGAAATAATAGTTCTGAAAGGCATTACCAATGTTAGAAGAAAAAAAGTCCGGTGCAAGCAGCATTATTTTGCAGGCATCAATACTTGCCGCCGCCGGTATCATAAGCAGAATAATAGGTCTCTTATACCGCAGTCCTCTCTCCGGAATAATCGGTGATCTTGGTCTCGGATACTATCAGTCTGCCTACAACTACTACACAATTATTTTACTGATATCCTCATACAGTATTCCTTCAGCCATATCAAAGGTTATAGCGCAAAAGCTCGCTGTTCAGGAATATAAAAATGCACATCGCCTCTTCAAGGGTGCTCTCTTTTATGTTCTGGCAATAGGTGCTGTCGCGTCGGCTTTTTTGTATTTTGCTGCCGGCCTGTTTGTTGAGGACGCTGCCATTCCTGTTCTTCGCACCTTTGCACCCACAATCTTTTTCTACGGAATGTTAGGTGTTCTCAGAGGATATTTCCAAGCGCATAAGACCATGGTGCAGACTTCTGTATCTCAGATATTAGAACAGATAGCCAATGCCATTGTCAGCGTAGGTGCCGCTTATTTACTGATAAAAATGACCATGGGCACAATGATAGTTCCCGATGATGAGCCGGGACAAATCGTGCGAGCAGTCCGCGGTGCGATGGGTAGTGCTCTCGGAACCGGTACCGGCGTTTTAGTCGCACTTTTATTCATGTTCTTTATATATCTTAAGGCCCGCAAGGAAATCAAAGGTCGTGTCGCCCAGGATACTCATACCGAGGTTGACGGAGCCGGAACCATAATCAAGACCATAACCCTGATTGTGACTCCCTTCATTATGAGCACTGCTTTGTACAACCTTTCATCGGTTATAAATAACAAGTTATATACTTCTATCTATCCTAAGGTAATGAACCTTGATACAGTTGTTACCTCGAGCAGATATGGTATTTTTTCAGGAAAAGCACTCACCATATCCAATATTCCGATTGCATTTGCTTCAGCAATGGCTTCGGCTATGATTCCTTCTATTGCTCAGCTTATAGCAAAAAAGGAAAATGATGAAGCTCGCAGTAAAATTGGTCTTGCGGTTAAGTCGACAATGCTTATCTCCATCCCTTGTGCGGTAGGAATATTCGTACTCGCCGGACCGGTTACACTGTTGCTTTTCCCCAATTCAATCGCCAATTATGAATTATCCAAGTATACCCTTATGGCTCTTTCAGTGTCAGTTATCTTCTACGCACTGAGCACCCTTAACAGTTCCATTCTCCAGGGTCTGGGCAAAGTAAATACACCGATAGTAAATGCTGCAATTGCACTTGCAATTCAGACAATCACAGCAGTAGCTTTGTTGTTCTACACAGGCTTCGATGTATACAGTATCGCGATTGCCAACACTCTCTATTCGCTCGTAATGGCCGTTCTTAATCAGCTGGCAACCAGACGCGCAATAGGTTATAAGCAGGAACTCAAACGAACCTTTATTCTTCCTCTCATAGCTTCTGTTATTATGGGTGGTGCCGCATACGGAGTTTACAGATTGGTATATTACCTCTGCAATTCAATGAGAATCGCTGCAATACCCGCAATCATAGTTGCCATACCGGTTTATTTTGTAGCATTACTTCTCGTCAAGGGAGTAAATGAAGAAGAACTTAAGTCTTTCCCCAAAGGAAGACTCATTGTAAAAATTGCTAAGAAATTAAGATTATTAAGATAGTTCAAAACACGGAGAACCCTATGCAGAACAAACTTACAGTCTTTTACGACCATATACTCAATGCTGCCAAGCAAAGAGGCATCACCACAGCTGAAATCGCAGCAGAGATTACTGCCTGCGGAATCACCGGTGTAGAGATGGATTATTATATGCTTAAAGAGAGCGGTGACGGACTTGCAGAAGAACTCGCTCGCCTGGGACTTCCTATCTACGACTGCTATTGTTTCTTCGATTGGGCTAACCATCCCGATGATCAGAGCTATATTCAGGTGATTGATGATCTGAAAAGACTGGGAATAAATCATCTTTTGGTGGTTCCCGGCTTCATCGGCAGAGACATCGTCTCTTCGGGCAATCAGGATATAATAACTACAGCTCTTGCGCGTGCCCGCGAAGCTATGCTTCCCAATATGATTCATCTTTTGGATTATGCTTCAGAACAGGGAATAGATGTTGCTATGGAAGATTTTGATGATATATCTGCACCATTTGCAACAATGGAACAGGTTAAATGGTTCCTGGATCGCCTTCCTGCACTTGGATGTGCATTTGATACCGGCAACTTCCTCTACAGCGAACAGGATGTACTGAGTGCCTATGAACTCTTAAATGACAGAATAACCTATGTTCACTGTAAGGACAGATCATTTACTCCTGTTGAAGGTGAAGAAATTCACTATACGGTAAACGGTCGCGCAATGTACAGTGCCGCAGTCGGTAACGGCGTTATTCCCATGTCCGCAATCCTTAAATCATTGAGCGAAAAGAATTACACCGGTCCGATTGCTATCGAACACTTCGGTTCCATGGATCAACTCAGCGACATGAAAACCTCAGCTTCATTCCTTAAGTACTTTTCCTAGATAATTCTTAGTACACACAATAATTAAGTAATTTTGATTATTTACATAATACTTAAATATTGCTGCCTACCACTATGTTGTGGCATTTTGCCGCAACATATTTTTTTGCATTTGTATATTGTGGTTTACATAATTCCAACGTTGTGTTTTTGTAATAAAATAGCGGATGATATTTATTTTATCATCCGCATTCTATCTATAGCTTATAATGTAATTGGCATTCTCACCGTATATCTTAGTGTAGCTAAAGTCCACCTCGCTGTTATCATACTCAGGATCAAATCCGGCATATGAAGCCTGTATTTTTTCAAGCAACGGTCTACCGTCAGTCATAGACATCCATACAATTTTGCAGGAAGATTTTTTATTATATTCCATCAGGAACGAATTCTTATCTGCCAGATAATCTTCCTCTCCGGCACATATTTTTCCTGCTGAATCATACATTTTTACATGGTAGACACACTCATTATTCTCATTCATGGTGCCTTCAAGTACGAAGCCCCCCATACCGGTATACTCTACGCAACCATCAAGACTATACATATAGAATTGAGTTCCTCTGTAATCCCATCCGGAGCTTGAATAATCTTCTACAATATAATAGTATATACCCTCCTTTTCGTAGCAGGTCAGCACATCATATGTGAGAAAATCTCCCAATGTGTCTATATTGTCATTATCCGATGTAGATATTTCACTCAGATAAGTATAATCCTCACTCACCTCATAAAATCGAGTGTATGAAAATGCCCCTGTTCCCTGGCAATCAGAAAAAATAAGTTCAAGTCGTCCATTATGATTCAAATCTGCAATGGTAAACTTTGGTGCCTGCCCGCCTATCTCTTCAAAATATGCCTCTTTGCACTCTTCATAACAGCTTGAAATAACCGCCAACTGTTCTTCTTTATTGGTAATTGTTCCATCGGTTATCGCTTCATCACCATCACCGTCCAAATCACCGTCCGCATCAGCCACATCACTGTCAGAGCTACCTGTCACACCATCATCGGTTGACTCATTATCATCTCCAGGCTCATATATATTACTTCCAATGCTATTTGAGGCATCATCAGATGACCCTCCTCCAGAATCTACGATCTGATCTGAACCGGTTGTATCTGCTTCATCTTCAATCGGTGCCACAATCGGTGTACCAATTCCGCTACCGCTATCAGCATCAACAGCCTCAGAACCGCATCCGGTGACAAACATTGCACCACACATTGTCACAGATGCATACATAGCCATCGTTCTGAGCAAAGCCATATTCAGTTTTAGCTTTTTGTATTCAAGCTTTTTGTTATTAAGCTTTTTATAATTAAGCCTTTTATACTTCATACAACCTCTTATCTAAACCAGCGGCTAACTGTACAAGCCAGACGATAACTATACAAGCCAGACGTTAACTATACAAACCAGACGTTAACTATACAACCTTGTCACTCACTCAGGCAAACCGATAGGCACTACCTTAAGTGCTCCTACATAATCGGCCACTCCTTTTTCCAGAAGTCCTTTCTTGATGCATGAAAAAGTCACAGTAACATCTGCCTTGACAGCCACGCCCATAACCTCTCCTGTATCACCATTTATACCCGAAGGGATATCGCAAGATACAACTTTAACCTTACACGTATCATCACAATATGCACTATCACTACTCATATCATCACTACTCATATTATCGATAGCTGCACCATCGATAGAGTCACCATTGATCATCGCGATAATCTGTGCATACGGATTCTTAATTGTTCGTGATATACCCACACCAAACAATGCATCTATCACACAATCGGATGATGACAGATTCCTAGCCAAATCCTTGACCATTTTTTCATCCGGGAAATAATCGCAGTTGCTATCTGTTGTAAATAACCGCTTTAATGTGCCACCACATTCAGCCAGTCGATCTTCCATGGCAAGCTCATCGATTGTCATCTTGTCATCTCTGCCACACAGATAAGCCTCTACTTTATAGCCTTTTTCCATCAGCATATAGGCGCAGGCCACTCCGTCACCACCGTTATTACCAGCTCCGCATATGATACAAATCCTGCTGCCATCATCAACCATTTCAATAACTGTATCAACAACAGCTCTTGCCGCGTTTTCCATCAGCCATAGAGAAGGTATGCCCTTATTCATTATGGCATCATTATCAAGTTCCTTCATCTGCTGCATGGATTTAGCTTCTGATATCAGTCTGTCACTGCTCTTCCAATCTGCATCATATAAAAGCTTTACACCATTATTCATTTGAAAACAGGTATTGTTCATAAGCTATTTTTCCAATTTAAGTCCTGAGATATCACTATCAGTAGTCATTGAATAATTAGTATAGTATACAACAAATCCCGGCTTAGCTCCGTTAGGCTTCTTGACTTCCTTCCTGCGAACATAGTCAATCTCCACCTTTTCCTGATCACGTCCCTGTGAGTAGTAAGCTGCCAGTTTTGCAGCTTCCTCAAAAGCTCTGTCAGGAACTTCCTCACCCTGTCTTACTCTCAGCACCACATGCGAACCCGGCATTTTCTTGGCATGAAACCACCAGTCTCCACCATTGGCAAACTTAAAGGTCAGCTCATCGTTTTGGAAATTATTTTTTCCAACATAAATATCATATCCATCCGAACTTATATAGTGGAATGGCTTACTAGTAATCTTTTCCTTTTTTCCACTGCTCTTTTTACGAACATATCCGTTATCTGCCAGTTCCTGGCGAATCTGTATCAGATCTTCTTCCAAAAGAGCTATATCAAGTGAAGCCTGGATCGATCTAAGATGCTCCACATCAGCCTTAACTTCTTCTATAAGTCCGGTAAGAGCCTCATAGGTCCTCTTCTGCTTGTTATATTTCTCATAATACTTCTGTGCATTTTCCGATGCAGAGAGCTGTGGATCCATAGGAATAGTCAGCTGTTCATTTGTATAATAATTATCTACAACCGCCTCCTTTTGTCCGCCTTTTATCTGATATGCATACGCAGTCAAAAGCTCTCCATACAGTCGATACTTTTCTCTGTTTTCAGTATCCTGAAGCTGCTTAAGCTGCAAATCAAGCTTCTTACTGTTTCTCTCAAGTGCAAGCTGCACAATATGGCGCAAATCAGCCGAGCGCTGACGAATATGTACCACAACATTCTTTTCACGATAAAACTGTTCCAATAATGCCGATACCGACTCTACATCAACAATCTGTGCACCTTCATGATCGTAAATCGACAATCTAACTGCGGCAAATTCCTTCGGCTTTTTACCCTCATATACAAGGCACGGCGCAAATTCGCCCATGTTAAGCTGTCGCGAAAAATCCTTAAGAACTTTTGTAACTCTTGCTCTCTGTGCATCATCAAGGCTCTCGATCGGCCTGTCACTGTCGACATCAGCTCTATGGCACAGTTCCTGCGCAATAATAGGTGAGATGCCTGTGTAACCACCATAGATAGCCTTATACAGCGGCTGCGCCTGAGCCAGCGCACCCAAATCAATGCTCTCTGTATCGAGTAAATCCGCCTTTTGCTGCGTCTGTGGGATAAAATACTCACGTCCGGGCAAAACCTCTCTGACACTGCTGACTGCTGCAGAAACACGCTTAATGCTGTCGATTATTACACCATCACCATTGACAAAAATAATGTTACTGTGCTTTCCCATAAGTTCAAATATCAAATACTTTCTGCACAGATCCCCCATCTCATCCAGGTGTTCAATTTCCAGCTTAAGTATACGCTCCAGCCCAGGCTGACTGACAGCTACTATTCTTCCGCCCTGAATATGCTTTCTGAGAAGCATGCAGAAATTAGGAGCAGTAAGGGGCCCCTGCTTATTATTATCAGTAAGATACACCAACGGAAGCGATGCATCCGCAGACATAAGCAATCTGACATTTCCGTCCTGAGTATGAATGGTCATTAGTATCTCATTGTCCTCAGGCTGAGCAATTTTACTTATTCTCGCATCTGTAATTGTATTTTGAAGCTGCTTGGTAACCGCAGCCATTGTTATTCCGTCAAAAGCCATAAAATATCCTTCCAAGCATAATCAGACTTATCAAACGAAGTCTATTCTGCTCAATCAGCCACCCAGAACTTCTTTAATAAACAAATCTGCTCTGGCGTCAAATTCCTCATAAAAATCACTATCATTCACAAAAGATACCTGATAAAATCTCTGCAACAGACTCATCATAATATCCTTACATCTATCAGGCTCCTGAGCAGCTTTTGCAGCAGATTTCTTTATAATGCCGTGCCACCTCAATATGTACTTTGAATACCTCTCGTAATCAGGTGTATCAATCCACTTTTTAACCTTCACCTTAACCGATGCTTTGTCACATTGATTAATCTGCATTATGTAGGAAAATGTGTCATCCTCGTACAGGCGGCCAAGCGGAAACAGCCTGCAAAAATCAGGGCGCTCTGCGTGAATGGTACATCTTTTATCTTTAAGCATTACGCAGACACCGTTATCTGATTTCATGTTAGGAAGAATAATTCCGTCATGAATCTTCAGCTCTAAACAAGTATCAACCAATCCCTCGAAGCTCTTCCCTGTCGCTTTTTCCAGGTTAAATACATCCATAGGACTGAGTACTATGGTATCCGCCATCGTTTCGCAGCAGTGAGAACATCCCGCACAGCCACCTGTACCGGCCTTTACCATATCATTTACGCTGTATTTTTTACCGTCTGTTATTTCTTCCAAGCTTTCTGTACGTAACATTTTTCTCCCTACATACAATACCGCCAACCATGAGCAACTCACAATCGGCGGTTATCATAAAATACTTATTTTGCTAACAACTCACGTCACTTTACAAATCACTTCAGATTAAATACCGTTCTCACGCGCTACCAGCTGGTCAGCTCCATGACGCTTTCTGAGTGCCGGCTTTTCAATCTTACCAGTCGCATTTCTGGGAATCTCCTCGAAAAATACAACCTTAGGTCTCTTATATCTGGGCAAATCAAGGCAGAATTCGTTAATTTCTTCTTCTGTGCACTCGAAGCCTTCCTTTATTTCAATAATTGCTGCGGTTATCTCACCAAGTCTTAAATCAGGCATACCGATAACTGCTACGTCTTTTACCTTATCATTCTTGCGGATGAAGTTCTCAATCTGTACGGGATAAATGTTTTCACCACCGCTTACGATTACATCCTTCTTTCTGTCTACCAGGAAAATAAATCCATCCTCATCCTGCATAGCCATATCTCCGGTATAAAGCCATCCATCCTTAAGAACTTCTGCTGTTGCTTCAGGATTGTTGTAATAACAGGTCATAACACCGGGGCCCTTTACGCAAAGCTCTCCGACTTCGCCCTGCTTAACCTCAACATCCTTATCATCAACAATCTTAATCTCCCAGCGATATCCGGGTACTCCGATAGCTCCAACCTTGTGCACATTTTCAACACCAAGATGTACGCAGCCGGGGCCGGTAGACTCTGAAAGACCATAGTTGGTGTCATACTGATGATTAGGGAAATACTCAAGCCAATGCTTGATAAGTGTAGGCGGTACAGGCTGTGCACCTATATGCATAAGTCTCCACTGGCTAAGATGATAATCCTCAATCTTAACCTTACCACTGTCGAGTGAATCAAGAATATCCTGAGCCCACGGAACAAGAAGCCATGCGATAGTGCAACGCTCTGATGAAATAGCCGAAAGAATAGTTTCAGGCTTGGTACCCTTAAGCAATACGGCCTTACTTCCCGCTACAAGGCTTCCCATCCAATGGAACTTAGCTCCTGTATGATAAAGTGGAGGAATGCACAGGAATACATCATCTCTTCCCTGTGAATGATGCTTCTGCTCCATCTCAGCAGCCTGTGTAAGGCTTCTGTGCTTATGAAGAATAGCCTTAGGGAATCCTGTTGTACCTGATGAAAAATAGATAGCTCCGTCATCGTCATCAGTAATCGGAACATCCTCAAACTGGCTTGAGCAGTCTGCAACCATATCTCTGTAGCTTTCTGCAAAGCTGGGGCAATTGTCTCCTACGTAAATAAGAAAACGTCCCTTAGCAAGTCTCTGCGCATTTGTCTCCATACGTCCGATAAATTCCGAACCAAATACAATTACATGAACTTCTGCAAGCTCTGCGCAGTAAAGCAATTCGTCTGCATCATATCTGAAATTAAAAGGTACAGCTATTGCACCGGTCTTAAGCACGCCGAAATAAATCGGAAGCCACTCAAGGCAGTTATACATAATAATCGCAACTCTGTCGCCTTTTTTAACACCTCTGCTCACAAGCAGATTAGCAAAACGGTTGGCCTTTTCTCTGAATACTGACCATGTAATCTCTCTTCTGTATGGCTGAAATCTTGAAGACTCGATGAGCTCATATTCCTTCCATGATATACGTCTGTTGTCCTGCTGCTCAGGATTAAGTTCAACAAGCGCTACCTCATTACCATATAAATTAGCATTTCTCTCAAGAAATTCTGTAACAGGCATTTCCTATATCCCCTTTATTTATTATTTACTGATTTCTTTCAGATGCGGATGTCGAGCTGTGTGTTACCCCTCGTAAACTAGCCGTCATACCCACAACTGACTTTTCATTTATCGGATGACTGTTTGGCGAAACAGATGTCGAATCAACCACAGTTTTCTTTTCAAACGCGTGATCTCCGGGTTCTCCGATATCATTAAGCGGTGTGTTGTGTAATCTGTCGTCAGCCTCGCGTCTCTGGCTTCTGCTGTAGATAACAATCGAAGCTATGGCGAGTCCAATAAGTACCAGCAGTATCACGCCGACAAACCATAATACCTTGCCGGTAATCCAATCAATTACATAAGCCCAATCTGTTTCCCTAATGACCATAATGTGACAACCCGCTGCTCCAAAAAAATGATCCTCCCGAAAAGCTTGACGAACCGCCTCCGGCTCTCGGTCTTACCATTCTAATTACTCCTATTTTTGAAACTCCTGAATCTCCTCAATAATATTATCAGGAAGCTTCTGTAATACTTCGTACGCGGGTCTTGCAGTATAATAACCCTGAATCAGATCTACTCCGAATTCAATAACAGTCTTGAGTTCTTCACGAGTCTCAACACCCTCTGCAAGAACCTTAATATTATTTGCGCCGGCAAATTCGATAAGATTCTTAACAAACAGTTGCTTGTTCTTATCTTCATCGATTTTGCTAATAAGATATCTGTCAATTTTAACCACCTGAGGTCTGTACTCAAGCAGGTTAACAATATTGGAATGACCGGTTCCATAGTCGTCGATAGCAACAGGTGTAGAACCATCTTCGCCACACAGAGTTCTGATTCTTTCAAGCTCATCTTGCTGAATGGTCTCTCCCTCTGTTATCTCTATTACGACCTGACTGAGATACTCACCGAAGTTTCGTCTGAAATCATCTATCTGCTCATCGTTCAGGAACGAACCGGGGATGGTATTAATGAATACCCTCTTACCCTTAAACAGTTCTGTGTCGGACTCCATACGTCTTAATATATTCAAAAATGATGCATATTCTACATCTGCATTCTTCTCAAACATATTAGATGCCGCAAGAACTTCAGCCGGGCCAAGTCCAATCTTGTCGGATGTACGCATCAATCCTTCATAAGCGACGATATCACCAGTTTTTGCATCTACTATCGGCTGGAAATTGTACTTAAACAAATTTTCCTTAAGCAAGGTAAGCAGTCTCGCCTTGTATGTAAGTATTGCACTTCCATCCTCAACATTGATCGTATCAGGCAGGCCCTTCAGCATCAGAGTTCTATTCCTGTACAGCTTAGTCATAGCCGTGTCGAACAAATCAGGAATATCATTTCTCGCCCCTACTTTACCAACTTCATATCCGCAGCTGACCTCAAGCATTCCCCATTCTCCGCCCAGTTTCTTCTTTTTCACATCAAGAATCTGATAAAAATCAGTAGTGGCATGGTCAATTATTTCTGCATTAGTCCTACTCTCCGGCAGCGACAAAACAACTGCAAAGCTGTCAGGAGCAACTCTGGCAATCATCTCCTTATCAGGGTTAACAAGCACAAGCGTATTAGCTATAAACTGAAGTGCATCCTCAATAAAATCAATGCCCTCATTGTTCATCAACTCCTGATAGTTCATCAGCTTGTACACACCGCATACAAGATAGCTTCCGCTACTCTTTTCATTCATGAGATAGTTGGTATACCAGTGTACTGAACCATCCATGTTATGCATCTGAGTAACAGGGTCCATATATCTGTTACGTGTAATCTGCTCTGAGAGGAATATCTGTCTCTCACCGCTGATTGCCCACGAAAAAGCTCTGTTAATGGTATATGCAAATCTGTTCATACGACCAGCACCATTGTAAGGGTCTCTCGTCGTAATAAATGCCACACCATATACAATATCTTTCAAGGAAATAGCCGAAGCAAATGCAATTTTATTATCAGGAATGGAGTCGATAAGAATAGACATTGCATCCTCAATAGTGCATTCCTTTTCCATCTCTCCGTTCGCCCCCGGAATCTTCTTGGCAATCAAAAGATTTCGTTTAGGCATCTTACCCTTAGCGCGCTCATCAAGTATCTCCCAATAAGGATCCTGTCTGATAACGAAGCTTCGCTGATCTTCAATAAACGAAGGAAGTGCGTATCTGAATCCCTCCAGATCCTGATGACTCATTATGCTGTCAAGCCAAGTATTCTGAGCCTCTTCATCACCCTCATCATATCTGAATCTCTTGAAAATCTCATTTCCAAGCTTGGCAGACTCGATATCTTTGCCGTAATATCCTGCAGACTCCGAAAATACCGCCTCAAACTCATAATAGTAGTTCTTAGGTTTTCCGCCCTCTAACGCATCTGATATAGCCTTAAGCACAAGCAGTGCGATGTTATCCATATTCTCAGCGCAGGTAGCAATTCTCGGCTTGCTGTATACTGAAGATTCCAAACCATCAAATCCTACGACAACAGTATCGATTGGAACGCTGTAACCATATGTCGCAAGAGTTTCTATTGCAGCAAGGGCCATTACGTCATTTGCGCAAAAGATAGCTCTGGGCGGTACTTCACCACTGACCAGCATGTTCTCCATTATTTTTCGAGCAGGCTTCTCAGTATACTCACCGATGGCAACCATACTATCATCAAAGGGAATACCCAGCTCTTCCACAACCTTCTTAAACACATTAAGTCTTCCGATAGCATCAGAACCCTCATGCATTTTACCGGTTATATAGAATACGTCCTTTATTTCTCTGTCTACAAGAATCTTTCTGATAAGATGCTCATAAGTCTTTTCATAGTTTCCGATTATATTGTAGCATCTTTTATCCTGACCCTTAGCCAATATCACAGGGACATCATTTGCTTTGGCATTGTCAATAATACGGTTTACTATCTCTTTATCGTAGATCACATCATTAAGCATAACCAACGCACATATTTTATTATAGGGTATCATATCAAAGATACCTGCAGCACCGGATTCATCCTTCGAACTATCGTTGAAATCATAAATAGACTGAAAAACACATATTCTGTATCCGGCATTTTTTGCCTGCTTAAACATGCTGCCAATAAATGATTTACAGCTTTCGAACTGAACTCGCGATGCTATTAACCCAATAACTCTGTCCAAACTATACCTCTTCGTCCGTATGTTTTTTATATTTTAATTCTTGTGATAAAGTCTTTCTTCCTCTTCATATTTAGGTTCACAAGTAACCTGTACACCTAATTTTCTAAGAAGGTTACGGTCTACAGAAGAAAGAATAACTGTTGAATGCACGTTGCAGCCCTTAAGCTTAGGAAGCTGCTCCAATGCCTTAGCTGCAAGCTCATCTGAAGCAGCTGAGGTTGAAAGTGCAATCAGTATTTCATCAGTGTGAAGACGAGGATTGATACTTCCAAGATACTCTGTCTTCAAGGTCTGAATAGGTGCGATTGCAGAAGCCGCCACCAACTTAGTCTCATCGGCAATTCCCCCAATTGTCTTAAGAGCATTAAGTAGCATAGCTGATGCAGCACCGAGCAAATCTCCGGTCTTACCGGTAACAATTGTACCGTCATTAAGCTCAATTGCCACAGCGGGATGTCCGGTCTCACTCTCCTTATCAAGTGCAGCCTTAACCACCTTAAGATCTGTAGGAGTAACATCTGCCTGCTTCATGAGAAGCTCAAGCTTGTAAATGTTATCCTTAGACTCTCCGTGGATTCTCTTCTGGCACATTGCATTATAATATCTGCGAATGATTTCCTGTTTTGATGCCTCACAGCATGCTTCATCATCAATAATGCAGTTACCTGCCATATTAACACCCATATCTGTGGGAGACTTATACATGCTCTCACCCATAATGAGTTCGAATGTAGCATTAACAACAGGGAAAATCTCAACGTCACGGTTATAATTAACGGTGGTAACACCGTATGCTTCCAAATGGAAGGGATCAATCATATTAAGATCATTAAGATCAGCGGTTGCAGCCTCGTATGCAAGGTTAACAGGATGCTTGAGAGGAATGTTCCAAATAGGGAAGGTCTCAAACTTAGCATAACCTGCTTTTACACCTCTCTTATGCTCATGATAGAGCTGAGAAAGACATGTTGCCATCTTTCCGCTTCCGGGTCCGGGAGCAGTGATAACTACGAGAGGACGGCTGGTCTCAATGTACTCATTCTTTCCATATCCCTCATCACTTACTATTGTTGCGACATCATTGGGATATCCGGGAATACGATAATGCTTATAGGATTTAATTCCGAGATCAGCAAGCTTTTTCTCAAAAATAATAGCCTGAGGCTGTGACGCATACTTGGTAAGGCAAACACTTCCTACAAAGAGGCCTACACCCTGGAATGCATCGATCAGTCTGAGAACGTCGAGGTCATATGTAATACCGTAGTCGCCTCTCTGCTTACCGCTTTCGATATCTTCTGCGCTTACTACGATTACGATTTCAGCAGTATCCTTAAGCTGAAGAAGCATCTGAAGCTTTGAATCGGGCTTAAATCCCGGAAGTACTCTTGAAGCATGATAGTCATCGAAGAGTTTTCCGCCGAACTCCAGGTATAACTTATTGTCAAATTTCTTGATTCTCTCTCTGATATGCTGTGACTGCATCTCAAGATATTTTTCATTATCAAATCCTATTTTCATAGCAAAGATCCCCTTTTGGTAAAAATTTCCAATCTGTTTAATTATAACGCAAAATGGCTATATCTGTCATTTATTTTTCTGCATTTGAAGACTATTTCTTATAGTGATTTTCAACGTATTTTTACAAAAAATATAGCAAACACACTATTGTGCATTTGCCATTAATTTTTAATTAATTTGCATAAGCCGGACTTGTCCCCATACAAATGAGCCGGCAATTTATTCCGGCAGCCATACAGACAATTCAGTCTTCTGGCTAATCCAATAGCAGTTTTCTATAAGAGCAGTCACTTTTTCAGGCGAACCGCCACGTCCCCTCTCAAGATAAACCACCGCACAAGTATCCGAATCACTGGGATCATTAACCACAAGCCCATTACTCTGCACATAAAAACGGTCTGCACCGTCCTCTACGAACCCCTCTACATAGCACTTAACTCCGGGTTTCATTTCTCTGTTCAATATAGCCATATCAATCCTCTTATGTTAATATATCAATGTTAAAAAAGCTTACTGTGTAAAAATAGGATCCAAATAGATAATATCACATTAAGCTCGCATTAAAAATAAAAAAATAAGGACCACTAAGTTTTAACAGCCATGAAAAAGTACAATACCTATCTTTTCGCTTTATACGGAACAATTATCGACATCAATATCGACGAGTCTTCAGCAAATTTTTGGGACAAAATGACCGAATTCTTTAAGGCCCAAAATGCAAATTTCACAGCAGAGGAGCTTGAAAGCAAATACAACAGATATGTGTTGGATGAAACCGGTGTTTTATCATCTCATCTTATTCAGAGAACTCCCAATGAAGAAAGATGGCCCGAGATAGAATTGGACAAGGTATTCTATTGGCTGTATTCCGATAAATTCGACGATTCCGCACCGATCAACAATTCCCTTCCCAATGCCACAGAGGCTACCGTCAATGCACTTGACTGGAATCAGGATTTTGTTAATGCGGTCACCGTCACACCTGAGCTTTTGCACTCAACGATGCGTTATTTTCGCAAGGAATCAATTACCCATATAAAAGTAAATGAAGGCGCTATCGAACTGCTTCGTGAGCTGCGCGCACAAGGATCCAAGGTGATTCTACTCACAAATGCTCAGCGTTCATTTGCAGAGGGCGAACTGAAAGAATTAGGACTTTGGCAGGAATTTGATGACATTTTCATCTCATCTGATTACAGCTGTCGCAAGCCCGATCCTCATTTTTACGAAGCACCTCTTCGCAAGTATAAGCTCGACCCTGCTGAATGCTTAATGATTGGAAGCCACCCCCATGACGATATTCGTGGCGCAAAAAAAGCGGGCATGGATGCATTCTACATCCACTCCGCTCTTTCACCAAAATCAGATAACCCTCTGATTACAGCACAGGAAAATGGTGCCAATTATTCAATACCATCTTCAGATTTAAGGGTTGTAAAAAGAATGTTAATCGATCAACTTTAATCATACATTATTAACAGAAAGTCATAGAGCTGCCACTACGCCTCTTGCTCGCGTACACACCGTTGTCAGCTTTCTTATAGAGTTCATCAAAGCTCGCATTATCTTTGTAGAAAGATATTCCCATGCTTATGCATACCGGCTCTTTTAAGACAGTTATGTCCATAATGATATGCTCTACCAGTTCAAACAAACGTTGGATATACTTGGCGACCTCTTCTTCGCTCATGATATCCATGAAATACATGGCGAATTCATCTCCGCCTAATCTCATGGCAACATCCTGCTCGCGCTTAACTGCCTTCATAGCCTCTGCAATTGCGACAAGCACACTGTCGCCAATCGCATGTCCATACAAATCATTAATAGATTTGAAATGATCAACATCAAAAAGACAAAAAGCACCCTTCTGTCCTTTATTCAGAACTTCTTTTATCCTACTCTCACCATGACCTCTGTTACTGATACCGGTCATAAGATCAGTCTGAGACAGATATAGCAAATGGTTTTCTCTCTTCTTCTCTTCATCAATACACTCAACCACATGCATTACATGACTCAAAGAGCCATCCTCAGCGCGATCAATCACTATAAATCTGTTACGACACCATCCGTTAATCTTGCCCTCAAATACCAATGATATCTCATCTCTTCCGGCAAGGCGCTCATCCAATGTATTCAAATCGACAAATTCCAACACAGCATCAAGATGCTCACTGACAGCTATATTTTGCATGACATTATTCATCTTGTTCTGGCTACCGACCGGATACTCAGCCAGCACATCAATATGTCTGTTGGATTTGATGGCCACGAAATCATCATTCTTTATATCAAATACAAAAATCGAAATATATACATTCGACAATGCTTCCAACAGCTTCAATTCACTGAAGTCACTAAGATTTAACATTAAAAATTCTCCCCAAGAAAAACACAAAACACTACCTAATTATTTTACAGTATTTTGCCGTCTTTTTCCACTCTATCTCAGAAACTACAGACATTCTTCGCAGATTAGCTCCTGTTACCGTTCGAAACCGGCTTGCCAATTGCCGCAGACATATTAACAATTATCACTGCGCCGAGAACAAGCAGGATACCAATCATCCCCCACACTCCCGGATTCTCTTTATAGACTACAAACGATACAACTGTCGCCACCGCAGGTTCAATAGATACCACGACTGATGCTCTTCCGTTGTCCATCCCTTTCAGCCCCGCCGTATACGTTATATAAGGAATCAATGTTCCAAACACCGCTATACCGGTGCATAACAAAAATCCCTTAACACTTCCGGTAAAAACATTTGTAAGCTTAGGTAAATCCGTAAACAACAGGCTGCCAACGGATGCGAAAAGGAATGTATAGAAGGTTATTGTCAACGATTCATAGCCTCGTTCAATTGCAAATCTACTGAATATTGAATATAGAGCATATCCGAATCCTGCGCCTAACCCAAGCAGCAATGCCTTAGGCGTAATAGTCAGCCCCTCCCCGGATATCACTGAATTCATCACGCCGCTCACCAATATACATCCTGCAAAAGTCATTATTAATGCAATAATTTTATACCTGTTAAATTTTTCCTTAAACAGGAATAGCGACATCACCATTATAAATGCCGGAGATGTATATAAAAGTATAGCAGCAATCGATAACGAGGTAAGCGTCATCGACTTAAAATAGCAGAAATTGAAAAACAAAATACTACAAAATCCGGTTCCTAAAAAGCACCAGATGTCTTTTATTCTAATCTTAAGAAGACTTCTCTTAAACACCACCAGGTACAAAAATACTAAAAAACAGGTAATAATACATCTGATGGCTACTATGCCCATTGTCGCCAGTCCCAGTGTGTTAAGATTTCTGACAAAAAGCCCCATGCATCCCCAAAGGACTCCGGCTGTTATTACTTCTATATATGCCAAACCCGCAAATGGTTTATTGTTTTTCATAGTTAACTGTTTATGCCTTCACATTCTTCTTATATTATCAAATCAGAAAAGTTACTATCTTCGGCCATCTCACTATCCATCACACTAATAACTACCTTTATGTTTCTTAGTTGCCTTTACAAGCATAAAATCCGGCTTATGAAACAAATCCGCATAGTCTGGATATTTCTCCAAAAGTTCCGCAGTCGGCATCGGCTCGATTATTCTCTCTACCGAAAATCCGCCCTCTGACAAGGTATTAATCACCGTAGAAAAAGTTCGGTGATACTTCTTCACATTGTCCACAAACCAGGTAGATTCCTTCTCTCCCTCCACACCGTAATAAGCAAGATTGAGAAACATCTTCTTACCATTCTCATCCCTGGTCCATCTGTTTCCTCCTACATGGCAGGTATTAAGTGGATGTTCTTGTGAAAATACAAATTCTCCACCTTCACGCAAAAGATTACTTACATTTCTGACCACACCTGCAAAATCTTCTACATAATGAAGTGCCAAAGAGCTGACAACCAGATCATACTTCTCTCCATTTTCTGCCAGCTTACCTAAGTCCTCCATAGGCATATTGATATACTCAATTGCCGGATCACTATTCTCCTCGCGTGCGATTTTAAGCATCTTCTCAGATATATCTATGCCGGTAACTCTGACAGCTCCTTCTTCTATAAATCGCCTGCAGTGTTCACCGAAACCACATCCCAAATCGAGGATTCTCTTACCCTTTAAGTCAGGCAAAAGCGAAAACAACGCAGGTATTTCAAACAGCTTATTAGCATTTACTTCTCTGTCTCTAATGCCTTTGTAACCCTCAAAGAAAACGTCATTGTCATAAATATTCTGCT
This sequence comes from Lachnospiraceae bacterium UBA1721, assembly GCA_002317155.1. Taxonomy (GTDB): domain Bacteria; phylum Bacillota; class Clostridia; order Lachnospirales; family Lachnospiraceae; genus AC2028. The sequence continues at coordinate 33,084 of DCIR01000018.1, forward strand.
TTGCCATGATCTACCCTCCATATGATTTCCTAAACATTCTTATATTATCTAAACACAGTAAATAAATTCTATATCATAACTACTTTTTGTCAATAAACCAGACGTTTATTTTTGACACCCTAACGCGTTATAGCACCGCCATGCGTTACACGCATGACGGTGTCGCGCTGATGCGCGACAAAACAAAACAAAACAAAACAAATAAAAAACCTCCCCGAATGCAAGCATCCGGGGAGGTTGTATTCACTTTGTTTTTCAAAGCTGTATTTCGTGTAACTTACTTGCTAGCGATAGCCTTCTTAAGAGCCTCTGTAAGCTGAGGAACGATCTTGTTGAGGTCGCCTACGATACCGTAATCAGCTACGTCGAAGATAGGAGCATCCTCATCCTTGTTGATAGCGATGATGATGTCTGACTCTTCCATACCAGCTACGTGCTGGATAGCACCTGAAATAC
>DCIR01000018.1:33549-34218 GCA_002317155.1 Lachnospiraceae bacterium UBA1721
TACCAATTGCGAAATAGAGGTGAGGGCGAACGGTCTTACCGGTCTGACCTACCTGAAGATCCTTGGGCTTCCAGCCGTTATCTACAACTGCACGTGAGCAAGAAACCTGTCCGCCAAGAACCTCTGCAAGATCCTCAAGAATCTTGAAGTTCTCTGCAGAACCAACTCCACGTCCACCAGATACAAGAACCTTAGCTTCCATGATATCAGCTACGTTGCCAACAGCCTTAACAACTTCCTTGATGGTAACATACTTGTTATCAGGAGTGAATCCGGGATTGTAGTTAACAACCTCTGCCTTAGCACCAGCGATAGGAGCGATCTTCTGCATAACGCCGGGACGTACAGTAGCCATCTGAGGTCTGTTGTCAGGGCAAGCGATGGTAGCGATAGTGTTACCACCAAATGCAGGACGAGTCATAAGAAGCTGATTGTGCTTCTGCTCTGCTTCCTTACCAGGGATAGCAACGAGAGGGAAATCACCGATCTCAAGAACGGTGCAGTCTGCGGTAAGACCGGTAGCTACTCTTGCAGATACGGTAGGACCAAGGTCACGTCCGATTGCAGTAGCGCCTACAAGTACGATCTCAGGCTTGAACTCGTTGATTACAGAAGAAAGAGCGTGAGCATAAGGCTCAGTTCTATACTCCTTAAGTTCAGGATCATCAA
>DCIR01000046.1:0-429 GCA_002317155.1 Lachnospiraceae bacterium UBA1721
CCACCCAGCACTTCCATCATGTGATAGAACTCGCCTATCATTTTTCCGACAGTAGTCTTACCGGTACCGGGATTACCTGCAAAAATATAGTGGTCCGGATAAGGCTCCGGCTTGATTCCTCTCTTTTTACTCTCAATGGTGTCCAGCACCTCGAGACGTATATTTTTGAAAAGCTCTTTTACAAAGCCCATTCCGACATACTTATCAATCTGGGCATATATTTCATCAATCGAAGATATTCCTCTCTTGATAAAATACTTCTGCGCTTCACCAAAATCTTCTGCAACAATGCATCTCTTAATATCATCCCTTAAGCTGCTCTGCATCTTAACTTCCTTAGCGAGCGCAACAATATCACGTGCATTACCGAAGTCTGCACGGTTTCTCTGATTGTAAAGGTTGGTGAAGAACAAATCCAAATCCAGAGTT
>DCIR01000046.1:559-46045 GCA_002317155.1 Lachnospiraceae bacterium UBA1721
GCTTTGCTGAAGCGGCTGCGCAATCCTGCGTTCATCTCCAGCAGCTCATCCATAGGCTCAGGATAGCCGGCCATTATGATACACAATCTATACTTATCGGGATTGGTCATAATAGGAACAAGCGTATCTATAGCTTCCTTGGCATAATTATGCTCCTCACCCTTTTCATACAGCGAATATGCATCATCAATAAAGAGAACGCCTTCAATAGCACTCTCTACGCACTCATTTGTCTTAACTGCGGTCTCACCGATATACTGACCCACAAGGTCATCTCTCTTGGCCTCGATTGTAGTACCTTTTTGAAGAATGCCCTCATTATAGAGAATCTGTCCTATGAGTCGCGCAACAGTGGTCTTACCTACACCGGGATTACCTCTGAGAATGAAATGTGGCACAGGATACTTAAAGCCCTGACTCGAATCATCTACGTCTATTCTCTCGTTCACGCAGCCCATTTTTACATTACTGCTTGCAGGCTTAAGAGCATTTTTCTCATAAGCTGCTTTCTTCATGCGGCAATCGCGTATAATCTCGTCTATTCTACCCGCAACGCTCTCCCAGCCCTCGGTATTTCGAAGCTTCTCCAAGGGATCAGACTCATCTACTTTGCGATACTTGCTGTAAAGCTTTTTAACGATATCATCATTAATCTCCACCGACTCATCCGGCTGAGATTTCATGTAATCAACTATATTGTTGTACACTGCATGGAGATATCCCGAACGATTCTCATCACGCTCTGCCTCACGGCTAAGATACATAATAGACGAGGTAATACGCTTTTTCTCGCTCTGCTTGAACTTAATTCTCTTACCCTCATCTCCTACAATGCGCAGGTAATCAAGCATGAACCCGAGTTCATCGTTATTGGGAAGACCAACCTCCATAGATGTACTACGGTTAATAGTGCCGTCATTATTGAAAAATCTGTTCTTAAGAACAGAACCGTTCTCCATGTTATCAAACATTCGTCTGAGATCGGAACAGCTCATCTGAGGTGCCAGGAAAATACATATATTTTCATTACTGTCACTGCTATACTCATCCCACAAATGCGATACCAGCTCAAGATAGGGCTGCATCGGAGCAGATTTATCTGTAATAAAATCCTGAATAAATGTGAATACTACGGCAGACTTATGCTTAGTACCTGCCATCATATTCTTAGCATCGTCCAAAAACTCAACGGGTGTAATCTTAGCCTGTCTGTATACCAGCTTGCGACCCTTGTTGGGATCTTCCTGCTTGGTCTCAGCGGCATGCTGGGTAGAACCGGTCTGAGCTGCCGCGTTTGTTGCCTGAGTGCTGTTCGCAGTCGGTTGGGTAGTAGTAGCCTGCTGGCTAGCATTGGTTGCCTGGGTAGCAGTAACCTGCTGGCTGGAATTGGCTGCCTGCGCATTGTTTGCTGCCTGTGATGTATCTGCTACCTGCGTACTTCCGGATTCAGCTGCAGGGACTACGGGCTTCGCATTGGGACGGGTAATACGTCTCTTCTTTTTAGGTTCTGCAGAAGGCGCTGTAGGTGCCTCAGTCAAAGTCGCTCCGGATGAACCCGCTGCATATGCAGAGTTCTGGGCGTTCTTATCGGGCAACACATATCCCTTGTTCTTGTTGATTGCAAGAACCGCACTCTCATCATCCAGAACAAATTTACCTACATTTTTTGCACCTGAATAATACACAATCTGCTCATATCCGAGTTTTTTCAGATAGCCATTGAGGAACGGTCTGAAATTAACCTTCTGCAGGTCTCCGGTGATAAACATATCATCCAGATGACCGTATATGAGAAATATTTTATTCATATTAGTCTTCTGCAATATTGAGCTCATACTAATCCTTTATACACATCTTGCTTAATTTGTTCTATGACCTGATCTATTATTGGGTCTATAATTCCGTCTCGGACACAGTCTCATCTGTCCTGCAATCTTCCGGTCCTATCTGAGTCTGTCTCTGAGTTCTGTCTTTTCTGAAAGCTTATTCTTAGTCTCGTGCCTGCACTCAAGCTTAATCTGAGCGCCGGGTGTATTTCCTGCCACGCAGTCAGTTACACTCTGTCTGTAGAACTCTTTTCTTGCCTCATTGGTCTCATCACCCTTGAGCTGATCGATATCAACTCTGGTCTGAACTTCACCGTTTGCCATAAGTTCGGGTGCCAGAGTAATAATAATTTCCTCGCCGGTCGTTTCATTTTCAAGTCCGATACGCAGTGCGCCATCGTGCTTGTCATCGTCATACGAATATCCGGTGAAATTGAAGTTATGCTCCTCGAAGAAATCGATAATCTCCTCACTGATATTCTGACGTGAAAATGCATTGCTCATATTGAGAATACCCTCAAATATAGCTCTTGAAGCCGCAGGATAAAGCTTATTATTAACGAGCTCAACGCAATCCTTAAGCTGCTCAACGCTCATATCCTTCACATCATCTGCATCAAGCATTGCAAATATTTTTTCTGCCTGCTCGAGAAGATACTCGTATTCAGTCTTACCATCCTCTCTCTTGCAGGTATACTCGCTGACATTGACACCTACTATATCGTCCTCAATCTCCTTGCCGAGCTTCTGCTCGACCTTAGCCTTAGCCTCGGCAGTAATCACTTCCTGACCCTTGATAAATTCCACAAGCTCAGAAGATACCATAAGTGCAAGCTTATAATAGTTATCCCATTCCTGCTGCTTGCAATCTGCCTTGTAAATTTCCTCCATTATCGCAAGAGTACTGTCCTTGGCAACTGCAATAGCAGCCTCATAATTACCGATGTTATACTGCGACACAGCGTCATTGATAGCGTTCTGAAGCTCCAGCATACGATTACCGGAATACTTCTGTCCGTTATAATCTTCCTGAAGCTCTGTCAAAAGCTCCTTCGCCTCTTCGATATAATCGTTTGCAAGACCGGAAGCCATCTCTTTTTTCTGCTGAGCATCAGCCTGAAGCTTGTTCAGCTCATCCAGATATGAAGCATACTGCGCATTCATCTCCTTTGATACTGCATCCATATTCTCTGCAATCTTAGTGTGATACTCTTTAACATAGGTATCCTGAATAATGTTCAGCTTCTTGGTTAGCTCAGACTTTGATTTATCCATCTGCTGAAGATATTTCTGATACTGAACCGGATCCTCAGTATTTATAATATCGAGCATCTCATTTCTGCTCTTCTCGAGCTCGCTTGTCATCTGATTCGAAGCGATTACATTAAGTCTTGTCTGCTCTTTTATATTGGCAGCAGCACTGCTTCTGAATGAATCAATACTTCCGGCTACTCTGTTAATCTGCTGCTGTGCTACATAATTATTGACATTACTTACATTCTGCTGTGCCACATAACTATTAGTGTTACCCACATTCTGCTGTGCGCTGTAGCTTCCGCTCCACACATCCTGCTGAGGATTCATGGCTGCCTGACGCCTATTATTTTCCAGATTTCTAAGGCGCTGTGCCTCTCTGGCCGCACGAATAGCTTCTCTCTCCTGGCGTGCCTTTTCAGCACGGTTAGCCTGCTGTACTGACCTCGCAACACCCACAGCAATAGCACCTCCCAAAAGCGCTATTCCAAGCGGCGGATATGCGAGTCCAACTATAGGTAAAAGTGCCAATCCACTTGATCTTCCACTCATTTCTAAATCCCCCTTATCTCAATCTACTCATCTTTTTCTGTATAGACCTTCCGGTCTCACGCAACGTCGAATTCATATTGGTACGAAGCTGATCAACATCAGTCGCAAAATTAATCGTACCGTCATCATCCTCAAGGTGAATGCTCTCGCAAATATGCTTGTAAATATGTCTTGAGTATTCTTCGTTAGCCACTCCGTTATAATCAATATAAAGAACTATTCTGTTCTCTACCTTACCCTCTTTTTCATAGGGCACTATATATACAAAAATCACGGTATCCATAGAATTGACAAACACAAGCTCCAGCCACTGTCTGGTATCTTCCTTGTCATATGAATCTCCGTACTGCATACCCATGTAAGTAACGTAATTCTGATCCTTTATCGTCTCCTCGTCCGCATACTTAAAATGACTCTCATCTTCCTTCCAAACAAGGTTAATCTCACCTTCAAGGAAATCGATGATACTCTCGCCCCAGTCAGCTCGCTCGCAGGCAGCCGCGTAGCGGTTCTTGTATAGTTCCGACATCGCATCCCACTTTGCGCTTATATCGTCAAGCTCAGCAATAATCTTCTTAATAGCATCGATATCCATGCTTTCCTTGCGCTTTAGGTACTGCATCGGACCAAGATCCTCGACTATTTCTAGCTCTTTTTTTATCTCCTCAACGCGTTTCTCATATGCCGAATATTCACCTGAGCTCCAGTATGCTATGCTTATCCTTGCCTGTGACTTCTCCTCATCACTCAAGGCATCATAGTCTTTATCCTGCTCCAGTGCATACTTATTCCACACAGCGCACTCACCGGCAAGCTTTAACTCCATAAGCTCAAGCTTACTTTTCAGCACCTCATACTGAGTCATCCATTCAGCGTATTTCTCATCAACATCATATCCAAATCTGTTGAGTCCTGACCTTGCCGAAATATAGATAGCTATCGCAGCCTCGCGAAGCCCCTTCTTGGACATTTCAGAAGCATCGTTCATCGCATTACGGAAAGCATTAATTCTTCTTGGGAAAAACTTCTCATGAGGTTTTCTCTCAACCTCCATCTGCGCAATTCCCGCCTCTGTCATGTACTTTTGAACTTCCTGCTCTCCTACCTGCTCTTTTTGCTCTGTACTACTTCTCAGTTCCGCGACAGCATTCTCGAGCTGCTTATTCTTATCCTGCCATTCACGTTCTTTGTCATCTACAGAACGCTTCAGTCTCTGGTAATCACCATTTAACAGCAGCTGTGAATTCTGAATATCACTGTTAAGGCTATTCTGATACTCTATCAGTAATCTCTCATACTCTCTTTGAACTGATTTATCATGCTGGTTCAGGCCATTACGCATCTGCTGCTCATATTCAGCCAACTTACGTCTGTTCTCTTCCGCAGCCTGTCGACGCAGCAGATTCATCTCACGATTCTGGGCGTCCAGTTCACTCTGAAGCCGACTTATTTGATTTTCAAGTTGACGAATATCAGCCATAAGAATCAGTTACTCTTTCTTTCCGAGCTTAAGCTCGCTTTCTATCTCCGCTGTTTTGCGCGCCTTGGCGTCTACAAATACTCTGATCTGTTCCTCGATCAGTTCAATATCTTTTTTTGCCTTATCAATCAGTTCTTCGATTGAATTAACATCCTTGTCCTCGTAATATTTGAGGATTTCTGCATCAACATTATAGTTGCGCTTTATCTCTTCAATCTCATCCTTGTATACGCTGTAATCCTTGTCGTACTCAATCTTTATCTTATCGAGCTTTTCGGTTAACGACTTCTTGTCATCTGTAAGTTTCTGCTTATCAGTCTCAAGCTTTTCTATATCAGAGCTGAGCGTCTTTACATCCAATGCAAGGCTCTCATGCTCAGCACTCAACGATTCCTTCTCGCTTATAAGCTGCTCTTTTTTCTTCTTCTCATTCTCTATCTCTGTATTTGTAGCGGTTATATCACTGAGAAGATTCTTGGTATCATCCTGAACCTCATGAAGTGTCTGCTGTGTATCGCTTACCATACTCTGAATTTCTTCTTCTCCGTAAGCGGTCATTATCTGGTTTACATACAGGTTGTATTTAGTGTAATTCTCGGGTGCAAACTCCACCTTGACCTCTCCGGCCAACATAGAAAAGCAGCGATCCACAGCCGTTGCGCCATTTCTTATCACTTCAATCTCGATATCCTTATCACTGGTAATCATTATAAAAGCCGGGCATCCGACAACATTAGGCTTAAACATTATACAGTTTTCAGACGGAATCTCAGTCACTATAAAATTATTAAACTGATAAGTATCTGAGCCTTCTTTTCTGATGGACAGGAAATTTCTCTCCATTCCATCGCTCTCCAAATATACTTCTATGCCGGAGGTCTTTTCATTTACAACCTCATTAAGCAGGTATATTTTTACACAATCTTTTTTATATAACTCATAACCCATTATTACTGCTAACCTCCGCCTTGCGTTCTAAGTCTTCCCAGATTTTTAATCCGTTCTCCGATGGTACTCCCACCATGTATATATTTTTGCCGGTCACCTGAATCTCTATATTTCTCTTACCGGAAGTATTGTAGTATTCCTTTGAGATATCCTTATATCTGTCTGTCAGCAGAAGGATTCTCTGATTTGAAGAACCTCTGTAAGGCACTCCGTCGTCAAGCTCTTTGACATATCTTCCATCGATAATGATATCCGCCATTCCCAGCAGCTCATAAGTCGATGCATTATTCTTATCCTTTAGTTCTTCGAATGTAAAACCTGTATATATAATCACACCATAATCGGGGCGCGCATCTCTTATCCGCCTGATCATCAGGCTCAGAGCCTCCGCCTGCAAAAAAGGCTCCCCACCGCTTATAGTGATTCCATCCGTATCCTTAACGCTCAAAAAATGCTCAGCCAACTTTTCTGCATCAGCTGCTTTGTATTCACGGCTGTTCATTTCCTTCGCGAGACAACCCTCGCAATTAAAACAGCAACCATGGACCCACAACGCGCTTCTTACAAAAGGACCGAGCACCTTAGTTTCATCCACATAATGAGAAATTCTTAATTCTGCCATAGAAAATTAACGATTCCCTTTAATCAACAACGGCGAGAAAACCCCTTACAGATTTTCCCGCCCATAATCCCGATATTAATAGACTAGCAATTGAGTCCGTAATTTCTTACTAGTGCCTCAAGTCCGCCCTGGAATCCTGATGCTACTGCATTGAACTTCCATACTCCGTTGTATCTGTAAATCTCACATACAACAAGCGCTGTCTCTACAGAGAATTCCTCCTCGAGATCAAAACGAAGCTGGTCAACACCCTGTACATCTGACTCATTTTCAATTCTTGCTACTCGGATGTATGCATTTGAAACCTGGCCAAAATTCTGTCTTCTGGCTACAGCATCATGAATGGTTACACATACGGCAATCTTCTGAATCTCTTCAGGAATCTTAGCAAAATCGATAATGATAACCTCATCATCTCCCTCGCCCTCTCCGGTAAGATTGTCTCCCTGATGTACTACCGCACCGTCTCTGCCATTAAGATTGTTGTAAAATACAAAGTCCTCGTCTCTGAGGCACTTCCCGTTTGCACCTAAAAGGAATGCAGAAGCATCAAGGTCGAAATCGAAGCCTCCATCATAACGGTTTGTATCCCAACCAAGTCCTACCAGCGCCATTTTCAAAGTGCTGTCAAGATTAACTCTCTGTCCCTTTTGAAGATTAATTGCCATATTAATCCACCTCCTGATTTATTATCTTAGCGATAATATGCGATCAATGAATCAAGTCTGCTTGCCTCTTTTACAGGCTGACCGATTGCATTGAACTTCCAATCTGATTCTCTTCTGTATATTTCACCAACGATAAGTCCTGTCATATTCTCGTAATTCTCAGACAGGTTAAATCTGCAAATCTCTGTATTATTCTGCATGTTTACAATTCGAATAAATGCATTCTTGATAAGTCCAAAGTGCTGATGTTTAGCTCTTGCATCATAGATATTTACTACGAATACAATTTTTGCGATCTCCTTCGGAACAGTCTCAAGATAAATTCTGATCTGCTCATCATCGCCATCACCCGCTCCGGTGAGATTGTCTCCCATATGGATGATAGAATCGCTTGAATCTCTGAGATTTCCAAAATAAATAATACTCTGATTAATCTCACGACTGATAACCTTGCCATCTGCTCCGCAAAGAATTGCAGATGCGTCACAGTCTATGCTCACGGGTTTGGGTGCGAACCATCCTCTTTTCTGTTCGACCTCATCCCAACCAAGGCCAACCATAACAGCACGAAGAGCTGTATCGCTGCTCTTGGTCAAATTAATTTTCTGACCCTTTTGCAAATTAACGCTCATATTCACGCCTCCCCCTAAAGATTTATTCTGCGACAGGGCAATTCAGAAGAACTGCCCTGTTACTGTTGATTAATGTTAATTAATTAGTTCTTTCCTGCTCCGATGCAAGCCTTTCTGATAAGGTCTACAGGAATCATGGTAAATGCAAGTCCAAGAGTTACTGCCCATCCGAGAGGTCCGAAAGGTGTGCAGCTAAACATTGCTCCGATCCAGGTGAAAGGAGGGAAAGGAATCAATGCAGCATTTACAATTACTGCCTGAATAGCTACGATTGCAAACCATACCTTAAGGAATCCGGGGTTAGCACCGAGGTTCTTGAAGATTCCGAAGCCCTCGTCTCTTACGTTAAATCCGTTGAAGAGTGCTGCAACGATGAAGAGAACGAAGTATGCGGTTGCATGCTTCTCAAAGCTGTAAGTATCTCCTTCCATGAAGAACTGCTGGAAGAAAGGAACCTTGAAGAATGCAAAGCTTACTGCGGTGAGCCAGATACCCATGGTAAGAATCTGTCCTGCCATCTTCTTGCTGATAATGCTCTCATCTCTTCTTCTGGGCTTCTCATTCATGTATCTCTCGAGTGCAGGCTCGTTACCAAGCATGATAGCTCCGAGACCGTCCATTACGAGGTTTACAAACAGAAGGTGTGTAACCTTAAGAGGCTCATCAATTCCGAAGAAGGGGCTGATAGCACTTACTACTACTGCAGCTACGTTAATAACGAGCTGGAACTTACAGAACTTAAGGATGTTGTTGTAAATGGTACGTCCGTAGAGAACTGCGTCCTTGATTGACTTGAAGTTGTCATCAAGTACAACGATTTCTCCGGCTTCCTTAGCAGCCTCGGTACCTGAACCCATTGCAAAACCAACGTCTGCCTTCTTAAGAGCGGGTGAGTCGTTTACACCGTCACCGGTCATACCTACTACAAGATTCATCTCCTGGCAAATTCTAACCATACGTGACTTATCAGTAGGAAGTGCTCTTGCGATTACTCTGATATCTCTTACGATTTCCTTAATCTCATCATCGCTCATCTTAGCAAGCTGTGCTGAGGTAAGGGCTCTGTCTGATTCACTTCTGATAAGGTCTGCATCCTTAGCAATTGCTACTGCAGTCTCAAGTCTGTCACCGGTAATCATTACAACCTGAATGCCGGCCTTCTGTACTTCCTGAATAGCTTCCTTAGCTTCAGCACGAACATCGTCTCTGATAGCTACGAAACCGGTAATAACTACATCATCATTGATAGAGCTCTCGGTGAATGCTGACTCTGAATAACCAAATGCAAGCACACGCATTGCCTTAGCAGCAAGACCATTAATCTTGGTGTTGATGGTCTCGAGATCAAGCTCAACTACATCACCGTTGGCATTAAGAGCCTTGGTAGCCTTGTCGAGGAATCTCTCGGGAGCACCCTTATAGAATACCTTGCCGAGGTTCTTAATCTCTACCTGGCTGAACTTGTTAGCTGAATTGAAGCCCTGTGACTCGCCTACTTCGTAAGCGTTGCCATTCTTGAGCATCTTGTAATCGTCCTCACCGAGGAATCTCATAAGTGCCTGGTCAGTAACGTTACCGCCGACTACATTGTGCTCTGAATCGAACATTGAACCTGAGTTCATTCCGATTGCAATATCTACGAGAGACTCAACCTTCTTGTAATCCTTCATCTTGTCGATATCGATTGTGCGACCATCAGCAGTGAAGAACTCTACTACTTCGAGATGACCCTTGGTAATGGTACCGGTCTTATCTGAGAAGAGAATGTTGAGTGAACCTGCAGTCTCGATACCGATAGCCTTACGTACAAGTACGTTGTGATCAAGCATCTTCTTGGTATTCTGCATAAGTACGAGCGAAATCATAAGAGGAAGTCCCTCGGGAACCGCACATACAATAATAACTACTGCAAGTGAAACTGCCTTAATTACATCCTGAATAATGTGAGCAGGACCCTGTGCAAAATATTCACCAAAACCGCCGGCATTGATGATAAAGAAAGCAACATACATTACAGTGATAACTGCTGCTCCGATATAACCGAAGGTAGAAATCTGCTTAGCGAGCTTGGCAAGCTTAACCTTAAGAGGTGAATCGGGATCCTCGCCCTGCATTTCCTCAGCCATCTTACCCATCATGGTCTTAAGGCCGACCTTACGAACATCCATTACACCTTCGCCGTCAAATACAACTGCGGCCTTGAAGAGTGAATACTTATCTACGAATACATCACCGGTAATTTCCTCAGCGAACTCGGTCTCCTCAGGAACTGCAAACTTTTTGCACTCCTCAGCCTCTCCGTTAAGTGCTGAGTTATCAACTCTGAGGTCTCCATCGATAAGAATACCGTCTGCAGGAACCTTATCTCCTGACTGAAGAATAATCTTATCTCCTACAACTACATCATCGACTTCGATAACCTGTACCAGACCATCTCTGTATACCTTACAGGTATCCTTCTTCTGACCATCCTTGAGCTTACGATATGCTGTATCGCTGGCTACTCCGGTCTTAGCTGATACGATAGCTACGATGAGAACTGCAATGATTGTTCCGAGAGGCTCATAAATCGCAACTCCGGTCTCAAACAATCCTGTTACATCGAGTATAAACATAACGATCATAAGTGCTGCGATTGCGAGCAAAATCTTGATCATCGGATCCCCGAATGTCTCCTTAAATTCGTCCCAGAATGTAGTGGGTTCAGAATCAGGAATCTGGTTAGATCCATTTTGTTCTCTTGAAGCTTTTACCTCAGCTTCTGTTAATCCTGTGTACTTCATTTTTTCCTCCAATTTTTATATAAAAATAAAGCATTTACATATTAAATAGCGCTAAAGCACCATTGTTTATAATTTTATCACACGGCATTGTCATTGGCAATTAAACCGACATAAAAATAGCCCGTAATCAACGCTTGCAAAGCATGTATCTTCTGTACCTTAAAATCGACGGTATTCCGGTATCGATAAGATATATATCATCACCCGGTGACAACGAAAGCGACTGCCCTTTTGACATGAAAACAAATGTCTCTCCACCGAAATATCTTACAACAGCAGTTGTTTTAATAAAATTATATGTCCATTTTCCGTAGACCGTCTTCCTGACTAATTTTGCTTCGGTAATCAGATACTCACCCTTTCGGATTTTATTCCGTCTCACTACAGCCATTATTATAGGCAAGCAAGCCGCGAGCATCATACATAATACTCCCAATATCATGCCTATATTTTGTGGAGATTTGATTTCATCAATGACATTGAAATATCTCTTCCCCATCTTTACTTTTGTATCTTTTTTTTGGCTCTCAATATATAATTTCTGCCTGCGTTCAAGCTCTTGTGACACCTTGTCATGATCTATCATCGCATCATACTCTGCAAGAAAGCTGTCATAATATTCCTGAAAAGCAGCTTCGTCATACACAATGGTTCCGGTAGCAGCACTGGCTTCTTTATCTATAAAATTAGTCTCCGTATGCCAAGTCTTGCCGTCCGCGTAGGCTGTGCGTCCCCCGTACAACTCCTCGATAATACTTTCTTCCGTCTCAGCAAATCCTTCCAACGGATTCTCCGAATGAGTTATTTCAAGCCTCTCTTTTGCATTTACGGCTCCTACTATCAAAAACCTGAAGGCTCCCAAATACAATCCGCATAAGAGCACAAATGCAATCGCAAGAAACACTACCGCAATCACTATTTGTTCGCGTGCATAGCTTTCAATCCTCTGAACGACAAGGTCATTCTCTGCAGCACTCGCAGTTCTAAATCCTCGCGACTCCATGTTACTCCCCTTCAGTTATATTTTTCCAAGCGTTCCAATCTATTCCGTCCTCGATCACAAGCTCCGGTCTGGCCTCAAGAAGCGCCTCGTTTCCGGTCTTCAAATATTCCATAATAATCGGTCTGGTAATCTCATATCCGTCAAATCGAATTCCCTTAATTCCGACTGCCATTGCCGCATCTATGTTGGCCTGAATATCGTCTGTAAACAATGTTTCTTCGGGTACGAGATCATATTTTTCACACAATCTCTCATAGATAGCTGCTTCGGGCTTAATAAGATGCTCTTCACACGAGAATACTCCGCCATCCATATACTCTCTGAAATTAAGACTCTCCGGATTGGATCTGATAAGAAAATCACTGTAGTTTGACAGGTAATATACATTGTAACCCAGAGACTTAAGTTCCTTTACCCAGGGAATCGCATATTCCTGATTACCTATACACTCACCAAAATGAGAGATGGTATACTCAGCTTCTTTTCTGAATTCACCGGATTCTTCGTATATGTGATTCAAGATTTCTTCCTCAGGAATAACTCCTCTGTCCATCTCAGGCCACCAGCCACTGTTCCATATACTCTGAGTCACCGCCGCAATCACCTTTTCATCTGTAAAAAGTGTGTGCATGAATTTCATCCAGTCAAACTCAATCAGAACCTTTCCGATATCAAAAACTACATTTTTTATCATCACTAACCTCCGTACGATTTCATGTATTACTGCAATTTAACACACAAAATCACTGTATGAAAATAGTATATTCTTAAAATAATTCGTTTTCCATCTGCATATGTGCAAAATAAACCATTCTATTTCACAAAACCTACTGCATATGATATATTTTTAATGTTGCAATTAATAAATTTTAATCTCCATTTGCGGCATAAATCAATCCACGGGGGTAACACTTATGCTTTTAACAAAAGGCATGCACGAAAAACTCGATCACTTTGTTCATCCATCAGGCAATATAACGGTTGAAATGTCAGTCGACGGTTCATCTGTATACGATTATTGCTGCTTCGGTGTCGATGCCGACGATAAGGTATGCGGCAAAGACTACATGATCTTTTACAACAACACCATATCTCCCCAGCATGAGATTAATTACATAAAAACATCAAGCGGTGCCAAATTCATTCTCACCCTGAATAGACTTCCGGCTTCTGTTAACAAGCTTATTTTCACGGTAAGCATAGATGGAAACGGAACTATGGGAAGCATATACAGCCATGATGTAAATATTACCCAGCCTGAAAATCAGGGCATCAAAATATACATTCCCGGTTCAGAATACTTGCGCGAGAAAGCTATTATTTCCTTCGTGATATATCGTAAGGACGGATGGAGTATCGATATTCTCGGTGACGGATTTAACGGTGGTCTTGATGCACTGATGTCACATTACGGAGTTAAAATTGCCTCAGAAGAACCTGCTTCGATTGTTCGTGCTACTCCCTCCGCACCCGCAGGTACGAGCAAAATAATCCTCACCAAAACTGAGGAAGATCTTACCCGTGAGGCTATGAATAAGATTAATCTCTCAAAGGATAAGGTTAATCTCGAGAAGCACATCATCAACCTGAGTAAAACCGTAATCAGCCTCAGTAAAAAGGCAGACGTTGACCTCGGCGCCGCCAAAGCTAAAGTAGCCGTAGTTCTCGACTACAGCGGTTCCATGAACTGTCTGTATTCCGACGGAACGGTTCAGCGTACTCTGAACAAGCTCGTTCCCCTCGGACTTACCTTTGATGACAACGGTTCGATAGATGTGTATCTTTTCCAAAATGATTACATGCGCCTGCCCGATATGAATCTTGAAAACTATGAAGATTATGTATTTGGCGTTGTTAAAAAATCCGGTTACCGCATCGGCGGCACCAATTATGCACCTGTTCTCAACGCTATCATTGAAGATCAGGGACTCGATAAAACCACTGCAATGAATCGTGCTACCGGTGAAGGCGTTGCAGAGGATCCGACCTTCATTCTCTTCATTACAGACGGAGAAAATGCACTTGCCGATAAGCCTCACAGCGATGAAACCATCCGCCGCATATCAACCATGAACATGTTCGTACAGTTCATCGGTATCGGTGACGAGGACTTTGACTATCTCAAGAAGCTCGACAAATTGCCCGGACGCGCCCGCGATAACACAGGCTTTGCAGAGATGCCCGACCTTAACAAATTTTCCGATGAGGAACTCTACACCACAGTTCTCGAAGAATTTTCTCTGTGGCTCAAGGGTATGCAGTAAAATATTAATCGAGCAGGCAAAGACCTGCTCGTCTCGCCGAGCCAGTGCTGCGCAGCAGCTAATTTCATTACTGGCTCGTGTGAATAAAAAGGAGCACATTTGAGGGATTACCTCATATGTGCTCCTTACTTTTTGCTAATTATTAATTATGCTGTACAGTTATCATACCTCTAAGCATATGATAAACCATCAGTAATTTTACCGCTACCTATCAGCCTGCATTGATTCCGTAGTATCCGCAAAGTGCTGCAAGTCCGCCCTGGAATCCGCTTCCGATTGCATTGAACTTCCACTCTCCGTTGTGTCTGTAAAGCTCACCTACTACAACCGCAGTCTCGATAGAGAAATCCTCTCCGAGATCATATCTTACCATCTCGGTATTGGTGGTCTGATCAACAAGTCTGATGAATGCGTTTGATACCTGGCCAAAGTTCTGACGTCTTGATTCAGCTTCGTAAATGGTAACGGTAAATGCTATTCTCTCAATGTTTGCGGGAACACCTGCAAGGTCGATGAGGATCTGCTCATCATCACCTTCTCCTGCTCCGGTAAGGTTATCACCCTGATGTGCTACTGCTCCACTGGGATGAGTAAGATTTCCGTAAAATACGAAATCTGTATCTGTAGTGCACTTTCCGTTAGCGCCGAGAAGAAATGCACATGCATCAAGATCGAATGCTGCTCCTGAATCAAATACATTAACGTCCCATCCGAGACCTGCCATGATCTTGGTAAGTCCGGGATTTCCCTTTGTCAAATCTACCTTCTGACCTTTTGCCAAACTAACTGCCATTATTCTATCCTCCTTAAATACCTAATCTATTATTTAATACGCAGATTCTGCGCACATTAATTCCTTTTAAGATTAATTGTTCTTAACATTAATTCTTCTTAGAAGCAGCATACTGCTTTCTGAAATCTTCCTTGATTGCCTCGAGCTTAGCCTTATCGTCAATTCTCTTCTTTCTGGCATCCTCCTCGATTCTTCTGGTCTCTTCAATACCTGTGGTAATGGTCTTCCAGGTGGTCTCAAGAGTCTCAATCTGAACTGAGCTGCCTGAAGCAAGCTTTGCAGTCTGCTGAGATACTGCCATTGTATTCTGAGCATTCTTGATAAGCATCTCGTTGGTCTTCTTATCAAGCTCTGCAAGTGATTCTGCCTGAAGCTTCTGTCTCTTAAGAAGAATTGCCTGTGCAAGTGCCTGCTTAAAAATAGGCAATGTTACGATAAATGCAGAATTGATTTTTCTGACAAGATTATAGTTAGAAAACTCCATAGTCTTAATCATTGGAATAGTCTGCATTGCTACATTTTCAGCAGTTCTTAAATCCTGAGTTCTCTGCTCCATCATAAGAAGTGCCTGATTAAGGCTGGTGAGTTCAAACTGAATTGACTGATCACCGCTGCTCTGCATGTCATCGGTTCTCTTAGCAATATATCCCTCGAGTTCCTTACATGCCTGCTCTCCGGCAAGAATATACTTCACGAGCTCGTGATAATAATCAACGTTAGCATCAAACATGGTGTTGAGCTTTTTATTCGAAGTCTGAATCTCTGACTCGTAACCTTTAAGCTGAACGTAAATCTTATCGATGTCCTCACCCATTGTGTGGTACTTGGCAAGAATCTTATCAAGCTGCTTCTTGGCATTGCCGAAAAGCTTACCGAAGAATCCCTTGTCTTCCTTAATCTCATCGATATTAAACTGATTCATTACCTTTGCAAGAGTCTTAAGCATTGCTCCGGTATCATCGAGCTGAGAAAGTGTCATACTGTTGAGTACAACGTCTGATGCCTTGGAAATCTCCTCAGCAACTTCAGAACCGAAATTAACGATTGAATCCATATTTGTAAGATCGATAGAGCTTACAAGACGATCAACCTCCTCGGAATTGGCAAGCTGAGTATTCATCTGCTCTCTGTCTGCCACAATATCATATTCTTCTACAACAGCAATCTCATTCTTAGCTTCGGGAATAGTAGCCGCTACTACAGGTGACTCTGCTGTTACTGTCTTTGTAAAATCAAGTCCCATTACTATTTACCTCTCTTAAAAATCCTGTCACGCCATGAAGAACGTGAACCACCCTGCGGAGGACGTCCGAAATCAGGTACCTGCATATCATAACGATACTCGCCGATCTGGTGCTCTTCCATCAACCCCTTATTAAAGTACTTTTCTATACTCTGATATCCTGTCGGTACAAAAAACACTATATCAAAACCTATCAGATTCAAAAATGAAACCAATATCGCATCCTCTAAAGAAGCCATCGTCTCCGAGGTGTTTATATATATCATTTTAGGATTTTTTTTGGTAAAGTCAAACTTCTGAATCATCCTGACTATATCTTTCGGAAGGTTCAAAATCTGACCCACAACCGCATATTCCATCCCATTCGTACCAATGCCCTTGATAAGCTTTTGGTCTATCATATTCTGAAGCTTATCCAGAATATAATCCTGCATATCTTCTCTGAGAATACTGTACTGATACTGGGGATGATTCTTAATTACACTGCGCTGAAGCTTACCGTTTCTGAAAAAATCTGTAGCAAATTCCTTCATCGGATTAGGGCTTCCCTGCGCAATAAACGGTGCTTTCTTTACCAAAACTGTGTCTGCCGTAATCAGTTCCTTGACAGAATTCCAGTACGACTGAATCGAGCCTTCCTTGACACCGGATATCTTGGCAAAAATAACCGGCATATTAACCGTCCCGTTAGTAGTACTGAAGCTTGGTCTGTACTTAAGCTCCTGGTCCCAAAGTATCTTAATCTCTTCGTATATTGTCTGAAGACAAATTACATTCGCCTTGGCATACTGTCTGTTACGATAAATGCCTGAGTCATGATACATGATTGTATCAAGCTCTCTCTCCGCGTGATAAGCTACTGTCGCAATACGAACATTACTGTCTTCCTTCGGAAATGCATCCATTAAACAACTGTTTGTATTTGTAACCTCATACAAGAGTTTATCTTCAAGACAACACTTAACATTCAGATTCGGGCACAATATCAAAACATCTACCGGAAGTCTCGCAAGGAAACTCATGAAAAGTGCTTCCTTGTCATTTTTACAGCCTCCCATATAGATAAAGCAGCTGATTTCAGGCATTTTCCAGCCTGTAAACAGCGGTCCTAAATATCTCTTAGTCCAACAGAGCAGATATACCGCTTTGTTCGTCAGCTTATTAAGATTACTCTCTTCCTTCTTGGACTCAGCAATCATGACATCTACAAATGCCGTGTTCATAAGTCTCTGAAGTTCCATATTTTGAGTAAAAGAAAAATTACCCGCAAGGTGACTGATCATCTGGTCAACCTTAGCGTAAGTTCCTCTTCTGATTTCAGTTATTTCTTCGTTGGTAGGCTTGGGAATCTCGCCGTCGACAATAACTGTTCTGCGCTTGGCATTTATCAGTTCCTGATGAAGCTTATACAGCTCATTGGCATATGTAAGCTTATCCTCAGCACCATTGATTCTGCAAAAACAGTTATAGAACAAAGAGCTGTCGTTACCTCGCATCGTTACGCCGGACATGACATCACCGATGCCCTTACCCTCAGCCCATGCGTTGGTACAATTACGAACAGAGGCCCTTGTACCGTACAGTCGCTCATTATCTATCTCATTCTGAAGATCTTCCCATACACTTCTCAGACAGAATTTGTCAGGAAATGCACCGAGGCCCTCCGCTTTGTACTCATCGGAAAGCTCCGACTGCGGATCAAGCGTCAAATATCCCTTGTCTCCGTTATGCTGAAGAAGCACAACATCACAGCCTGCATTTGACAATATCGAAATCAGCAAAAGCTCATAATTGCTTATGTCGCCTTCGTATATAATCTTGGGAACACTGTTTTCACCAAGCTGCCCCACTATTCTTTCAAACTTATAGTAAAGCCAGCACATGAACTTGATGTATGCATTTTTAAGCATACTGTCGACCTTGCCCGATGCGCGCAGCTTCTCAAGGCAGGCATATATTGACTTTCCTACGGTTTCGACCTGATAGTCGTTCATTCTGGGCAACCATTTTTTAAGACTACGGATAATAAAATCCTTATCCATATTAAAGTCCATGCCCATCATTTCATCATAATACGACAGGTTACTCTCACTCGGATTAGGGATTTTACCCTCGAGCATAACACCATTTTTTCTGGCGGCATCATAATACCTGTGTACAAAATCATCTATTTCAGCGTTGTAACCGTTGATGCGATAAAAATATACACCCTGCTCAGGTCGCTTATTCAATTCTACAAAATAATCCGACAAGTCCCGGATCTTTTTGTGTTCCAACATTTATCCCACCCAATAATCGCACTTTTCAATGCAACTACATTTCTCTACGACTACAAACTAAATTCGATTACGCCTTTTTCTACGACTGCAAACCAAATTTATTATGCCTTTTTTCTGAGCAATACAATCAGGAGTATACCTACAATCAAGCAACCTGCGCCTGAAAGCAAAAGTGCAAGATAACCTTCAAAGCTCTGATTCTTAATGTACAAAGGCAGGCAGTACTGACTGATCTCAGAATTGGTAAATCCAATATCTGCAAGATACTCGTTGTACAGCTCCTGATCCTTCTTATCCATTTTTGAGATCTTACCCTTTACATGGATAATCATAGGTCTCTGGTCGGTAGCCTCGGTCAAATAATCATAGGTCTGCTCACTCTGCAGCTCAAACTGATTACCATACTGCTTGGCATTAACAGAAAGACCCATAAAGCTCTCGTTTGCTACAGGAATTACATAATACCAGCTAGCAGTTGAAGACTCCTTAACACCGTATCTGGTAGTGTAAGTCTCCTCATATGCACCGTAGTTACCGTATATGTCACCTTCAACAAGCATTCCGGCTTTAATCTCGCTATCGTCAATCAGGTTAATATCATAAGGAGTCTTGTGTGCCATTACAAAGTAATAAATACCTGCTGCCAAAAGCACAACTCCCATGATAACAAGTGCCCATTTGATTCTGAATACTAAATTTCTAAACATTTTAAGTCCCTCATTCCTTTCTCATTTTTCCCCATTTGAATTTAGAATACCAAATTTTTAGCCTTTTTTCCACTTTTTTAAGCTTCCGACAGATATACTTGAAAATATGCCCATACTTATTGTAGAATATCTGCGTATGTGCGTTTATGCATATACATCATCACATTAAACACATAATAAAGGAGATATCACTATGCTTTGTCCTCATTGCGGAACTAACCTTCCTGATAATGCAGCTTTTTGTACAAACTGCGGCAATTCAATCGTTGCAGCTCAGCCTATGATGAATCAGGCTCCCATTCAGATCGTACCTACCGGTAAGAACATTCGTTATCGTTGCCATGCTTGTAAGAATGTAGCAGATGTACAGACTGACACTGCATGCCCTAAGTGCGGCGCACCTGCTCTTCCCGGCGGATACATCAAGATGTATCGTATGGGTTCAGCTTACGGCGTAGCAATGCCTTTCGGTATCTATATCGATAATGAGCCTTGCGGATATATTGGAAACAAGCAGACCTGCTGGGTCAGAGTTCCCTTCGGAACACACCGTGTTCATATCGCAGCTGCTGCTAACAGACGTTGTGAAGATGTAATGGTAACAATCGCTCCCGAGCATCCTCTTGAGGCTGTTAAGGTATACATGAAGCCCGGTTTCTGGACCAACAAATTTGTTGTTGTTTCAGCTAATCCCGCTGAAGTTCCCGACTAATAACTAATAGATAAAAAATAAATGTAATACCCCTGACCGCGTTTAGTGATTCATTCAAATTACGCATGTCAGGGGTATTTTTATGCCTGATTTCATATTGCTTTTATTATTCTGTATTTACTAATAAATAGTTTTATCAGTGATTCTATACCAGGTACTTCCTCTTCATATTCTCCCTTATCTCTTCGGTGATTCCTATATGATCAAAAAATCCTTCAAAGCTGCCATAGCTTTCTTCAATCTGAGCATATGCAGCCTCCAGAAATTCTCTTTTAGCCGAAAAAGCAGTCTTTATTGCAATCGCACCCTGCTTGTTTCCAAGCAATATTCTCACTATCCAGTAATATTTATTGGCACGTGATTTTGAGCTTTTGTGAGACTTAAGGTAGTCAGCCATTATCACTTCATCATCAAAATCCATCATTTTAAGAAATAAAGCAGACATGACACCACATCTGTCTTTTCCCTCTGTGCAATGCCAAAGTATGGTTCCTTCACGATTCGGATTGCAAATAATATTGAAGGCCTCGGTTATTCCCTTAACCCCTAGTTCCTTGCCTACCAGACCCGCATATAATTCGGGCATATTAGGGATTCTTTCTACAATCGCCTCTTTGGATTTTTTATCATGTGCTATAGCGGAAGGAAGATTTTCCATAAGAGTAATCGGATGATATTCACCCAGCTGTAAATCAGGCTTTTCACTTCTCTCAATATCTGTACGAAGATCAATAACTGTCAGATTCTTATATCCTTCCAGCATTTGAATATCTTTTAATGCCAGGTCAACCAACGCAGCCGAGCGAATAAACATGCCCTCTTTTAAGTGCTTGCCGTCCTTATTCTGATATATCGATAAATCACGTAAATTTCTAATCATCTACTGCTCCAAATGTAACAATCTGATATCTGTAACCGGTAGCAAAACCCGTAAAAATAGCATCTACTAAATCACATTTCGTATTTTTTAAGGTCTACCCTTCCATTAATAACTTCTATGCCATCCGCCTCAAGAAGTCTTGCCTGCGCACCGGCACCACCAAAAGCAAATTCCCCGGCAAGCTCTCCCTTTGAATTGACCACACGATAGCAGGGTATCCCGTCAGGATCCGGATTCTTATGCAATGCATTCCCGACAGCACGCGCCATCTTTTTATCTCCTGCCAGTTCCGCTACCTGACCATAGGTTGCAACACAGCCCTTAGGAATTTTCTTCACAGCTTCGTATATTCTCCTGGTGGGGCTATACGCGATCAAATCATAGCTCTCCGCTATCATTCTCTTAATCTCTTCATCCGGAACAGAGCCATCAATTATTATCGTGTTCCAATGATCTTTATTAAGATGATAACCAGGAAGTACAGACTTATAAGTCTGGCGCCACAGATCCTTCCATATCGGATCCACTTTAACGTTAATATTTAAAAATCCATTGCGCTCATAGGTCCATAAAAAGGCTTTATCATTGCCCTTATAACGAACCAGCTGCCAGTTCTGATCATGAAACGGCGCATCCTGATAAGTATCTTCAAATGACAATCCATATTTTAACAAATCTTCTCTTGTCATCACGTCTCATCTCCCACATAACCACGCGCTTCAGCTACGATATCCGAAGGATATCCGAGGAAATCAAGCAGCGCAATGGCATTTGACATAGCGCAGTTTCCCTCATGAATTCTATAATCAAACACAATATCATTATTCTTCATAGTGCTTGTAAAATAGAACTTCTGATACAGTCCGCTCTCGGTAAGTTCATTGTCATGAGTAGCAACCATAGCCGCACATTTATGTGCACTGATGTAATTCATTATCGCCTTGGAAGCCGCTACTCTTTCCTTCGTGTTAGTTCCCTTAAGGATCTCATCAATCACTATCATTACCGAATCTTCTTTATCAATCAGATCAAGCATTCGCTTTAAGTATTTAGCCTCTCTGAAGTAATAGCTTTCTCCCGACAAGACATCATCTCTGAGCGCCATACAAGTAACTATCTGCATCGGCTGAAGTGCGAACTCATCCGCAATACAGGTATTTATAGACTGAGCCAAGATGGCATTTATCGCAACCGATTTCATAAAAGTCGACTTACCAGAAGCATTTGCACCGGTTATTACCACTCTGTCAGTCATACTAAAATCATTGCCGACAGGATTTTTGATAAGCGGATGTAGAATGTTCTTTCCGACAAGCTTTTTAGCAGAATCGTTACCGTAAGTCAATTCACTGTTATGTATCGAACCGTTACCGTATGTCGATTCACCGTCTCCGAACTCAGGGCGGCACCATTTTTCAATACTCTTTCTATAAGACAGGATAGATATCTCCGAATCGATTTCACCCACATAATCAATCAGCAGAAAAACATCGTCCAGATTTTTCTCAATACCCTTCATAATGTAATTGAACGCAGAAATATCTATCAGAAAAATGCCCCAGACATAATCAAACATCATTGCAATCGCATCGCCCGACATAGAATTCTGCCTCTTGTTATTCAATCCGACTATTGCCTTGGACATGACAGCCAGATTACCCAGAGCAACCTTTACAGCATCCGGCACAAAAATCTCTTGATGCTTAAAATGATTATCCATCCATTTTGAGTATTCGTATATGCGCTTGAAATCTCCTAACGATCCAAGATACATGTCGTATTTTTGTTTCGTAAAAATATAAAC
Source organism: Lachnospiraceae bacterium UBA1721 (assembly GCA_002317155.1). GTDB lineage: Bacteria > Bacillota > Clostridia > Lachnospirales > Lachnospiraceae > AC2028. The sequence continues at coordinate 23,010 of DCIR01000046.1, forward strand.
AACGAGGTTTACCAGCGCAGATGCCACCATCCCGAATATCACTACCGGATTATGAAAAATAATGGTAAGAACTATCATTACCACCAAAATAAGCTGCAAAATGTGATAGACAACCGTGTTACCGATTTTCCACACATCAGTATTAAGCATAAAATCCGTAAGCTGATATCCATCAGATGCCTTACCGAGACTGCATAGTCTCATTTCCATCTCCAGGCGCTCCTTGGGATGTGTCTCCAGATATTCCAAGCGCCGCTCTGTCAACTCTCGAGCCACCTCATTCCGCCCCTTATCCAGCACATGAAGCTTGTGATAAAGAGTCTGCTCACCGACAAAACTATTGGTATGATTAATGCGCAGAAAAACTCTGTCCATTTCCAGATCATCCCATGTAATGTCATCGATTTCCCAACTGCCATCATCGGCAGCGCTCATACCATCATGGAGTATTCTGACGTCATCAAGTCTATTCTGCGCATTATAATAATAAATTCCGCGTTGCGGATCGTGACCGAAACTACTCTCTATTATTTTCTTAAGCCTACTGTTTCCAAACATAATCTGTAATCGCCTCCCCCCGAAAAATTAGTACGTGTCCGATTACTGATTACTAAATATTAAATACTAACAACGAATTTTTAAATACTATTTTTCTTAATTATTGCTAAAAATTCTAAAATATTAATAACATAATTTATTTATCTGAATCATCCTTCTTATCTACAATCTGTCCAAGGTTATCCCTCTTAAGTGAAAGAAGATTTCTGAAAATATCGGTAACCAGCGCGGTTCCTTCCTTAGTTTCAAGCTCTTTGGCGTTCATCTCACCCTTAGCAATTAAAGACAATACCTGTATGTATGCTTCACCCATAGCAGCGGTAAGCGATGCCGCTATTGCTCCGGAGATAACTGCTCCGATTGCTGTGCCGTATCCCGGGATGCACTTTGCGAGATTAGCCAAAGCCTTTCCGCCAAAAGTAGCTCCGGACACACCCAAAGTAGCATATACGATTGCTGTAACCGTAGATTTCTCGATAGGAAGCCCAAACAAAGAAGTGATAGATGCAATCATTCCTATCTGCTCGGGGATAAGTGCTGCCGCATCCGCAAAAGGAATCGGAATCGCACCTGTAGCCGCAGCACTAGCAGCTGATGCAGCTACGATAGCCTGAGCCTTATTGACCTTCATGCTAAGCGCAGCTTTCTGAACAGCGACCAAAGTCTTCTTAACAGCCTCAGGAATAACAAACTCCGTAGTCTCAAGAAGAGTATCGAGTCCATATGTCTTAGCAGTATAATCTTCGTCTATCTCATAATTTGCTGCCAACACCGGAATTACCTTAACAATAGGCAGATTCTCAGCCTCGATTATATTCTTAAGCTCCCTTGCATCAGGCTTAGAATATGCCTGAGTCAGAAGCACAATTATCGGTGGACAATTGTCTCCGTTATCGGCTACAAGCTTTCTTATGAACTCAAGCTCAGATTCCTCTACTCGGTGCGAAGGAGTGCTGACGCAATACCAGATACAATGAATCGCATTCTCGACCTTATAAGTTCTGATTCCGTCATTAATAACCTTCTGAATCTGCTTGGACAAATCATCCACAGAATTCTCACCGTTAAGTTCTATTCCGGGAGTATCATATATTGTCAGCGGGAATCCGGCTTTGCTGAACGCACGAATCTCCTGAGTTACCGGCTTACCTATTCCGGTATCAGCTAGTTCTTCACTGAATACGTTATTGATCAGAGTACTTTTTCCTGTACCTGTTTTTCCTGTAATAAGAATATTTAAATGAGTCAGACTTTCACGGGCTGCGCCGATCGAATCCATCATTTTATCTACTATTTCACGAAAATCAACTTCATTTACGCTCATTATTCTCATCCCCTTCTTTTTGTGTTTTCTCCTGCTTTTTTCTCTTCATAGCAGACTTAAAACGCTCATTGAATTCCTGCACCAAGATCTCAGGATTCATATCTTCGGGAACCATCTCCTTAGAGGAAATATGATTCATTTTTTTAATAAACACCTCGCCCAATGACGTAATAACAGCCGCCGATTGAGCACCTATAATAGCAGAATTGGCCAGATACAATGTAGGCTCCAAAAAGCGAACTACATTCATCACCTTATTCTGCCGAATTTCAGATTCACCGCTGTCCTCAATAAGCTGCGAAACTGTCTCTATAAAGCTTGACTCAATACTTATATCGTACACAGTAGATATCGCAGCAAGAGTCGACACTATTATCGGATACAAATCCTTTCTCTTAAACAACGGCTTTAATCCAAGCACACCGGCTTTGGCCGCATAACCGTTTACATACATAACGGCTCTGCGCGTCATCATTTTGATATTGACCTGCTGAACACATTCAAGCGTATTTTTAACATCATCTGCGATTACTCTGCCTATTGATGCCGCGAGTCTGTCGAGCCCATATGCTTTTTTGACATAATCTTCCAAATCTACATCCTGCACAAGCACTGGTACTATGTCTGCAAACGGAAGGTCCAGTTCATCTATGCTTTCCTTGAGCTCCAATGTATCTTTTTTCAAAAAAGCCTGCGTAATAACCAGTATTACCGGAATCTTATTTTTACCGGTCTCAGCCAAAAGATTTTTTACAAAATTAATCTCTGCATCTTCAAATCTATGCCCAGTAGCACTCACACAATACAAAATGCAGTGAATCATGTTCTGCGGCTTTTTTGTTTTATTCCCCAGAGAAATGACCTTCTTAATCTCACTGAACTGAACATCAATCGAGTTATCGCCATCCAATTCAAATCCCGGCCAGTCCATAATGATAAATGGGTAGTTATTCTTCGAATAGCTGCCCACTTCCATAGTAACCGGAAAACCTGTACCGGTCTGAGCCAAATCCTCTCCAAACATCCCATTGATAAGAGTACTTTTTCCTGTACCCGTCTTACCAATGACCATCAGATTAAGCTGGCTCATATTCACTTTTATCTTCTCGACCTCAGACATAATGTCCTGAGCCATATGTTCAGATGAATATCTGTCCATCAGTCCTCCACAGGTGCAATCGCAATATCATGGAAATCGATTGTCCATCCTGTTGCCTCATTTGTATCCTCGATAGCAAAAAAGTTTCTGCTTATAACATAGGGCTTATCCTTACCCTTTGCCTGGATAGATAATTCGATATTATACAAATACTCATTCTTCTGATATCCAGCAGAAATCTGAGCCGTTTCCTTTATAAATTCTACGCCCAGGCTCTTCTCTATTGCCTTAGTATCTACGGATGCTACAAAATCAGTATCAAGGCATTTTTCTTCAATTGCACCTACCATCTTCTCATCAAGCTTCAGACAGTTCACGTAATTGTTACATCTATAGCAATATCCGCTGTTAGTAGAATGTCCGATAGGCTTTCCGAATGTCTGACCGCACTTAACACATGCCGCACAATCCACGCAGGTAGCCTCAGTGATATCAGTGTGAGGACACCTACTGCATCCTGTCAGCATAATGGCAAAACTCATTACCAGCAAAACTGAAATTATTCTTTTCTTGATCAAATTCATAACTTACTCCAAAATAAAAAGTCTTTTCAGATACTATAATACTTTGATTCCGAATTGAACAGACTAATTATTTCAATGCTTTTACTTTATCCTGAATATCGGCGAAGTGCTTGTAGAGTATTTCCCATACAGCCACGCCATCACTACCAAAATTAATCTGGAGCTGGAACTTAAAGGTAATCTCTGCATCAGCCGCACCTAAAATAGCCCCGATTAATGCCTCTTCATTCTTAAGAACAAAATCCTTGTAGGGCTTCATTTTTGAATATTTTCCGAGGATGGGCCACAGCTTAGAACCTGTTGCTCTTGTCTTGGCAGGTGCTTCCTTTGCTTCTGGTTTAGATGCAGTCTTGGTTGCTTCCTTCGACGCTGACTTTGGTGCAGACTTAACTACGTCCTTTATCCCTGTCTTAGGTGCTTCCTTAGCATCTGACTTTGCCGCAGTTTTTACTGCTTCTTTTGCTTCTGCCTTGGGTGCCGCCGCCTTCTTCTCTGCAGGCGCTTTTGCAGGTGCCTTCACACCCTTTGCCTTCGAAAGTGACTCTGTTCTGACAATATTCTTATCGTCAACATCGAGCTCTTTATTGGTAAGTATTATTATTTTTTCTGTATTCTTCACAGACGCTGTCAGTCTTCCGATAGTATAGCCAAGCTGGAATAAATCCTTGGTATCTATCTCCTTAATCTCAAGCTGACATTTAAGTGCACTGAGTGTCTGGAACATTGCAACCGGCATCATCGCGCCTTCCTTGGATAGAACAATGATTTTATCCTTAGCAGTATATCCGGCCAACACCTTACAATCTGCGTCTGTCAATCCTGTAACCATATCTATAGTTGTAATCAATAACATAATATAACCTCTGTCCAATCTACATATGACTACTTAGAAAAAGTATAGGTTCTGCTCCAGGTAGCTTCCTCTCCCGGCTTTACAGATGCCTTGAAAAACATCTCAGGCGAGATTGCATTTCCAACGCTCCACACAGTAACACTGTCAACAGCAAAATCATCTGTCTCAGATACAGTCAGACCATTAGATGTATCGGTCAAAGTCCAGTGATAAGGCTGATCAACCGGCTTCATCTGACTTTTGTCGAATGCATAAAGTGCAAAGACCATGCTCTCCTCAGACTTGGAAAGACTCTTTCCGTCGCTGTGAAAATAAGTTGCCGCATCGTTGGTTCTGATTTCACCTACAGGTATTTCTACACAAGGTATTTCCAATCTGTAATCAGAATTAACCTTCTTGCCGTTTAAGGTCATAAAATTGTGGCAATACTCGTCAATGTCGATATCTTTGCTTCCCACGTTTTTAAGAGTAGTAGTAATAGTCAAAGTATTACCGTTGATTGATATTATTTTTTCCTGCTCTGCCGCATATCCGCCGATTTCTTTTGCTGCAGTGGTAAATACCAGACTGCTCTCATTCTCCTTAACCGTAACATCATAGTCCTCACAGGGATATGTGTTCATGAAAAAATATGCTGCGTCCTCTGTCTTGGTAAGCTTACCAACACCGAACTTAGGATACTGCTCTCCCACAGCTACACTCTCAGACATAGGATCAAATCTATTCTCACAGCACAGTCCCATACCGCCTGAGCTGGGGCTGCCATCAAGCATGTCCTCCTGAGCAAGAAAATCATACTCACCATCAAGCTTAACTCCGGTGACAAATCCTGCTCTGTCAAAACGACATGTAACGCACTCCTTATTAGGCTCCGCTACTGTAACTGTCAGTCGATCATTTTTTAATGTGTACATTAATTCTCTCTCCTCGAACAGCTCAAGCTGCTCTGTTATAAATAGATATTCGAAATTTCCTTTTTATAATAATTTACATTTCCTCAAAGCATACAGCCTGATTCTTGCCGTTCGCCTTAGCCTTATACATTGCGGCATCTGCCTTATCGATCATCTTCTCATATCTGCTATTATCAGTCGTATAACCAAGGCTTATAGTAACAACTCCTGTGGGGAGATCTCCTCTGGTTATATTAAGCCCTGCTATAAGCTTAACCAATTCATTTGCAACTTCCTTGGCCTCTCTTCTGTCTGAGAAGCTGATTCCCAAAATCTCCTCACCACCATAGCGATAGAAATAAATACTGTGCTTCTTAGCATAATCATTCAAAGCATCACCGATTCTTTCAAGGCACTCATCACCATAGGTATGACCATAATGATCATTAAGCAGCTTGAAATTATCTATATCCATCATAAACATAGATTTAATATTTTCACGCTTGCCGGATAAAACATCCTGAAGCATTTCGAACATATCCTGTCTGTTCCTGAGCCCGGTCAGGAAATCTCTTCGTCTGTCATAGTCAGCTTCCTTGTAGTTATCAAGTGCTTCCTGTAACAGCTTCTTCTGCTTCTTAAGCTCATCGAGGGCTTCTCGCAGTAACTGCTTTTGCTTGGTATCTGCGGTTACAATCTCGGTTACATCCGAGTGATAACCACGAAGTATCACTCCTTTACCTTCTATCTTAAGTGCAGTACCACCGCATCGAACAAAGCACTCTCCCTTTGCAGGATGATTCCATGTATAGGTATTCTCCGAGAAACCTTTTTCAATCATCTCCTCAACACTGGCTGTAACTGAAGGAACTGATGATTTCTTAATACGCTTATACCAGTAGTCATATAATTCTTCTTCGGACAAGTCTGTACCGGCCCCCATCAATTCATGCATCTTCGGACTTCCCTTCATTTTAGGCTTCTGTCCGTCAAAGAGAATGATATGCCACATTCCAACATTCGCTGATGCAATGATATCCTCTATCTCACTCTTGTCTGTCTTCAACTGTCCATAGATTATCTCACGGCGCTTCTCATCTTCGGTTATATCCATAGCACATACATAGACTCTCGGTTCACCGTTTTCTTCATCAGGCACTATGTAAAACGACACACGATTATACATATCCTTGCTCAGAACATAAATAAATGCTTCAATAAGCTGTTCTCCGTCTTCATATGCCTTCTTCAGCGATTCACAACTAATCTTATCAATCTGCGCATCGGTAATATGCCATACGCCAAGATATTTTTCATCATATGAGCGCTCCATCATTTCATCAAAAGAGCACGGTGCTGTTAGGCCTAAATCTTCAGTGACATTGCGACCGTTGCGGTCGATAATATCTTCTTCGACAATTCCTTTATTCAAATCAAATTCAAAGTGATATAAAGCCTTTGTCAAATAAATTCTATTAATCTCATCGTATGCTGACATTCATAATCCCCCCATTAGTAAATTTAACAGCTGCTACAAATTCTTAGATTGAATAACTCTTATTCATAAGACGTTCTTCAAATTCTTTCTTTTCCAACGGCTTATCAAAGATATAACCCTGGATAGCATAACATTCCATGTCTTTAAGCGATTCAACCTGCGCAGCCTCTTCAACACCCTCTGCGATTACACTGATTTCTCTGTTTTTTGCCATCAGAATAATATCACTCAAAAGTACTCTGTCTTTGTCACTGTTGTAGTCAACAAAAGACTTATCAATCTTCAGGACATCGAAGTTAACATCCTTAAGAAGTTTGATTGATGAACTACCCGTTCCAAAATCATCTATTGCAACCGTTAAGCCATATCTTTGCAGCGCTTCCACCACACCGATCAGATATGACATCGGGAATTCATCAATTGTTTCCGTAACCTCTATCTGTATGTACTTCTTCGGGACGCCATGTTTTTCTACAACCTTGGAAATCGCCTCAGCCAGAATAGGATTGCCAAGATTCTTTCTCGAGAAATTGACCGATACAGTAACCGGTTCAATTCCTCTCTCGAGCCAATCCTTAATATCGAGGCACACGCGCTCCAAAATATAAAAATCCAGATCACAGATACTGGTATTTCTCTCCATGACCGGTATAAACTCTATCGGCGGTACAAGCTTATCCTTAAATCGCCATCTGGCAAGGGCTTCAGCTCCGCACATAGTATTGGTACCGGTGTCGACCTTAGGCTGATAAAACGGAACAAACTCTCCAAGCTCCAGTCCCTTTCTGGTCTGTTCTTCCACAATACGTGTATGTTCAAACTTCTTAGCTAATTCATCATCCAAATATACATACGGCTTATGTACGACATTCTTAGCATAAGAAAGAGCTGTTGCCGTATTTGAAAGCACCTGGCCACCGGGAATGTTCTTCTTTTTGACCTCATATGCACCGGCTATTGCCCTTATATGAAGAACCTCTTTTTTGTTGTAATATTCAAAATCTACAGGGCAATCGCCAATAAGCTTAAGGAATTCCTCAGCCCTGCTAGTTTTTACCAGTGATACAAAATAATTACCACCAAGTCTTCCGAGCACTTCGTCCTTATCGAAAAACTCCAGCAATATCTCAGCATATCTTTCGATAATTTCATCACCCAAACGCTTACCGTACTTATTGTTAAGGCTACTCATTCTTACAATATCAAAATAGAACGCAGTATACTCGGTGATATTCTTAAACTGGGCAATTTTTTCTACTTCATAAATATATCCATAAGTATTAACCAGACCGGTTCTTAAGTCCGTATTGGCCGCACGTATAAGCTCATCATTCTGATCACTGAGAGCAAACCAGAATAAGGTTACGGAAGCCATCCAGCAGGTGAATTCGATAAGTGGATGACCGTATACAAAAAGCTGAGTGATTCCGGCCATCATTGGCAGCAAATAGAACAGCACTAGCGCTGCGAGCAAATTCTTGGTAATAATCTTGCGGTACTGAATTGAAAATGAAAGCAGCAGGATGACCGTTGTAAATGGGAATAGAAATGCCACAAAGAACAGTGGCCCTCGTTGATATACATTATGGGCATCAAACGAATAGTAAATTCCGGTAAACTGCGAAATTACAATCATTGTTATTCCAACAGACGGAATGATAAATCCCAGCAACAGTCTCTTCGGCAGTTTTGCAAACTTATTGGATTCCATGAAAACTGCCACACTGTATTCGCATGTAAACATGATACTGGTAAGCAATGCCGTAAAAGTAAAGAAATTGGTTATACGAACTATCCAAAATGCAGCCTGACTCGGATCCCCATCGTAGTGAATTGTTAGTGATACACTTATAGTCAAAACAGCAACCGAAAGTTGCATTTTTAACATTGCCAGCTTCTTTCTAATTGAATGAAGCTTCATTATAACCACGAAAAAAGCCAAAATCAGATTGACAATTCCGCAACCAAACATAATCTCATTTTGATAATTAAAAATAATATCCAACATAGTCGTCACCTATATATTGTATTAATTTCCCTCACAGAAACTATATATCCTAATTGCTAAGTGAACTCCCCCGAAAGGCTCCATTTTGAGCCATATAGATAAGCATAATTATAGCATAATTGTTGTTATATTTAAATAAATAATCGCCGATATTCATTTCTCTTTTATCACTTTTACATAAATTTGTAAGTAAAAATCTTTTATGCAAATTAATAGACCGCATCCCCTACCGGAAATGCGGCCTTACCAACAATTATTCATATTTTTCCTTCCCATCCGCCGATGTCTCATTCCACTATCCGGCAGCCAACCGCTTTAGTCAAATCAGCCACTGTAGCTTGGGTCCGATGCCCACCGAGGATATACTGTATTTCTTTGATATTTATATCGGCAGATGGATAGAAAACATTATAGTTCAGTTACGGAAAATACGATTTTTAGCATGCTTAAGAGGCACAATAATAATTGCTACGATTATGATTGCGACTCCCACCTGAATAAGGTTGCCGGGAATAGCAGTTAACGGAGAAATCCAATTACTATATATGATCCCCTCTGCAAGATAGTATCCTATAATCTTAATCGGAACAGTAGCAACCATTGCCAGTATATACCAGCCGATTCCATTCTTTTTCTCAGTGATAAGACCAACCACAAATCCCATCAAGGCAACAATCACTAGCGTGAATGGCGCCCATAATGTCCAGCCCGAAAGCAGATCAAAAAGTGCCATTCCTATTCCGCCTGCAATTGCACCACTTCTTTTACCAAAAAGAATAGCACAAATAAAGAGCGGTACATTTCCGAAGTGGATCAATCCTCCGTAAAGTGAAAACGATAATTTAACATTTATAAATGCTGTAAAAACATATACAAGCGCTATGAACAGGGCCGTTACTACCAGCTCTACAAGCGCCATGTTTTGTTTCTTCCCTATAGCTTTGGTCTGTGTACTCATTTTATCATTCCTCCTTGCTGGACTTATGATAATACTGTTTTTATTAATTTGAATAATACCAGATTGTAAACAAATGAGCAGACCACCGATATTTTGAGGTTAAATCACAGCCAAATCCGCTATGTAGTTAATTGAATTAATAATCTCGCAGTGGTATATTTAAGATGAAATATTAGGCAAGAGGTATGCGTTATGAAGATAAATATTCAGGCCAAAACCGATTATTCAGCTTTATTTTCAAGCTTAAATACAAATTCATCAAAGAACTCTCCCGCCGGGGATTTAAGTGGTTTGCTTTCAGATTATTCATCTATAAAGCGTGGCACCTACGGCAAGCTTCTTAAGGCTTATTATGCAAAAGAGCCTTCAGCTGCGAAGGGTAACAATACCACCACAACCGATAAAAAAATAACAGCAGATGCAGAAACCTCTGTATATAACAAGGTATCCACATCTGCCGACTCACTTCAAAAGTCTATTGATACACTTTCATCACTTGATGCTTCAAAAGACGCTACAGAAACACTCAAGGCAGTTCAGAATTACGTCAAGGACTACAATAGTTTCCTTAGTGCTTCAGGAGATACCGGTAATTCTACCATCACAGGCAGAACAGAAACCATCAAGGCCGCTACCGCTTCTTATAATAAGCAGCTGAGCAGCCTCGGAATCAGTGTCGGTAGCGACGGTAAACTTTCGTTAGATGAGGATGCCTTCAATAAGGCTGACAAGTCAGGTATGTCATCACTCTTCTCTGCCAAGGCATCATACGGCTACAGCGTTAAGGTTTCTGCAGGCATGGCCGCTTCCAACGCCAACTACGAGTCGACCAAGACATCACTCTACACAAGCAACGGAAGCTACAATGTATCTACCGGAACTCTGATGGACAGCTTAATGTAATAATAAGTCCAATTTCTATTACATTAAAAACGTAGGCTTGTCGAAAATCATTCCGTTCTCTAAGCAGTAATCTACAAACTGCATAATATACCCGGGTACAACCTCCTCGGTCTCATCATGAGCATGAGTAAGGATAAAATGATAATTATCTTCAGCGAGCAAGGCTGCACCCTGGGTAGGATTCATATTCTTTATTTTCGCCCATACATTCTCTACAGTAAAATCATCACTCTGCCAAATACGATACTCTTCAAAATCAAATGTCCAGAAGGTATCTATATTTTTGTCACATCCATTCTGACTCCACCAGGGATACTCTATCTTGGTATCATCAAGCTTATCAAATCCCTGCTCTGCAAGATACTTCTGAATATCCTGCGCGATAGCTCCACCCTTATCTCCATAAGGGAAGCGAAATGGTCTGTATACTCTCTCGACTCCGGCATCTTTGTATAGCTTATTCAGTATCTGCTCATTTTTCTCAATCTCAGCCTTCGCCTGCTCAATCGTAAGTGAAGAGAAAGCAGGATGTGAATAGCTATGATTACCTACTATCATACCTGCCCTAACAGCATAGATAGCTTCGTCATAAAACTTCTCAACATTTTCTCCAACTGCAAACATTACCGCAGTTATACCCTTTGATACCAGATAATCGACTATCGCCGGGGTATTCTTGGAAGATATATCATCTATTGTCAAAATTGCTGTACTCATACACTTCTCCTGTTATTATCCTAATCCGGTTCACACATCATTGCCACATTCACAATATGAGCAATGTTCTGGTCTCCGGCATACATACTTTTATCCGCAAAATCATTCGTGACCGGAAGCCACTCCAAAGGATTAACTTCCTCTATGATTTCGACTTTTCCTTTTAGCTGACCTACATACAATTCAAGCACAAAATCACGCATATAATATGTGATATCCATAAAGTGCTTCAAATTGATATCAGCCTTCGAAATCCCGGTCTCCTCCAGCAGTTCACGATACGCCGCATCAAGGGAGCCCTCATCAGGCTCAATCTTACCACCGGGGAAATTGTACAGTCCCTTATACGGATCCTTTATTCTTTTGCAGAACAGAATATTTTGCTTTTCCGCATCAAATACAACCACGCAATTGTATTTTTTCAAAGCCGATTTCCTCCCCGCATGTTATATTGCAGTATCTTACTGAACCTCTACCAGCTCAATCTTAAAGTTCAATTCTTTTCCTGCCATCTCATGGTTGGCATCAAAGGTAATAGTCTTATCATCCTTGGCAACAATTCTTACAGGAATAGGTCTTCCGTACATATCCTGAAGATATGCTTCTTCTCCTACGGAAAGAGCCTCTGAGCCGGGAAGTTCTGCTATTTCTACCGTGAAAATAGCATCCGGATCAGATTCTCCGTATGCCTCATCGGGCATCAGATGAATGTTTACAATCTCTCCAACTTCCATATTGGCAACAGCTTTATCAAAGCCGATAATCATCTGTCCTGCTCCACATACAAACTCAAGAGGCTCTCCTCTTCCATATGAAGAATCAAACACTGTTCCGTCATTAAAGGTTCCCTCGTAGTGAGCTTTTACCCTCTTTCCAACATTCTTACCGTCAAATGAAGGTTTTGCATGGCAACCACCGCAGCCACCTGAGCCACAACCGCCATCAGAATTACCACAGCTGCCTGAACCTCCGCAACCACCTTCTCCACAAGCTCCGCAAGGCTCTCCTTCACTGCAACCACAACCCTGTACTTCACTGTTCTCAAAAGTCTCATCCATATTCATTACTTATCCTCCGATTGAATTATTAATAACGGTATCTATTCGAGCACACGTTTTCACTTAGCTCGTTATTCATAACAAAATAAAGGGGCTGCCGTAACAGCCCCTAACTAATCAATTAAGCAGGTCTGGCGAGGTAATATCCTTGGAACAAATCTGCTCCGAGTCCTACCAGATACTCAAATTCTTCTTTTGTCTCTACACCTTCTGCAACAACCAGCTTGTTCATATGATGCAGCTGTTCAATTATATCTCTGCAGTTGGCCTGCTTGTAGACATCTTTATCAACATCCGAAATCAACGATCTGTCCAGCTTAACGATGTCCGGATTAAGGAACTCTACCTTATCCATATCGTTAATGCCCGTTCCGTAGTCATCCAAAGATATCATATTGTCCATATATCTGACGCTCTCATTCTTCATAGCCCATTTCTTTACAGAAAGGCTCGGATATTCCAGCATCTCTATGATCATTCGTCCTCTGATGTCATCACCGAAGTAGTCTCTGAACACCTCAGCTTCTTCGATAGCCATACAGTCAGAAGGGAATGAATTGATCGAAATCTTTTCAGTATATCCTCTGAGTGTATATGCCTGCATAGCACCGAAAAATGTTGCTATTTCAATGACATGCAGTTTATCCATCTTTTCATACTTGGCAATCAAATCAGTGACAGACATTTCCTTGGGACGCATTAACGCCTCGCGGGCATATATAGTCTTCCCATCCTTCAAAAAGATAGGCTGAAATACATAGTCAATATTAAGTTGTGAAAGCGCCTCCAGGATATCCTCCGAGAGAGCTAAATGATCGTACAATATCATTTTGACGCACTCCTATAACCTAAACTTATAACTATATTATCAGTAAATTGGTCAAATTGCCACTAAATTATCTGATAAAATAAACATAATTATCTTTTCTGGGAGCCGGCTCATTTGCAGGTGATGCAGCATTCATAAGATTTCCCATAACAATTGAAAGGTTAATCTACCTTCACTACTTGACCATCCTTCTCCATTACATTTATTTGTCGGTCAAAAGCTATGAATCTCATAATATTCACGTTTACGACTATAATACAACGTAACTGAGCTATATTCTCCTAATCCATTTCACAAAAATACATTATTTTACATCCTGCGTTATAACATATTTTTGTATTCTTTATACTCCGAGAAAATCTCCTCAGTATATCCAAGAGACAGGAATACCTTTTGCGAAGGAATATTTTCTGTTTTAACCTGTGCCACCAGACAACTTACCATTGGATAATCATCCGCTACCTTATCGGCCACTAAGTTCAGCAGCCGCTTTCCATATCCCCTATTTCTATAGCTTTTATCTATAAAATAAGAAATCAGAGCATCCTGCTCTTCCACGTCTAATCGACATTGACCAACAGGGGTATCGTCACACATCAAAACATATATTGATGTATCATCTGAATTTAATTTTTTCTCATACCATCTGCAATGATCTTCGTAAGCAATCTTCTGAGGATTAAAAGAAAATCTTCTCTCATCATCGTCATTTGCCCAATTGAAAATCAAATCCACATCATTTTTTGTAGCTTCGCGTAAATACAAATTATCCATCAACTCACCGACTAACGAATTACTCGCAATGTTTCAAATGCCTCTACATACTTTTTGCCTGTCACTGCGCCCCATCTCTTGGCACAGATTTCCAGATTTTCCAGCGATCTGGGATGAGGGAATTCACAAAGTTCAGACTTATAATGCTTCATTGCTTCTATTTTTACTTCGAATGTATCCTCTACATCCACAAAAGTATCAGGGGTAAATGCCTCATCACCATATGAGAAATTCCACTCTGTAGATGACACTGTCTCAAAACAGTAAATCTCTTTTACACAACAGTTATTAACCGGTCTGGTTCCTGTCATTACAGCGCGGCAGGTATACTGATGATCTACATTCAAATCACCTCTGTGATGAGTATAAATAATGTCAGGCTTAATCTTAGCAACATACTTTTCAACAGCTTTGACAATATCAAGCAAATCAACCTGGTCAAATCTGTTATCAGGGAAATTCTCAAAGAAAATATCCTTAAAACCGATTACCTTTGAAGCCGCAACACTATCCTTATGAAGATCGGCAACTACACTCTGGTCGGTCTCTTCTCTCGTATTTGTTCTTGAGGTCTGGCCTTCTCCTAAGATAAGAGCGTAAGCCTCATCACCGTTCTTAATATGTTTTGCTATAGTTGCTCCTACTCCGAGAAGCTCATCATCAGGATGTGCAGCCACTACTAAAATTGTACTCATTATTTATTCTCCTTACGTATAACTACTCTTGCAGCCACCTCATCTCCATTGAGCGCTGCATCGGAAAACTCCAAAATGTAATCACCAAACTTTATAAATGCGTTGGGATATCCCTCCGCATCCAACATTCTGATAAAGTCATATATAGTCTCGGGAGTCATTGTGGGAAGAAGTTCGCCATCAGCTTTATTTCTTCTCTTAAATGTAACAACCTCTCCCTCCTGCTCCTTAGGCACTATGTCATCCTTTAGAATCACAGGAATCATTTTGCTGAAAATAATCTCTGAGGCCCTGTCGAAAATCTCTGTTGCCGATCCGTCCAGATTAAGATCCTCTTTCATATATATAGCGCCGGCATCCATTCCTTCTACTACTCTGATAGCTGATATCTTAGTGTTCTTGATTCCGCGAACTATCAGATTCTGCAGAGGACTTCCGCCCCTTCCGTATGGTAAATCCGTCATATGAAACACAACGCATTCCCACTTTTCATAAATGCTCTGAGGGATGTAGTAAGACCAGTGAGGGAAAAATATATAATCCGGTGCGAAGTCATTCACCATCTCCTCAGTGAGTTCGTCCTTTTCGGTTATTAACCTTATATCATGCTCTTTGTGATTAGTTATAAGCGCATTAGCCCTGTCAATATTCCAGCTTTTATGTGTAGCGATTAAAATCTTCACTCTACCATCTCCCATGCCATAGGTGTACCAAACTTAATATCCTGCTTAGCTTTTTTACCGAGTATATCTTCCATACAAATAGGAGCCAAACCATAGCTGGGTCTGATAACCTTAACGTTTGCCTCAGTAATAATCTCTCCTGCTTTTATATCCTTAGAGCAGAAAATAGAACGTCTGAATTTTAAGTTAGCCAGCTCTCTATCTGAAGGGCCGTACTTAACACTTCCCATTGCCAGTTCAACGGTACGAATGTCCTCAACCATCTTTTTGAACTCATGCGGCTCCATAGAGAATGACGAATCGGGATTTTCTACCTTTCTGCTCACGCAAAAATGCTTCTCGACCACGCGCGCTCCCATGGCAACTGCTGCCACAACGCCCACATTACCCATGCTGTGATCTGATAATCCCACAGGTACTCCGTACTGCTTTCCCATATCAACCATGGTTCTAAGATTCATATCACCGGTAACTGCGGGATAATCGCTTGAACATTTAAGAAGAACCAGTTCGTTGTTACCTGTCTGCTTAATAGCATCTACCGCTGCATCTATCTCTTCCTTGGTACCCATTCCGGTTGAAAGGATGATAGGCTTATTCTTGGATGCAACATACTTAAGAAGCGGAATATCTGTAAGCTCAAATGATGCAATTTTGTAAAATTCAAGTCCTATAGACTCCAGGAAATCAACCGAAGTTTTGTCAAAAGCCGTAGACAAAAAATCCAATCCGATTTTCTCGGCTTCTGCCTTAATATCTGCCTGCCACTCCCACGGAGTATATGCCTTTTCATATAAATGATAGAGATTCTCTCCATCCCAGGTTCCGCCATCAATATTGAAATATTCATTACTGCAATTGATAGTCATTGTATCCGGAGTATAAGTCTGGATCTTGATGCAATCCGCACCGGACTCTTTAGCCGCGTGCAAAATCTCCATTGCTCTGTCCTTACTTCCCGCATGATTGCCGGACATCTCCGCAATGACATATACTTTATCGTTTATCTTATCAAGCAATTTCATCGTATCGCCTCCAAAATGAACTCTGTATGTACTTCCGTAATCACATAAAAATACACTTTACATTGTGCTTGATTTCCGTGATTTTTGCAATATAAAAAGCCACTTCTTAACTCATCTTAAGAAGTGGCCGAGACTGCTTTTTACTAAAAATATCTTTTGCCATGCTCTAAAAATTTGTTGTAATTCTATAGATTTAACACAAAAATCACAATATCACGATTGAAACGCTGTTCTATATAATATATATTATTTGAAGATTTCAATTAATACATAAATATTTATTGAAATAATATGGAGGCAAACAATGAAAAAAAAGCTTGTATTAATTATGGCACTTACTATGATGGTCTCTCTCACCGGCTGTAGCATATTGAGAGATTATAGTGAAACTAACCAGGAAGATGATTCAGATGATGACGACGATGACGATGATAAGGATGAAGACGGCGGCAGCAGCTCATCCGGCAACAGTGGAGCAGGTTCTTCATCATTCACCATTAAAGACGATGAAGATGGATATGCAACCTTCAGCATTTCTGTAACCGAGCCTATCGATTGTGATTCATGGCTTGGCCTTTGCACAGAGGGCGAGTACTTGTATGAACGCGACGCCGATGAATACGATGTTACTTATACATATCCTGAAAATTATTTCGACGATAATGCCAATCCACAGGCAGGTCCCTACACTTATGTACTTGACTATGGTTACCTTGATGAAGATGATTACACACTTGTTCTCACCAACACAGACGTCGACGGATTTGTTATTTTCTATGTTCCCTGCACTATTAAAAATGATGAACTCATAGTCAAGGACGATGAAATCGTGTACAACTCACGTCCCAGTGATATCGATCCTGTAGATAATGGAAGTGATATTTACGGCGGCACAACAAATCCTATTGACGATCCCGGACAGATCGACTATCCCGACACAGGTGACGACGGAAGCTCCGGTATCGATGACGGTAGTGTAGGCGGTGGAGATACATATACTGATCCTTCAGATGATTACGTATCCGATCCTCTTGAGTTTGCTGAAGTCAATTATGAAATAATGAGCCCTTACGACGCTGTAGGCGTATCTATTCCCAACGATACTTTGGTTCTTAAATATGTAGGAACCGAGAATACATTTGGTGAATCTGAACTCTATTATGTATTAGGCGGATTTTATGAGAACGGTGATGTTAACTGGTTAACCGGAACCAGCCGCCTCTGGTATTTCTTCGACAGTGAAGAATCATATACTATGGCCTTCGAAATGGCTATGCTCAACGATGATTTGATTATTAAGGATTACAATCCTGTATCTCATTACTTCTCAGTAATCTACTTCTTTATGAACGATTGGGAAACATATGACGGTATCGTGGAATCTGTTGATGCAGGCATTATTCCTGAGGATATGCAGCCCAGCCCTGACTATGTTGTTGTAAAATAATCCTCGATAAACAAAAAACTAAAGCCTCCCAAATCGGGAGGCTTTTTGAATGTTTTCTTTATTCTTTTACCAGATAATCAAATACATTTATCTTTGTAAATCCCATATCTTTCAATGTCTCTACGGATGCTTCTATATCTTCTTTCTGAGTGTACTTTGGTATGTTAGGAACCTTAATAGTACATTTATTTTGAAGACCATTATCTATGATATATTTGAGCCAATGTAATGTGTTGGTATTATCCAAGCCCGTATATTTTCTATATATCGCAGGATTCATTGACTTGATATCAATAATCAGTTCATTGGCACCATCAAGCACCTTCGCAACAGTCTCTGCATCATGATTCAGTGAAGTCTCTAAAACCACTGAAACATCATCCGGCTTGATAGCCATAAATTCCACAAGCGCCTCGCTATGAAGTAACGGTTCCCCGCCTCCAAAAGTAATGCCGCCTCCTGTTGAAGCAAAATAACAGTAATCTATCATCGCTTTTTCCAACAGCTTCTCGGGTGGACATGGCACACTCTTATGGGCGCTCAATACATCCTTATTGATACAGTATTCGCACTTAAGGGGACAACCGGCCAACGCCACCAGCGTAGTGACTCCGTTTCCGTCTGTCGTAAGTCTATGACGACTGACTGATATTACATTTAATACCGCCACACTATTCTCCTATTCACTAACCGCACAGATTATTATCAATCAGACTCCATCATAAACATCTGATCCAATAAAGCATCTATATCCTGTCTGCTTCTCTCCTCAGGCTCATATGACTTATTAACTACGCCACCATTACCATCACCTGAAGGATCATAGGCTATATCACCCTCTATTGTATAAGCCTCAATTTCCCCTTCGGTATAATAATCAATCGGGTCATATTCCGGCGGTTCAGCAACACCTTCTGTATATATAATATCATTCGGATCATTCACCGAGTTGTTCTCAGGATTTTCCCAAGGCTTATTCTGATTCTCCTTAGGATCACACCAATTACCACTACCGCCTGGTTCATTATCTACCGGTTCAGCTATATCACCTTCAATGGTTTCAATAACATTATTACCTTCCGGTTCATAAGGCTGAGCTTCGCCCTCAAGATCATTACTTGATCCCAATCCCGGTCCTGCACATGCTGATAAACTAAGTGCTATTCCTACCGCACCGCCAACTGCAAGTGCTTTTCTCTTCAGAAGCTCTGCATTTAACTGCACTTCTTCGGCCTTACATTTAGGGCAAGTACCCTTACATGGTCCGGTGTAAGTACATTCGCGCTGATGTAAATCAATTCCCAACGACTCAGCCTGTTTTCTTCTGATTTCCTTTAATACTTTACATTTTTCCCTGCCTGTCATAATACATCTCCTCCATAAAATACAACATGAGTTACACGCTATATTAATATAGACAGCTTTTTAACGAAAATATTTGATTAATCTATTTACTAATTTAAGCAATAAAATCTGCCGCACTTATTTACTTATTTTATCAATTAATGAGACGTCTGCCGGTAACCAATCAACGCTGTTCAATTCATCGCTTTTTAGCCACTTCGCCGCCTCATGTTCTTTAAGCACCAGATCACCTTTCACAATCTCGCACCAAAAGCAATCCATCGACAAATGAAATGTCGGATAATCATATTCTACGGTTTCAATCAACTCTCCAACAGTAATCTCTGTATCCAACTCTTCCATTATCTCGCGTTTTAGAGCTTCCTGAGGAGTCTCTCCGTCCTCGATTTTTCCTCCCGGAAATTCCCATCCACCCTTGAAGTCACCGTAACCTCTTTGTGTAGCGAATATTATGGGGTCACCATTTTCATTTAAGGCCTTAATTACTGCAGCAACAACTCTTACTGTTTTCATATTTCCTCCAAATCAAACAAACTTAAAATTGTCGTCGTAATATTGTTCCTCGGCCTCTTCGAACGAACCATTACTGAAATAAAGCAGCGGTTCCTCAAACATTCCAAGCTTACGGTTCGGCATAATAACATATACATTCTTTGCATAAACAGAAGATTCCATTTTGTAGTTGTTAACCTTAAAACGACCACGATTTCCCTGCGAGTCCTCGACTACAATATATTTACTTACTCTGTAATCAAAAGAATAACGTTTCCTTTTGGCAAAAGAATAATATCTGTCTGCTATCATAACCTGCGTATATGTGAAATCACCATTTTCTAATAATCCCAACTGATATCTGATTGTTATATCTTCTGCAAGAAGCCTGACAATAATCAGTGCCAGCACTGACAACGGAATCAATACTCCGGTAATGCGACCCACTGCTCCCGCAGTAAATTCGTCCACCATTATTGCCGGGACTAAATATACTAAAACCTGAAATATCAAAAAAACAATCAAAATACATGCCCAAATTCTACGGCTGCGGCTATGCTTATATTCTCCGGCAAAATAATTGTGAACAAAATGACTCTGTGAACCTACAGGGCTGTCACCATTAGTACCGACTTTTCTGCAATCCTCAAGCATAAACATAACAGTTAACGCCCATCCAAAGGCAAGCAGCGAACCAATGAAATAAAGCATAATATATATATCCGCACCTTCAGTTAAAAATACGAACATACCAAACGCCGCCAAAGCCAGTGCAAAATTAATCGATGTTAATGCCATCATCAGTATTGCACTTCTTCTTGATATACACTTAAAAATTTTTATTACTAAATCTTCCATTATCTATTGCTTTCAAACTAAATAAATATTACGTCATACTGCAATTACACAGCCAAATCGATAATACTAATATATCGTATTTGTCGCAATAATATATATCAGTAGGTGCGAATTATATAGGTATAATTGCTCAATAATGTTTGCTTATTGTCTTTTGTCTCGGACATAAATATAATAAGCCCCCGCAAACATGCGAGGGCCCAGTGATATTCATATAAACTACTGCAATACATACTCAGAAATCATTCTTCCAATCTTTCCGATATCAACGTTTCCCTTAAATTCAAACTTAGCAGTAAATCCATTAGTAAACATTAAATACAATTCTGAATCCGGGAAAATCTCAATAAGTCCGGGAGTCTGAATTGAAAAATACTGAATCTTTGAATAAGGCATTGTGCTGTATGATTTTCTCTTGCCGGTAATACCCTGAACATCTATTGCAATGATTCGCTTGTTAGTAAACACAAGCTGATCTCTGATTGTCTGGAACGCACATTCAACTTCTTCGCCACTAATAAAAAGGTTATGTACCTCCGCACGAACCTGCTCATTAGGGATGGGTTTAAGATTAAAAACACTGTTTTGATTAAAATTAACTGCCATTTTTGTTTCTCCATATTCTAATTTATAAATATATTTTGACTTTATTCCGTTCTCACTATTAAGCCATTTCAGCTGATTCCTTGTTAGCTTCCTTCTTCTCTTTAGCACTGATGCTTGCAAATACACAGGTCAAGCAGCAAGCAACCATCGAATTCAAACCCCAGTTAACTGCGATTCCATTGATGCTCTGTACTACTGATATTACAAACATTGCAACTACTACTGCGCTTGCTACCCATGAAATGATCTTTGTTGTTCTTGTCTTCATAATTATTTACCTCTCTTGGATTAAATATTGTTTCATCGGATTGTGTATCTGATGTGTTTCACTTGATGAACTAATATTATCATCCGCAAGAGGCAGGTACCATTGATTAGCCTTACAGTTATCTTACAGTGTTGTAAGATTAATCTTCAACGAACTTTTCTTTAATGTCTTCCATCCAATCATCATGATATTCTCCAAGCGCCGGGATAGTAATTCTTCGTTTCTTATCAAGCTCGATCCACTCATCAAGAGTGAACTTTCTTATTCCACTGTGAAATCATATATTCATTCATCGCCTCAACAGACTCAAAACCACGCTTATCAGTTAAGGAATGTATACATCATATCTATCAAGGATTCCTTTATCCATATCGTTCCATTCAATTAGGTAAGCTAACTTCCCCATATTCAAGTAGCCATAATCACACTCTCTAATCCTTACGGTAACTTCCGACGTAGAAGGAGTACTAACTATCATATGATGGATGAGATTAGTTCCCCTAGAGCCCTTAATCATCTCTTTGCCGATTATTTTACTGGGAATAAGAACATATTCACAATCTTCCGCGGCCATAACATATTTTTTGAGCTTATAATCATAGCATTTAGTAATAATCACACCCAACACTACAATAAGTACCGGAATTATCAAAAAAGTAATTAATGTATTTACCATATGATTGCCATCAATATATGATTTTACATTCATGCTGCTGAGACTGATTGCAATTACAAAGGGATATAATATAGCCGCTATTATAAAGTATGCAGTCACGCAATTTCTTTTAGCATATTCTCTAAGCATCTTGGTCTGAAAAATGATAACACTCTTGATTTCATTATTGATATTCTCTGCTCTCATAATTTTTACACCTCACTTAATTAAAATTATATATTGAGCCTATACCGGAATATACTTTATTAGTGGCGAAATATATAGCGATAATTGTGTGTTGTGTCCGTTAAACACTTGTATGTTTTTTCTCCAATACCGTTACATAGTTATGTATTTTTTATTTTCACTGCTCTCTGAATCATCATCTTTCTGACCAAGAGCAACCTTTTTCTCCTTCTCAGCCTGACGCTCCTTACTATCGGTCACAGCCTGGTTATTCCCCTTGACATCACCTACCAGATTATTGAATAAACCATCAACGATACATGTTTATCTTTCTTCATCTCAAGTACAGCTACCGACATCATATTTTTGTCTATTAATCCAAAATAAAAACAAACATCAAAAACCTCAGTCTATCATTGACTGAGGTTCTAATCATAACTTATTTTGCCCTTTTAACTAAGTTGGTCTATATGTTAAATTACAAGTTTATTGTCATCAGCTCGACAACCTGGGATTTATCTGTCCATTACTAGGAATAATTCTTACTGTTCTGAATCTTTCGAAACCTATTTACTCTTTTCAATCGTACCCAAATATGTAATTGCACCAGCTGTTCCTATTCCTAAAAATACCCATCTTAAATACTAATTCTTGACACAGGACAATAACTTGTTTTAGTCTACCAATCTATCACATCGAA
>DCIR01000016.1 GCA_002317155.1 Lachnospiraceae bacterium UBA1721
ATAATATTATACTTCGCCATCTCTTCGTCCGTCAGTTCTGCTCCCGGGAACTGTGCACCGACTTCGTCAATCAGTTCCTCGTAATTCTTATACTTGGTTGTATATATCGTATCAGCATATCTTTCGAGGAAGGTATGTGTAGAAGTGATATATCCGAAACCACGCGGAGCAAATGCCACAGGCTTGTAATCACTTGCATTGAGCAATGTGACGCCATCATCGGATACTATCACATAGTAATTCATTTCCCAGTCAACAGACATAGATCTGATATTCTGCACCTTCATAGATATCTGTGAAAATATGTTTCCATCCTCTGCATCAATTACATTGATTATCTCGTCGTTGCAATGAACGAGTACCATAGTCATATCAGTGAAAAATGACATGAAGCAATTCTGTGTACTGAATATCTCAAGCTCGGCTGTGACTATACCCGCCTCAGTATCCAAAGTTCTTACGACAGCATCCTTGCAACATACAGCAACATATTTACCGTCATCGCTCACCACGATATTATCATTAACCATACTCGCGGTATTCAGGCCCAGGCCATCATACTCTTTGGAAGTATCTGTAGCACAGTCTATTACGCAGAAAGCATTATCAACAAATGCCAGATATACCGTACTTCCATCCTCACTTACGGCTGCTCCTGTGATCGCATTGCCATTGTAGCCTGCATAAATCTCAGTTTTATTAACCAGGTCAACAACACTGTAATATTGACCACTTCTGAATAAAGCATACTGTTTATTTCTGGTGTAGTATGCATCTGTGATCATCATATAAGAACTGGTATAATCTGCAAACAGTTCGCAAGAATAACTTATATCATCTATAGGATTGTACCAGTAACATACGCACCCAATATCCTGTACCATCACAAAATAGTTGTCCGAAGTAAATCCTGAGAACTTCTTATAATCGCCGCAGGACACATCATAAGAACCATAATATTCACCATCAACACTGTAAAAAGAGTAATTCATATCAGACAGCATACCATATGTTACAAAATAGTCCTCATTGGTCGACAGTACTCCATCCGTGCCACGCACATCAGTATCTATTGCTTCAAGATCCGGAGCCTTGTGATATGACATGAGTGTCACATCTTTATTCTGGGTTTCCATGATCGCATATATTCCATTTTTAATCCATATATCTTCAATGGTTTTACCTGTCGCGATAACACTGTTAGGATAGATAGCTCCGTTCGTGAAGTTAACCAGGTCGATGTTACCGTTGGTCTGAATGACATATCCCAACTCATAATCATCAACAATTTTTATTTCGGAAATCATACTCGACATTCCCCATTGAGCCTTAAGTTCTCCGGTCATACTGTCATAGGTCGAAATCGTACTTCCAAGCATAACGACTGTTTCCGGTATCACCTCTCCATAAGAGTCACTGTATTGCCTGTTTTCAAGATATATCCAAAATCGTCTGGAGTAATCAATCTTATATTCTTCATAGTCACTCCAAAGCACTTCACCTGATGCACAATCTATTGACAACAAATCAGTCTTGACAGCACCGCCCATGCCATAATCATTATTTTTAGCTACAAGTGCAGCCACGGTTCCGTCTTCCATCACATTAACTTCATAGACTTCACAGCCCTCTAATTCAATGTATTTTTCAGAATATCCATGTCTGCAATTAATAATAGATATGCCTGTATAATTAAGTCCAAATTCGTAATGTGTTATTACAAAATATCCTGACTCGGCACAATAATCCATTATCGTGCCCAAATTAAGATTGCCCTCTGAATATACTTCAGCGGTAATCACACCTCTTCTTGCATCAAATACGAAAACCTCGTATTCATTTTTGGCAAATACAAGACCATCCTCGATAAAGAACTCTGCACCCGTAATTACATCCGGAGCATCTACAGAATATACTACTCCTCCGCTAAAATCATATTTAGTGAATCCAAATTTATTAACAACATACAGATTCTCATCATCGATTGCGATATCGCAGGGAATGACTTTTGTACCATGTGCATCTGTACTCGCATCAAGCTTAAGCAATTTTTCACCTGTGGCGGTCTCCCATATATAGATAGCACCCACACTATCAACGGATGCCATATATCGGCTATCCGAATTCCCCACCATAGAAATAACCGGCATATCATGAGTAAGTGATCTGTCTACACCTAAAGAATCACCACATGAATATGCATACAGGTATTTACTCAATGCAAATTCCGCCTCGGGAATATACGGTTTTTCTCCTTCGTAATCAGGCAATGCGGCAGCTGCTACCAATACAGCATCCTCACGATTGCCCTGCGTATACAGCATGTCTGAAGTAGCAGCAAGATAGCTGGACTGATTAGCCAGCTGCGCCTCCATACTATAAGAAAGCTCATAGTTAATACTTGTAAGCTCATCTGCCAAGTCTTCTTTTTCCTGCGCAAGCGCACTCTTTTCCTCAGCAAGACGTTTCATTCGATTTGCCACAGTAAAACTGTATACACCGAACGCAGAACCTGCTACTGCCACTGCTCCCGCAATTGCCGCTACCGTTCCGAGAGTCTTTCGAATTTTGCGCTCACGATGTCTCTGCTTCAGATCATCATATGTGCAGCCCAAAATAGGCGCAGCAAGTCTGAGGAGCTCAGACTTAAGCTTCTCGTTACGTTCTTTCTTGGTCGCACCACGAACATCTGCTGCCAAAGGCTCTATTGCTCTTCCGTAGTCATCAGTCATAATCTGAGGAGGGAATGACTGCCAGGGTTCTCCTTCAACGAGCACAGCCATGATATTACTCTTACCGTGCATGCTGATAAAGGTGTCTATCTCCTTCATGACCCATTCAGATTCCAGAGTTCTGGGAGAACAAATCACTATCAAAAACTCAGACTGATAGAGTGCTGTTGCAATTGTTTCATCCAAATCACTTCCAATAGGAAGCTCTTCCTGATCACGGAATACTCTGCGAATACGCTTCTTTTTAGCACGCTTCTGCACAGGAACCGGGACCTTAAAGGATTCCAGTCCTGCGTGAACCTTCTTCGCAATTTCCATATCCACTTCTGAATGTCGATAACTTATAAACGCATCGTATTTCATTAAATGATTTCCTCATAAGTTCTTGCAAAAATCTTAGCTGCAATAATATAGGTATCTGTCAAATCATCGGTTCTGACAGCCTGATAATCCCCCGGGATGCCAAGATAATATTTTTCACGATCCCATGTAGTAAATATCTTCACTCTCTGCTCAACAGGCTTTGCATATATAGTCACTCCACCGTTGGCCGCGCAGCTGCGAGCATGCGATATAATGTCAATTCTTTCACCGGTTATCAGATTAACAAGTACGGGAGAATAATCACCGGGATATACATACTCCTCGTCACAATCACTGTAATTGGCCTCAAACTTATTTTTCTTAATAGGCCAAATTTCACCATCTATACCAATAACAATGTATGTATCATCGGTAATCGATACATCAACATCACCCTCAAGAGTACGGATGGTTACACGTGTTCCGGGCTCAGCCAGTTCTTCCGCCTTTACATAGCCAACCACTACATCCTTCTTCACATATTTCTTGTAACCGCTGATGTCGACAGGTTCTTTACCGGCATATATGATCTCTGTGCCATCATAATACTCTTTCATTCTGCTCATCAAAAACGACTTGATTGAGTCGCGATCATAAGTACGGTTATCCTTCGCAAGCAAATCCTTTTGCATGAATCCACCGGCTTTTACCAGGTGTCCGCCGCCTCCGCCGTATCCTTCAGCAAGGAAAGCAGCCAATTCACTCGCCTTAACTTCCTTGACGCAGCTTCTTACCGACAGTTTTACTCCGTAAGGCAAAATACTGTAAACAACGCAGGTCTCGATAGTATCTACCTCGAGGACCATATCACTGATAATTCCAAGAATATTAGGGTCGCAGGGTGCAGCCTCAACAATCGCATAGATTCCGTTATCATCGTAGCTGGCATGATTAAGTGCTTCGCCCGCAATTCTTAACTCTTCTCTTGAAATATTGGAATTCTTAAAAAGAATAATATTTGCACGATTAAATGCAGCCTTATCGCGAAGATCTTTATCAACAGGATGCTGTATCTCGGTAAATCCTGTGGTATCTGTCATCAGACCATAATACAAAGCTGTCGCAATATTTTCCGACTCATTAATATCGAGTCCTTCAAGCTCGAGAAGCTCACTCATTATGGTAGAGCATGAACCATATCCGCTTCTTACCTCAGCCAAAGGAGGGAGTGTACCAAGCACCTGATGGTGATCAATGACCGCATAATTATCTGCCTCAAAATCCGTTACGTTACTCTCACCCTTCTGACAGTCAACATAGATAATAATCTCAGGCTTCTTAAGTTCCTCGACATACTCTGCGGGAATAGCAAGAATTGTCTGCATCAACACAAGATTGCTCTTGTGTACTGCCCCTTTACCACCATATATAAATCTGGGCGATTTCCCCATCTTAGTAAGATACCAATGTAATGCCAAACCACTTGCAAGTGCATCCGCATCCGGATTATCGTGGCACTGAATCACTATATCGTTATAACCTAAAAAATCTGATAATCGTAATGACATATCGTCCCTCACATTTCATATTCAGAATACATAACATTTATTATTCAGAATACATGACATTTCTTATTCGGAATATATAACGTTTCTTTCGGAATACATAACATTTCTTATTCCGAATATATAACGTTTTTTTCGGAATACATAACATTTCTTATTCAGAATATATAACGTTTCTTCGGAATGTATGATGTTTCTTCGTAATGCATATTCCAAAAGTATCCCCATAATATAATTATTCAGAATAATATTATCATAAATAGAGCAAATATCAAAGTCTCACTATTTTGCGTCTCACTATTTTAATAGACAGCATCAGAATTAATATATTTGTCCTTTTTTTGCTAAAGTGTTTCTATATGCAAAATTTCAGCATTTGAATAGACTATTTTACCATCACATGTCGGCTGCACTTTTGTTGAAGGTAAAAATCCTTGTGCTATTACCATCCGTTTCCGCCGTACTATATTTCAATGGTACAATTTACTTATCGCTTACCATCTGATTATGCATTTTCTGTTTTCAATGGTAAATATCACTTGTCTATTACCATCAGATTAT
>DCIR01000001.1 GCA_002317155.1 Lachnospiraceae bacterium UBA1721
AGCGGCTTGTCCACGAAGACTAACATACTCTGTGTACAATTTTTATCATTTTGTAGATATGCTCACAATACAGCAATTTAGCATATAAACGTACTTGGATAAATAAGAAGATTAAATATTAGAATAATATGCAGGAGATGCTTAAGCATCTCCTGTTGTCGTTATGAATTAAGATTGAGGTCGCCGTCCTTGATCCATCCAAGCTTGCGCTCGATAGCACCGAAGATAAGAGTAAGTACTGCAGGAAGTACGATGCATATAAGGATGAGACCGATCCAGTCAAATGCAGTGATGGCTGATTTGGTGCCGGCAGCGATATCGTTAACCCAACCGGTATATACACCAATCTGTCCGACAAATCCGCATGTACCCATGCCGGAAGAAATTGCGGCACCGTTCATTTGAAGCTTGAATACACAAGTTGCAAGAGGTCCGGTTATTGCAGATGTGAGTATCGGTGCAATCCAGATTTTAGGATTTCTGACGATGTTGCCCATCTGGAGCATACTGGTTCCGATACCCTGAGAGATGAGACCACCGAATTTATTTTCCTTGAAGCTCATAACGGCAAAACCAACCATCTGTGCGCAGCATCCTGCTACGGCAGCACCACCTGCTAGGCCGGTCAGACTTAATGCCGCGCAGATTGCAGCACTGCTGATAGGAAGGGTAAGTGCGATACCTACTACTACAGATACAAGGATACCCATGAGTAAGGGCTGAAGTTCGGTAGCCCACATGATGAACTGACCAAGAGCGCTTGCGGCTTTGCCAATCCAGGGAGCAATCAGGAATGAAAGGAGTGAACCTACTCCGATAGTTACCAGAGGAGTTACGAGAATATCGACTTTGGTTTCTTTAGATACCAGTTTACCAAGCTCTGTGGCAATGATGGCAATCAGCAATACGGCAAGAGGACCACCTGCACCGCCGAGGGTATTGGCCGCAGCACCGACTGCAAGCATTGAGAACAGTACGAGGTTGGGGGCCTTGAGAACATAAGCGATGGCAACGGCCATTGCGGGACCGGCTACACCTTTCGCAAAGGTTCCCATAGCGTTTAGAAACAGACCGATAACCTGAAGGAATGATATGTCGAGCTCTGATACCTTGCCAAGAAGCTGCGCATCGGTAAGTCCGAGAGCAGCAATGTCGGCGCCTAACGGACAATTGGCAAGTATCTGCTGACCGATGGTTCCAACGATTGTTCCTATTAAAAGAGAAGCGAAAAGACC
Organism: Lachnospiraceae bacterium UBA1721; assembly: GCA_002317155.1. Taxonomy (GTDB): domain Bacteria; phylum Bacillota; class Clostridia; order Lachnospirales; family Lachnospiraceae; genus AC2028. The sequence goes on from DCIR01000001.1 coordinate 1,236, forward strand.
ATGAGCCATAGCTCCCATAGCATCAATGAAGTAGCGCTTCCATGAAAATACTATATCTTTTTTCTTAAGAAAGGCTGAGAATTTAGTTTCTTTCTTTGTGGTAGTGCTTGCCATTTTAGTTTCCTCCGTAGTTGGATGTTATATCTTTTTATGTATTGTCAGAATAGATTGCAGACAATAATCAGTTGTTTTCAAAATATTTAGTGAGAGCAGCCGGTTCGTAATCTGTAAGCGGAGCTAAAAAGCCGTTGTCGCGAAGGGCTTCTTCAACACGTGTTAAGGTAGCTGTATCCTTGGCTACTATAGTGTGATAATGATATCCGTTTGTGATGGTAAGCAAAGGACTGGATTTTCCTTGTTTTATATCATCACAGAATACATTTACATCATGTCTGGATGCGATATTAAGCTTGGCGTGTATTTCGTTATAGACATGGTGCGATATGAAAACGTCTTTTACCTCTGCGCCAAGATCGACTATCAGGTTGAGTTCCTTTTCGGTTTCATTAACCGTATGTCTTACTTTGAAGACTCGCTCGACATATTGCGTGGGAATTATTATATAGCCCTTGGGTGTGGACAGTATCATGTTGCCCTCTGCGCGTAGTGACTCGATGTCGGATACAATGATCTGTCTGCTTACACCGAGCTGCGAGGACAGAGCTGATCCCGAAACGGCAGCTTCGGACTGTTTTAATATATGTAATATTTCAGAATGTCTTTCTTTAAGTGTCATTTTAACCTCCGCTTTGTTAAGGCTTATATTATTACAGAACTAAAGAAGGTCAGATGCTTAATTTACCATAAGTTTACAGCTTGGGTTTACAGCTGTAAATATAAATGTACACAAAATATCTTTTAATGATTAATGCGCTTTTATTTCAGTTTGCATAATTTTTTTTATTTTTGAGCAAATATATGTTATTGTTTTCTGTATATATAAGTGAACAGAAAAAAATAAGCGCATTGCGCAAGGAGAATGATTATGAAGAAAAAGATTTTAGCTGGATTATTAATACTTGCCTCTATGGCAACAATGGCAGGATGTGGGAACGGTAATATGCAGATATTGACACCGCCTGAGGAGGACCCTACTCATAATACTGGCACTAGTGAACCTGCGATAACCGGAGGTGTATCCGGATATGAATTTCAGGAGCGTCAGATGAGTGCTAATAACACAATCAATTCAGCAATCATAACAGATATGATTGCCGAGGCAAACGCAGGTGCAAATGTAATGTATAGCCCTACAAGCCTTAACCTGGCACTCGGACTTGCAGGTGAAGGTGCAAGCGGAGAGGGAAGAGAGCTTATAAATACATTCCTTGGAACAGACAACTATGCAGACAGAGCGCAGCAGCTCATGAACGGTTTTGCGGATTACAATTTTGAAGATGAATATGAAGGTTATTCTTGCAAGCTTGAAGTGGCTAATGCATTATGGGTCGATAAGCGTATAAAGCTTAATAAGGAATTTGAGTCTGTAGCTTCAGCTAAATATCAGGCTAAGGCAGGTGAGGTTGATTTTTCTGATGCACAGAATGCCTGCGATAAGATAAATAAATGGGCTAATGATAATACACACGGACTTATTCCTGCAATTGTTGACCCATCAGTGATAAATCCTGATACTCGACTTTGCATCACCAACTCTTTGTATTTTGAATCAGCTTGGTCTGAAGAGTGGAGTTTAAACCCGAATGAAGCAGATTTTACTCTTTTTGACGGAAGCACTCAGCAGATTAATTATATAAGCAGTGAGGGCGGAGCTTATTATGAAAACGAGTATGCGACTGCTTTCTCTTGCTCGTATATCAATGGAATCAAGTTCATAGGAATTCTTCCTAAGGCAGAAGGTGAGTTTACACTTGAAGGTCTTGATATTGACAGTCTCTTGGCGTCTAAGAATTACAATCATGACGAGCTTTACTACAAGATGCCCAGACTTAATTTTGAGACTTCTAACTCTTTGAACGATGCATTCAAGGCAATTGGTATGGGGAAACTGTTTGGAGAAGGCGCAGGATTTGATGGTATTGCTCAGGATGACAACCTTTTTATCAGCAGCATTATTCAGAAGACAAAGCTTGAACTTGATCAGTACGGAACCAAGGCTGCGGCAGTCACTGCGATTATGATGGATTGTGAGACTGCAACAATGATTGAGGAAGATCCTATAGTTAGAAGAGTATACCTTGACAGACCTTTTGCTTTCCTCATCTATGACGAGGAGAACGCTGAGATTCTTTTCATGGGTAAAGTTGTAACTGCACTTTAATATTGAATGTGTAGTGATGATAAAAAATCGTGATAAAGAAATGATAATCCAGAATAGACAATGATGTTTCGGCACAGTCGCAAAAAAGCGGCTGTGCTGTTTTTTTATGGCTTTATTTGATATAATACTTGGGTATTGGGACGGGTTGTTCAATAGTAAAATTATGCTTAGTATGTTATTAACACAGAATGAACGGAGTGTGTTATGGATATAGCAGGTATTTTAGAGGCCGAGGATCGGCTTTTTAATGAAAATAGAGCAGAAGAAGTAGAGGGCTTACTTATCGGAGCAATCAGTGTTGCACTTGATGAGCAGGATGGATATGCCATGCTGTCGCTCTTGAATGAATTGATAGGTTATTACAGAGAGACTTCCCGCTATGAGGATGCATATAAGATTGCAACAGAGATTGAAACCGTTGCAGGACAGATTCTCCCTGAAAAATCGGTTCAGTATGCTACTTCTTTATTAAATATTGCGACTGCCTACAGGGCCGGCGGACGATTGGAAGATGCTTTGGCATATTACAAGAGGGTTGAGGTAATATACGATGAGATATTAGAGCCCGACAGTATGCTTATGGCTAGTCTTCGCAATAATGAGTCGCTTCTTTATCAGGAGATGGGAGCATTCGAGGAATCTAAAAAGATGCTCGAGGTGGCTCTTGAAATAGTGGTTGCCAAGGGAGAGCATTATGAGGAAGCGGTGACCAGAGCTAATCTGGCAGGAACCTGTATGCAGTTGGGCGAGCTGGATGAAGGCTATGAATATGCTGCCGGAGCTATTGAACTTTTTAATGAGCTTGATGTTACTGACGGACATTTTGCCGCAGCTTTGTCTGCACTGGGCAGCTATTATTACATCAAGGGTGAATTCGCAGCCGGAGCACAGGTATTTAAGACAGCTATGCTCACAATGGAGACTTCACTCGGAAGAAACGGCTATTATGAGAGGCTAAAGGCCAATTACGAGGCCTGCATTGCGGCGATGGAAGATGAAGAATCGAGTGTAGGCGATGAGGAAGATAAGAACGCCGGGGATAGCCGAGATGGTGAGGCCGATAAGACAGTAAGCACCGAAAAGATAAATACAGATAATTCAGATGCAGACAAGCCCATGCGCGGAATGGATATCTGCAGAGAATATTATTTTGCTGTGGGAGCACCTATGCTCGCGGACAAGTTCTCTGAATATCTCGGAGATATAACAGTTGGACTGGCGGGAGAAGGCTCGGACTGCTATGGATATGATGATGAGATTTCACGTGATCACGACTGGGGACCCGAGTTTTGTATTTGGGTCAGTGATGAGGTTTATGAAAAGATTGGCGAGCATCTGGAGAAAGCATATGCAGAACTTCCCGCCGAGTATAAGGGAAATAAGCGTTCAAAGTCAGTACAGGGCGCCGGACGAAGAGGAGTAATCAAGGTCTCAGATTATTGCAAGAGATTATTGGGAACCACATGTACCAATCCCGAAATGATTCGTGAGGAGATTGATTGGAGAAACGTGAGTGATGCCGGTCTTTCTGCCTTTGTAAACGGGGATATCTGGAGCAGTGGAGACGGAGTGCTGGTTGCACTCAGGGAAAAAATTGCAGAAGGTTATCCGGAGTCAATAAGATATGCTAAGCTTGCGGAGAGCTGTGCCCTGTTTTCACAGGCTGGGCAGTATAATTATAACAGGTGCCTCGACAGAGGTGATATGATTACCGCTGATATAATGAAGGCCGATGCATGCAGAGAAGCGATGAAGATTCTCTATTATGTGGAGAATAAGTTCGCACCTCATGATAAATGGCTTCTTAAGGGAATTGAGTCTCTGGGCGGTGAGGAAGCAATGTTTATGAAGGGCATCCTTGCGCTGATTATGAGCGGAGACAGGCAGACTACAGCTGATTCTATTGAGAAACTTGGTACTGTGCTCGCGATGGCAATGTATAAGAGGGATATCATCAGCGATGTAGATCCTTATCTTGATCATCACACGGAAGAATTGATGATGAAGAGTATTTATGCCTGTGAGTCTGACGAGGAACTTACACTTAAGATTGCCAAGGTTGAATTCGCAGCCTTTGATAAGGTTAAAAATGAAGGCGGACGTGCTTCGTGCCAAAATGATTGGCCTACATTCGGAATAATGAGAAGAAGCCAGTATCTTACCTGGAACAGAACGATGCTTCTTCAGTATTTGTATGATTTTGAACGAGAGATGCGCCACGGACATAATCTGATTACGGAAAAGTATGGCCGTATGATGCAGAGTACCGCGCCTGAAAAATACGAGGAAATCAAGAAACATTTCCCGGAGCTTACAGATGAAAAGAAGGCTATCATCGAAGCTATATGTGAGATTCAGGTCGGATGGATGGAAGAATTTTCAGCCGAATATCCCAAGCTTTCGGGTAAGGCGAGAACGGTTCACACATACGATGATAAATTCTATGACACCTCTTATGAGACATATTTAAGAGGCGAGATAAGTACTTATTCTGATAAGATGCTCGAGCTATATGCAAGGTTTATTGTGGGACTGTCGCAGGAAAATAAGAATCTGGCGCGCATGACAATGGAAAACAGTTGCAGACTATATGGCTATGAGAGTCTTGAGGATGCTGAGAGGCAGCAGGTTTCTATAAATTGATAAAGGAAATGTTATGCAAAAATCACATAAGCTGGCGCTGGTTACCGGCGCTTCTAGAGGAATAGGAAAAGCTATAGCAAAACGACTTGCAGGTGAGGGTTATAATCTTGTTATAACCTGCTCAAAAGATAGTGATAATTTGATTGAAACTGCAAGAGAGATAGAAAATGACTATAGTGTAAAATGTCTTGCAAAGGTAGTGGATGCAGGTTCGTATGAACAGGTGGATGCGCTGTTTTCGGATAGCATTTTTGAAGAAAACACGCTGGATTTGCTGGTAAACAATGCGGGTATATCATATGTCGGATTGCTACATGAGATGACACCTGAGGAGTGGCATCGAGTAATGTCTGTCAATCTGGACAGTGTTTTTTACACCTGCAGGAAAGCGGTTCCGATGATGTTAAGCAGTCACGCCGGAAAAATAATTAACATTTCTTCGGTGTGGGGAAACGTTGGTGCATCGATGGAGGTTGCTTACAGTACTACCAAGGGGGCAATTAATACATTTTCCAAGGCACTTGCAAAAGAACTTGCTCCTTCGGGGATATCAGTCAATGCTATTGCCTGCGGACTTATAGATACGGCAATGAATGCCTGCTTTACAGAGGAAGATTTGGCGGCTGTCATCGAGGAAATACCTGCAGACAGAATCGGTAAGCCTGAGGAGGTTGCGGATTTGGTTGCAAGAATAGCCGGAGCACCGGATTATCTTACCGGACAGGTTATTACTATTGACGGTGGATGGGTATAGAAATATACTTTTTTTAATGAATTCGTATTAGAGGAATAAATATGAAGAAATATGTTTTGGGATTTATAGGATTGTTCCTGCTTTTGGTTGACGTGAGAATCGGAGTGATGGCATATCCTGCATTTGAAGCATTCAGAACAGAGGCACCCAATACGGTGGATATGGTAATTCGCCATGTCATCGGAGATACGATGGTGGTTGATATTTTTTCAGATGCTATCGGATATATACTTATGGCAATTTCTATGGCTATGTTTGTTCATAGCGTAGCTAATGATAATAATATCGCACCGACAAAAGCTGAGAAGGTTCTTAAATCACTCGCAGGGGCAAGAGACTGGGCTATCGGTGGATTTTTTATATACATTGCAGAGAGAATAATGCCTTTCTTTATGAACGGTAATTATAGATTCAGACTCGGATATGCGCTGTATTTTCTGTTGCTTGTAGCAGAGGTTGCGGTATATATCCTGGGAGGACTTGGGGTATGTAAGCTGTTGGATAATCTCGCTAATCATACCTATAACAATCTGAGTACTATTTTTATGATGATCAGCATCGGAACATTCATAGTTGCCAGAGTATTGTTTTTCTATGAATTGACAATAGTGTTCATTATCTACTATGTACTTAGCTTGTTGTTCTTTTTTCTTGCGTGCTATAGGCTTAAAAAATATAATTAGTTGTTGGCTGATTTACAAATTTACACTATTTGACACTTGTAAATATGCAACTGTTATGATATAGTTTATCAACGTCAACACTTTAGTGCTTCAACGCGTGTGCGCGACAAAGTGTAAAAGCGTAGACTTAATTTTTGAAGATGTAATTTTATTGAGGAGTAATTATCATGAAAGAAATTTCTAAACTTCTGGACTATCGTCCTGAAATCAAAGTACTTGATGCAACCATCAGAGACGGAGGTCTCGTTAATGACTTTTACTTTACCGATGAGTTTGTAAAGGAACTCTATCTGACCAACGTTAAGGCCGGAGTAGATTATATGGAGTTTGGTTATCGTGCATCTAAGGAAATGTTTGACGAAACCAAGTTCGGTAAGTGGAAGTTTGCTACTGATGAAGATATTCGCGCTATAGTTGGAGAGAACAACACTGATCTTAAGATTTCTATTATGGCAGACGTTGGACGCTGCGATTTCAGAAATGATATCAAGCCCAGAAGCGAAAGCCCTGTAGATATGATTCGTGTAGCCTGCTATATTCACCAGATTCCTGCAGCTATCGAGATGATCGAGGATGCTCATGCTAAGGGATATGAGACTACCTGTAACATTATGGCTATTTCTACCAGTGGGGAGCAGGATTGGAGAGCAGCTCTTGATATGGTTGCTCAGTCATCTGTAGACTGCATTTACATCGTAGACAGCTATGGTTCACTTTATCCCGAGCAGATCGCCAGAATTTGCGAGCTTTACAATGAGTATGCTTTCAAGTATGGTAAGCAGACCGGTATGCATGCTCACAACAATCAGCAGCTTGCATTTGCTAATACCATCGAAGCTGTTGGTGACGGCGTAAACTATCTTGACGCTACCTACGGATGCCTCGGAAGAGGAGCAGGTAACTGTGCTATGGAGCTTCTTATTGGCTTCCTTAAGAATCCTAAGTACAATATTTATCCTGTACTTCAGTTCCTTGAGAAGTATATCGAGCCTCTTAAGAAGGAAGGACTTATCTGGGGATATGATGTACCTTACTTTGTAACCGGTCTTCTCAATCAGCATCCCAGAACTGCAATTGCATTTACCGGTGAGAAGAGAACCGATTACACTGAGTTCTATGATCTGATGACTGTTAAAGATTGAAAGAAGCGAAAAAGCAGAAGACAGACTAAGTCAAATAGAACGAAAAAGAATAAATAAAAAATAATAAAATAAACGGGTGATGATTAAGTTCATCGCCCGTTTTGTTGTGTAAATTTATCTGTTGGATTTTGTTGTGTGGTTTTTACTTATTTTGTGTGTGGTGCGTATTTTCTTGATGATAAATGTGACGAGTAAAAGAAATAGAATCCCGAAGGCTGAGCCCGATGTGTCAATCAACACGTCACCGACTGAAGCGTATCGCCCTTCCACGAAGTGCTGGTGAATCTCATCAGTGATTGAATACAGACAGCACCATGCGACGGGAAGCAGAAAATTCCATGCCAGATGTACGAATTTTTGGGCTTTCGGAAGCATATCGCTCGAAGATGGCTTCCTTATTATTCCCGAAAGACTTATGTTTAAGACTAACCAGCTCAGAAAGCCAAGGAGAGCATACTCTAAAAAGTGAGCGGATTTTCTTACAAAGTGGTCAACGGCTTCGACATAGTATTCCTTGACGGCTTGAGTAAAGGTCTTAAAGTCTTTGATTACGATTCGACATATCACTTCACCGACAACATGAGACTGGTTGGTGGAATCCACTGCCGGCTTGGAAGAAAACCATGCAATCAGAATCATCAGAGCAATCCATGCAAGCAATATTAAGATTTTACCGACGTTGATTAGTCTTTTGCGTGTAGTATCAGTGCGCATCTGACAGATAAGGTCTCCTTTATTTTCATACTATTGGTAAATAACTGTTTGCTTTGTGAAAACAGATATTGTGTATTATAGCATCGCTTCAGGTAAAGGAACAGAACATTTAATATGATATACAATAATTGCAGCATGTGTTATAATCAATACTAATTATGGGTTTTTATGCCTTTTATATAATATACGGAGATAAAAATGAACGTTACAATAGTTTTGCCATCGCTTGATCCGGATGAAAAACTTAATCTGGTAGTTGATGGTTTGATAGAAAAAGGGTTTAAGGATATTGTCATAGTAAATGACGGAAGTCATGATGATCATCTTGAACCGTTCAGAAAAGCAGCTGAGCATCCGGAAGTTACGGTGCTGGTGCATGAGGTGAATAAGGGAAAAGGACGTGGTCTGAAAACTGCGTTTCAGTATGTGCTTGAAAATCGTCCCGATTCAATTGGTGTTATTACCGTTGATGGTGATAACCAGCATACTCCCAAGGATATACTTAAGTGCGCTGAGAGAATGCTTGCCGAGAAGGACAAGGTTGTCCTCGGATGCCGTGATTTCGATGAGGAAAATGTACCTCCCAAGAGTAGATTCGGTAATAAGACAACCAGCAGAGTATTCAGAATTTTCTGCGGAATGAAGATATCTGATACTCAGACCGGACTTCGTGCGATTCCAAGACAGTATTTGGAGCTTCTTGTCAAAACCAAGGGTGAGAGATTCGAGTACGAAACAGAGATGTTTTTTGCACTGCATAAGGCAAAAATCGATTGGGTTGAAGAGAAGATTGAGACTGTTTATATTGAGGAAAATGCTTCGACACACTTTAATCCTTTCTTGGATTCGATAAAGATTTACAGGATTATTCTTAAGTTTATTTTCAAGTACACACTGAGCTCACTTGTATGCTGTGTACTTGACATTGGTTTATATTCACTTCTTATTGCACTGAGTCAGGGAAGTGTAAATGATGGCGCGATGTCACTTAAAGTGCAGATGCTTGGGGCGACTATTATCGCGAGAGTTATTTCATCGATTGTAAACTATGTGTTGAATCAGAAGGCTGTATTCCAGTCTGATGCTTCAATGAAAAAAACAGCTTGGAAATACTACCTGTTGGCATGCGTTCAGGCTGGACTTGCATACGCCGGAGTATATCTGATTGCATTGTTCTTTGGATCTGAGACTATTGTGGCTAAGTTTATTGCTAAGCCGGTAGTAGATGTAATTCTTTTCCTTGGAAGCTATCAGATTCAGCAAAGATGGGTATTCAGAGGATAAATTATTGCTTCTGCCGGTTAGCACGGTGGAGCATGAGATATTGATAAAGATGTGAGGAATTTATGAGCAAAGAAGGATATTACGATGATAATGGCAACTACATCGGCGGCTTCTATGATGAAGACGGTAATTATGTAGAAGGCTATTATGACGAATATGGAAGCTATGCGCTTGCGTATTATGACGAGAAGGGTAACTATCTCGGTGGCGGCTATTATAATGAGCGCGGCGAGTATGTAGAGTACGCATATGAGATTGAGGAATCCGTACAGTCTGCAGAACCTGTAAAGGCTGCGGCGCCTGTTAAGGAAATCATAGATGATTCTGAAGGTGAGTATAACATTGACGACGATGATGACCTGACCTATGAGAACCTGGATGCTTTTGCGTTCTCGGGAAGCAGCGGATATTCAAGTAGTAAGTCCGGTTCGGGAAAAAACAAGACTTCCAAAGAGCTTGACAACAGCATGATTAACAGAAGAAGCAGTGCTTCACGTTCCGGAAGAGTGGATGCAAGCAGCTCATCCAGAAGTGAGAAGTCCGGCAGTACCGGTAAGAGAAGAAAGAAGAAGCTTACTGTAGGTAAAGTTATCTTAAGAGCGGTTATTGCTCTTTTAGTATTTGTACTTATCACAGTAGGTGGTTTGTATTTTACAATCCTTACTATAGTAAAAGGACCCAGTGAGGCAGCTAAGAATCTGTTCGTATCAACAATTCAGGAAACAGGACAGATGAAATTTGTAAACAAGCTGTTCTTTAGTGAGGATGAGATTGTTGCAATTACCGGACAGAACAGTATGGGTACTCTTGATGAAGAGCTTGATACCGGTCTCATTACTATCGGTGGTGGCAGCAGTGAAGATGGCAGCGATGCCGGAGACAGCAGCTTTGATATCAACGGATTTGAACTTATCGAGCTGACCGGACGTACATACTATGCCAAGATGATGATTATCAACGATCCTTCAAGAGTTAAGCTTTCTACCATTTATAACGGAAGCTGGCCTGAATACGGACAGTGTCTTGATGAGTTTGTAGAGAATGGCAATTATCTTGCCGGAGTAAATGGCGGTGAGTATCAGTCAGACAGTAATAAGGGCGGACATCCCAAGGGAATCGTTGTTTGTGATGGAGAAATACAGTACAACAATCCTCAGGCAGGTGACGTTCTTATCGGATTTAATACTGACAATATTTTGATTATCAGAGATGTAGGAAATCTTTCTGCAGCAGAAGCTAAGTCTCTTGTTGAAGAGCTTCAGATTCGTGACTGCGTAACCTTTAAGGATATTGCAGATGGAGATGATAACCATTTTGCAAAGCTTATTATCAACGGAGAGTCTATTCCTCTTAGCGGTAGCGGATCAGGTGCAAACCCCAGAACTGTTATCGGACAGAAGGCTGATGGAACCGTACTTATTCTGGTAACTGATGGCAGAGGCGCGAGCGGACATCTCGGTGCGACTGCAGCTGACCTTGTATCAATCATGCAGGAATACGGTGCAGTTAATGCTGCTAACATGGACGGTGGTAGCTCTTCTTCAATGTATTATGATGGCAACTACGAAATGACTTCAGTAACTCTTTACTATGCGAACTCTTCATGGAGACTTCCGCTTGCATTCGTAGTAGAAAGGAGGGACTGATAAATGAGTGAGTCAAGAACTAAAATATCGCCCTTCTGGATTGTGCTTGGAATTTTTGCTGTAGCATATATTATTTTCTGGGTTATATTTATTAACACAGTTATTGTTAAAGATCTTAATATTTATAATGAATCTCAGCCCGAGGTTGTGATGGAGGAGGTTGTTGCCAAAATCGCTGCCGGAGATATCAGCGCAATGGATTTTGCTAGCTCAGGATCAAGATTTGAGGATGGAAACATCTACAGAGATACTTTTGCTGCAAATATTCAGGGTAAGGCTATTTCTTTCCGTGAGAATGAAAAGAGCTATGATGCGCAGGCACCTATTTATGATATTCTTGCAGATGGCGAGGTGATTGCTACCAGTAAGCTGGTTGTGGCTACTTCTGAACCTCTGATGATGATTCTTGCCAAGACTACTTGGAATGTTGAATCCATAACTCCTATATACGAGATGGGAAATGAGGGAGTAATCATCGAGATCCCCAACAGTTATACTGCGTATGTTAACGGTGTGCAGGTTGATGACAGAGAATTTGTTGAGAGTATTGATTACAGTGAATTTGTATATGCGAAGGAATATGTAGAGGTTCCTACTAAATCAAAGTACGAGATAACCGGACTTATGACCAAGCCCAGTGTTAAAATCTGTGACGCTAACGGCAATGAAGTTTCATTTGAAGAAAATGGAGCTAAGTACACCGCAGGATTTGTAGCTACTCAGATTTCAGATGATATGGCTGCATATGTACTTAACAATGCCAAGGTTTACTCAAACTTCTTCTCAAGAGATTTGCCTGGATGTGATAATTCAATCAACGGCATCAGATATATGTTCCCTGCTGATTCGGATTATCTTACTCTTGCAGAAAATTATCGTCTCCATGATATGTGGATGTACAGCGGACACGGAACACCTACATTCTCTAATGAAGCGGTAACTGAGTATATTCAGTACAGCGATGTCTTCTTCCAGGTTAATGTATATTTTGACAAATCAATGACATTAACAAGAACCGGAGATGTGAGGGTAGATACCACAAACAGCACATATTATTATGTTTACATTGATGGTGCGTGGGTTATTGCTGATATGATCAGTATTATTGCCGAGTAACCTGATGATGAAGAACATCCGACGGAAGTAGAGCAATAAAAGATATTAAAATTTGGTTAAATATCATATAAAAGTTGATTTCGGTGGAAAAAGTATGATATATTACATTTCGTAACAAAGTTGTAACATTTGTAATATATTTACAATATTCTACCGCTGAGGCGATGATTCCGCCGTATATACAGCGGAGTCGTCGCTTTTTTTATGAAATTAACTTCTTTTATGCTGAGCAAATTCATAAAGGAAACCGGAATCAGTGTCCTGAGCAGTGTAGCTCTTGTGGCCGGATCGGTATCGGGTTATTCACGTTCTGCAGTAAATTATGTTGAAACGGTTGATGCAGTTGGCACAGATGCTGAGGTTCAGGCATTTGATGTAATTGAGGCAATCGAGACATCGGAGATTGTTAACGGAACACTCGCAGAAGAGAATTGTGCAGATGTTTTGAATGGTTCGGATGCTAATTTCTTTGCACCGAGAATTTATAATGATATTGATGTACTTCTGGCAGCAGATGAAGCAGGAGAGGTGATTGCTGAGGATGCTGTAGATACAGTTGTTGCTGAGGTGGATCACGAGGTAGCTACAGTTTCTGATAGCGAAGAAGAGATTGTTGAAGTGGTTACAGATTCGGTTGATGAGGAGCCGGTTGTTAATGAAGACGCTGTAAAATCAGTTGTGGCTGATGAAACGGTTGCAGTTGTAGAAGCTACAGAATCGGTTGTAGCTGAGGAGCCGATTGTCACTGAAGTAATCGCAGAAATCACTGTGGATGCTGTTGTAACTGACGTTGTGATAGAATCTGAATATGTTGAGCCTGAGTGTGGCACGACTAGCACTTGTGAGCTTCTGCCGATGTTTGATGTTGAAGATAAAGGTAGTGCACTTGTAGAGTATGCGCTGCAGTTTGTGGGTAATCCGTACGTATGGGGTGGAACAAGTCTTACAGATGGTGCAGATTGTTCCGGATTTACGATGACACTGTACGGAATGTGCGGAATAGAACTTCCTCATTCTTCATACACTCAGGCGTCATACGGTGTTGCCGTTGATGGTATTGAAAATGCTCTGCCCGGAGATCTGATTGTATATAACGGTCATGTTGCTATTTATGCCGGGGACGGATTGATTGTTCATGCAGCAAATTCCAGATTGGGAATATGTGTATCGGGTATAGATTTTATGAATCTGGTTTGCATCAGAAGACTCCTGTGATTGATGGAAGCGGAAACGAAAAGCTTAGCAACTTTCAGATATAGCTTAGCATCTAATGCATAAATGACGAAATGATAAAAATTATACGAAGGAAGTGCTTAATTCAGGTTAAGTTCTTCCTTCTTTTTTTCTTGTTTTTGGCTTAAATATTTTATTCAAAATTCGATGAATGGGACGTTTTTGTTAAATATACACAAAGTATTTGGCAATCAAGAGTTTTGAACAATTTTTTCAAATAATACTTATCCACATGCAAAAGCCCCAAAATTCAACAAAAACTCGTTATACACCGAGTTATACACAATATCCACGTAAAATTATGTAAATCTATAGGTTTTAATAATAATAAAATGCGAACGTAAGTTTTGGAAAATATGCACAATGTCAGTAAATTTTTGAAATTGTCAGAAAATTTATACAATTCACATCAGAGGCTTATTTTTCACGGAATTACTGATTTCATACAAAATTTACAAAAAATTTATCATTCAAATCGATTCATTGTTGAAAAATTACAACAAT
>DCIR01000025.1:0-2093 GCA_002317155.1 Lachnospiraceae bacterium UBA1721
TAAGGAGAGCTCTTGAATATGGTTGCAAAGAGTTCTTACTCTATGGTGCTGCTGGAGGAAGAATAGATCACTATTTTGCTAATATTCAGACACTTTTGCTTATAAAACATAATGGTGCGAATGGTATTATTAAAGCAGATGACAGCGAACTGTTTGTCGTAGAGAATGAATCTGTTACGTTGCCTAAGAGAGATAAAGGAACTGTTTCTTTACTGGTTTTAGGCGATAGAGCAGAGGAAGTTTCTATTAAAGGCTTATATTATGAGGTGGATAAGGTTTTACTCACAAATGATTTTCCTATAGGGGTAAGCAATGAATTTTGTGGGAAAGAAGCAACAATATCCGTACAGAACGGAGCTTTGTTGTGTGTGGTTTTACGCGAGTACTAATAGGTAACAGATATGAAAAGAAAAGCGATTTCGTTAATGGCAATAGCTCTTGCAACTGCAACTGTATTAACAGGATGCAGCCCTAAGCATGTATATGAACTTGGATATACAATAGGAACTGCTATAAGAGAAATTCAGGAATACGATGGTTACGTCAATAACAACGGTAACAATAATTCCAATAATCAGAATAATAACAACAGTAACAATAATAACAATAATAATAACGAGCCGACGGAGTTCACACAGACAACGCCTGGAGTTTTAGATGTTGGACCAAATGAAATAAGTGATGAGCTTCACTATTATGTAACTCATGATTATACAGATATTACTTATGACAGAGCTGTGAGCTATACGTATTATGGCGATAGTCAAAATTATATGCTGTTGGGCGGATATGCATACCATACTATTAGTGATGATTGCTCTGATTCAGCCGATTATACTTCTTTTTCAAATAAATCAATGCAGTATTCTATATATGAGCAGTATATAAATGGTTCAGATTCAAGCTATTATGAATCTGTATTGCCGGTGTATATAGAGAGTTTTGTCGGTTGCTCAGATGGATTCGCGGACTCAATTTCTTGTTTTACGGGATCATCATATATCTATGATGATGATAATCCGTTTTATGAGCCGACTCAGGAAAAACAGCAGAGAATTTATGATGAACTTGTAGGAAAATATGGATCTTTTCTTGGAGAACAGTATTTCAGAAATTATCAGCAGATATTGAATACATACTTTATAAAATATACAAGCCTGATAGCTGATGGTACTACAGGTGAGATGAAAAGTACCTCGACGTATGGTGGAATGTATTTTGTAGAGGTCGATGATAATGGAGAGGGTAATCTGTTTATTGCGGATGTAATGATTGATACAGAAACCTTTGAGATGAGTATTCAGGATGTATCCGGATGGCTGAAATATTCAATTAAGTTTGCTGATGACCGCAGTAGTTATACTTTATATGACGAAGAAATGTCATTAACATATGAGAAAACAAGTGATTATTATCTTTGCGGCTATGTGAATAATGCGGACGATGCATTCTACGATATAGTCGGAATTGAACTTGCGATGGCTGATTATTATCATCCAAAATGCTACATGGCTATGTATGATGCATATGATTACTTGGGTGAAATATTAGTTAACCCCAAAATAATTCTTGCAGATGGAACTGTGGCAGTTGATCCGGATCTTTCTATCGGAAACGGAATGCTTACAATTTCTTTCTCGACAGTGTATGACAGCGAGACTGATGAGGAGATTCCATATCAGTTTTCATGCACGGTTGAATATGGATTAATAGGCCATCTTCACGAAAAAAACAATGGATTTGTATTGTCGGATGAAAACGGAAGCTATTACTTTACCTTTAGCAGTTATGGTGATTTTGACAGCTACGTTAATCATCCCGGAAATGATGAAGATGATCCGGACGGGGATGACGATTCCGGTGTCGATGCATATTTTGACGGTAGTGGTGCTATTGAATTAATCGGAAGCAATTAATTGCAAACAATGTTGATATAGTGTATAATTTTACCGATTTTGCAATGAAATGTCTTTTGAGACATTTGAAATTTATATCTATTAATGAAAGGTGAATGAAATGAGCAAGAAACCTGTTGTATTACTTATTCTTGACGGTTATGGAATTAATGACAGAGCAGAAGCAAATGCTATTGC
>DCIR01000025.1:2164-11561 GCA_002317155.1 Lachnospiraceae bacterium UBA1721
AGCGGAATGGCAGTAGGTCTTCCTGATGGACAGATGGGTAACTCAGAGGTAGGACATCTGAATATGGGTGCAGGTCGTATCGTATATCAGGAACTTACCAGAATTACTAAGGAAATTCAGGATGGAACTTTCTTTGAGAATCCTGAGCTTAAGCACGCAATGCAGAACTGCAAGGAGAAGAATTCAGCTCTTCATACATTCGGTCTTCTTTCAGATGGTGGTGTACACAGCCACAATACTCATCTCTATGGACTTCTTGAAATGGCTAAGCGTGAAGGACTTGAGAAGGTATATGTTCACTGCTTCCTTGATGGAAGAGATACTCCTCCTCAGTCAGCTAAGGGATTTGCAGAAGATCTTGAAGCAGAGATGGCTAAGATTGGTGTAGGTAAGATTGCGTCTGTTTCAGGACGTTACTATGCAATGGACAGAGATAACAACTATGATCGTGTTGAGAAGGCATATGTTGCTATGACTCAGGGCATTGGAAACGAAGCTGTAAGTGGACCTGCAGGTATTCAGGCTTCTTATGATGCAGGTGTAAACGATGAGTTCGTTGTACCTTTCGTTGTTAAGGAGAATGGTGCTCCTGTAGCTACTATAAATGATGGAGATTCAGTAGTATTCTTCAATTTCCGTCCTGACCGCGCAAGAGAAATTACCAGAGCATTCTGCATGGGTGATGATTTTGATAAGTTTAACAGAGGACCTAAGAAGGATCTCGTATTTGTATGCTATTCAGAGTATGATGCAACTATTCCCAATCATGAGGTTGCATTCAAGAAGGTTGAAGTTACCAATACCTTCGGTGAGTGGCTTGCAGCAAACGGCATGAAGCAGGCTAGAATCGCTGAGACCGAGAAGTATGCACACGTAACCTTCTTCTTCAACGGTGGTGTAGAGACTCCCAATGAGGGAGAGGACAGAATCCTTGTAGATTCGCCTAAGTATGTTGCTACATATGATCTTAAGCCTCGTATGAGCGTATATACCGTATGTGATAAGCTTGAGGAAGCAATCACCAAGAAGAATGAGAATGGTGAGAGCTACTACGACGTAATTATCTGTAACTTCGCTAACCCTGATATGGTAGGACATACCGGTGTAATTGATGCTGCTGTAGAGGCAGTTGAAGCTATTGATAAGTGCGTAGGAGAGGTTGTTAACTTTGTAAATGAAGTTGGCGGCGTTATGTTTATCTGCGCAGACCACGGTAACTGCGAGCAGATGATTGATTATGAGACAGGTGCTCCTTGGACCGCTCATACCACCAATCCTGTTCCCTTCATCCTTATCGGCGCAGGCGATGTTAAGCTTCGTGAGAACGGATGCCTTGCAGATATTATCCCTACTCTTATCGAGGTAATGGGATGTGAGCAGCCTGCAGAGATGACCGGTAAGTCTCTTATTGTTCGCTAAAAGTGACTAAAATACTTGAATTAGTGTGCTTGCTGTGTTATTATGTCAAAGTTAGTGGCTAAAGCCATAGATTTTGATTTGATAGTTAAGGAAAAAAGAAATGGAAATCTTAAAGATAGTTCTTACAATATTGTTTGTTATTGATTGCATCGTTCTTACTATAGTTGTTCTTATGCAGGAAGGTAAATCTGCAGGACTTGGAGCTGTAGCAGGAGCTGCTGAGACATATTGGGGTAAGAATAAGGGACGTTCAATGGAGGGTGCCCTTGTAAAGCTTACAAAGGTACTTGCAGTAGGATTCATTCTTCTTGCAATTGCACTCAATGTAGGTTACTTGAAGTAATCGAGTATTAATTAAATGATTAACTCTCCTTCAGAAATGAGGGAGAGTTTTTTATGTAATAGAAATGTTGGTTAAAATTTAACCACAGGTTTAGAGACTATTGTCTCTTGATGTGGTATAACTATTTCAGTTAGTTAATAGCGTTGTTCATGCGCAAATTAGTATTTCGTATCTGTAAGGTGTATGTCATGGGAGATAAGAAAGAGTCATCAAGACTTATTGCAAATAATAAAAAAGCTTTTCATGATTATTTCATTGATGAGCAATATGAGTGCGGTATCGTTCTTGTCGGCACTGAGGTTAAGTCTCTCAGGATGGGCAAGTGCAGTATAAAGGAATCATGGGTTCGCGTAGATGATAACGGCGAGACATGGATCTACGGAATGAATATTAGTCCTTATGAAAAGGGCAATATTTTCAATAAGGATCCGCTTAGAGTTCGTAAGCTTTTGCTTCACAAGGGCGAGATAAATAAGCTTATTGGCAAAACAAAGGAAAAGGGTTATACTTTAGTTCCGTTGGATGTTTATTTCAGTCATGGCAAGGTTAAGGTAAAAATTGGTCTTGCTCGTGGTAAGAAGCTTTATGATAAGCGCGATGATATCGCAAAGAAGGATCAGAAGCGAGAGGCTGAAAGAGACTTTAAGGTTAAGCTTAAGGTTTAACCGATATACAATTTAATAAGGGGTAGTAAAGGTTTCGACAGGGGCTTTGCAGCTGGAGAAGCTATCCGGTGCGATCCGTTAATCGCAAACTTAAATATAAACGCTGAAAATAATCAGTACGCACTTGCAGCGTAAGCTGTAGGTGACGCCGCTTATGCGGCTCGTCTGTCCCGATGCACTCACACGTTGGGGTACAGGCGTCAAAGATGTGAGAAACGACTTGCAGTAAGCTTTGCCTGCATGGGCGTATCATGAAGCTACCTGATAGGTTGGTTTGTCCGTGGACCGCCTTGATGGGAACGTGACTTAGAATCAAAAACCACTGACTATGATAGTAGAAGGACAGGGAATGGGTCTTTGGACACGGGTTCGACTCCCGTCTACTCCACTCAATGAGATTGAGACGAACTCAAAGATTAGTCTTGGGTAATCTCAGTTCTTATCTAGTGACCGCCAGAATGCTCAATGTGTTAGTGGCGGTTATTTTATTTCTAAAATATGCCGATAATATACTAAAGTGACTTTATTTTTAGGCTTTGATATAATATTTGTAACTGAATGTTTGAATTACATGTTGAATGTATAAATTTTGAATGAGGACAATTATGGCTTCAGAGAATAGTAAGATTATTGTAGAAGGCTATGAGTTTAATAATGCCAATGATGCTGTTTTGGCAGAAGAAGAGCGTAAAAAGGTTGAATACCTCAGAGCACATCTGGACACAAGTAATCCGGATAAGATTTTACATGTCTTGGAAAGAGCAATAGCCGAAAAAATATTCAAGACTCCTATTGGTATGGATTTTCTGCGTGAAATTCAAATGTTTTTACTTAATCAATGCGATTATACAGAGCAGGAGGTTCCTTCTATACCTGCGAGCGTGCAGTACAATCGTTCATTGAGGGAAAACACTACTCAAACACGAGCTAAAATCGCAAAGGAGACAAAGCCAAAGGAAAAAGTATCTCCTTTGTATATATCTGTGGTTTTGAATATATTGCTGGTGGCAGCCGTGGTTGCAATGTTCGTTATTACTCTTAAGTCTGATAATCCTAATATTCTTAACTATGAAGATGCAATAAATAATAAATATTCATATTGGTCAGAACAGCTTACAGAACAGGAGAGTTCGCTTAGGGAGAAGGAAAAGGAACTTAAGCTTCTTGAGCAGGAACTAAAAGAGCGTGAAGCGGAAATTTCTGCAGGAAATGATTAGTTGGGTAAAAAATAAATGAAATCTGATGTTTTCACATTTTTTTCATAACTTGTTGTTATACTTTCACGTATAAAGGTGGGAAATATGATGGATAAACTTAAGATTCTTGTAGTAGATGATGAAGTTAGAATGAGAAAAATAGTAAGAGACTTCCTGGTAAAGAGTAATTATGAGGTTGTTGAAGCATCTAATGGACAGGAAGCTCTCGATATATTTTTTGAGGATAAAAGCATATCACTTGTAGTACTGGATGTAATGATGCCTGTATTGGATGGCTGGGAGACTATTAAGGAAATCAGGAAATATTCAAAGGTACCTGTGATAATGCTTACGGCCAGGTCTGATGAGCATGATGAACTCATGGGATTTGAACTGGGAGTAGATGAATATATTACCAAGCCGTTCAGCCCCAAAATACTCGTAGCAAGAGTAGACGCTGTGCTTAGAAGAACGGTTTCCAAGGGACAGGAAGAACAGGTAATATGCGGCAGTATCAGAATTGATAAATCAGCGCATCAGGTATATGTAAATGACGCACCGATTGAACTTAGCTTTAAGGAGTTTGAGCTTCTTGAATATTTTGTAGAGAACAAGGGAATTGCTTTGTCCAGAGAAAAAATACTCAACAATGTATGGGATTATGATTATTTTGGAGAGGCAAGAACTATAGATACTCATGTTAAAAAGCTTCGAAGCAAATTGGGAACAGAAGCCGGAGATATGATTAAGACCATCTGGGGAATGGGCTATAAACTGGAAGAAAACTAATATATGCGATCAAAGAAAAAGAGCGAAAAAAAGAATAAGTTCTCGATAAGAATTCAATTTTCTTTGATTTTCATTGCCTGCATGGCAGGTATTCTTGCACTTTGTATTTTTACCGATACCGTCTTGCTTGAGAAGTTCTACCAAAATAAGAAGCTTCGCACTATCAAAGAAGCGCATATGATGGTTAACGAGCTTGTTGATAACAGCGATTATGATGCGGATGATTTGATAAAAAAACTGGATGATATTTCAGTCACAAGTAATGTTTCGATTATTATAGTCGATTCGGGATCGGAAACGCTTTATGTTTCTATGAACTGCGAAAGAGACATGGAGTATGTACTTCTCGGTTATATTTTTGGCAGAGAGGGAGAAATTAAAAGCGTAGACTATATAGAAAAAACGGACGACTATACGATCCGGAAGGTATCTGAGTATGATACTGACTATATAGAAATGGTTGGCAGATATAGTGAAGGTGTATCCTTCCTTATGAGAATTCCGGTATCTAATATTAAGGAGGCGGCTTCGGTTGCGAATCGTTTCTTTATCTACGTATGCGGTCTCGGTGCATTGATAGGTGCTATTATTATTTATTTTGTATCCAAGAGACTTACGAAGCCTATCGAGGAATTGAATTATGTTTCCGAGAGAATGGTTAATTTGGATTTTGATGCAAGATATACAGGACATCATCACAATGAAATAGAGGTCCTGGGTGTCAATATGAATAAGCTGTCAGAGTCTTTGGAAAAATCCATTTCAGAGCTTAAAGCGGCTAATATTGAGCTTCAAAAGGATATTAGGAAAAAAGAAGAACTCGATAAACTTAGGCAGGAATTTATTGCCAACGTATCGCATGAATTGAAGACCCCTTTGGCGATAATTCAAGGATATGCTGAAGGCCTTAAAGATGGAATAAGTGATGACCCCGAGAGTATGCAGTATTACTGCGAGGTTATAATAGATGAAGCCAATAAAATGAATTCGATGGTTAAACAGTTTTTGATGCTTAACCAGATTGAATACGGTGAAGATAAGACCGTGATGGAGAGGTTCGATGCTTCCGCTATGATTAGTGGATTTGTTGAATCAGCTTCTATGTTGGCAAAGCACGAAAATATAGAAGTCAGATTTGAAAGTAATGATGAAATGAATGCATGGGGAGATGAGTATAAGGCAGAAGAAGTGCTGACCAATTACTTCTCAAATGCGGTTCATTATTGTCAGGAAGATTCAGATGGCAATAAATACATAAAAATAGATATAGAAAGAATGAACGGACGTATCCGGATTAGTGTTTTTAATACCGGAAGCAATATACCTGAAGATTCTGTTGAAAGAATTTGGGATAAGTTCTATAAGGTTGATAAAGCTAGAACAAGAGAGTATGGTGGTAGTGGAGTCGGCCTATCAATTGTAAAAGCGATTCAGGAAAATATGGGGATGGGTTACGGACTGGAAAACAAAACAAACGGTGTCGTTTTCTGGTACGAATTAGAGGAAAACAAGTATGAAAATTAATTTTGCGACAGTAGCGGAGCAGTTGGACTATGAGATATCCGTGCTGAAAAAGGAATCAAAAGAACCTGCTTTTGCTCAGTATTTGTGTACTGTAGAGTCGAGGCTTATAGGCAATCCTGAGAATGCCAAGGCACTCAGACTTGAGATGATTAAAAACTATAATACATATGCGGAGAGAATGAGTGTTTCGGGAATATCTGTGGCCGGAAGCTTTCATGATGCTGTGTATCCGGGAATGGATGCTCCGGAAGTCGATGAATTTCAGATGGATCCCAATATGCAGTCACCTGTTCAGCCGGTACCTAATCCGTTTGATGCTGTGTTGCCCGGTACCCCTGTGCCCAATGAGATTATTAATGGACCGGTGAATGATATTCCAATTCAGGGCGGCCCTGTGCCGGGAATGCCTGTGCAGGTAATGCCTCAGCAGAGTATGCCAATGCCTAATATGTATTCACAAAACATGCCGACTCTTAATGTGCAGCAGCAGAGGGCGCAGATGTCACAGGCATCAGCACAGAATAAGCCTGCAGCAAATAAGAATCGTGCGGAATTTGCGGTTGGAGGAATTGTATTAAGTGTATTAGGTACTATTCTTATTCTGTCAGGTGCTATCACGCTGGCTGTTAATTTCTTTGACACTACATGGCAGGGAATATGCTTGTATGCAGTATGTGTGGCATTGTTATTGTTTTCAGAATTATTTATCCGCAAGTTCGTTGATAAATTGTCATCGGTGCTTTCGAGCCTGGCAATGGGCGGAGTCTTTGTCGTCACGCTGGTAAACTATTTTGCTCTTCATATCTATAACATGCCGGTTACTTTTGCGCTTCTTATGGTTTTGTCTGTGGGCGTTGGCGTGTACAGTTATTTTAGAAACAGCTTTTTGTTTACGCTCATCGGATATTTTGCATCATTTTTGTCATTGTCGTTGCTTCGTGAGGGCTCCGGCCAACTTGAGATTTATTTGATTTTCGGAATTTTGCTTGGAGCATGCCTGCTGTGGACAGCATTCCCTATTAAACAGCATGGAAGAGCATTTAGTATAATTCAGGTATTTACCAATATATTCCTTGTATTTTGGTATACCCCTACCATAAGCGGATTCGTTCTTAATAATGATGGAATGGATTGGTTCAGATGCATGAATCTGCTTTCTGCATCATATGCGGTGCTTACTGTTATGGTTCTTTTGAATAGCATGAGATATTACAAGGATATAGATGCTAAAAAGAAGGAAAATGCAGGAAGCGTTGTGTTTTATAAGACCATGCTTATTATCGCAAATGCTATGTATGGACTGTTTTTCCTGATATCATTTGCGGCAATGGATTCCGAGATGCATATTGCGGCATTATTAATAAGCGGATGTGCTGTTGTTATTCCTAATGCTTTGGTAGCTTATTTGCTGTACATCAAAGACAGTTCATTATGGTTTTACTGTGTATATGCACTGGCATTTTTGGGAACAACCTGTCTGGGAACCAGAAAAGATATGTGGGGTGGACTGCTCGTAAGCTTTTTACTAATGGCCGGAGTAAGTGCAGTAGCTTATTTCAAGAAGTCGGTTGGAACTCAAATTGCAGATCTTTTAATGAAGCTCTATCTGTTCTGTATAATGTTTGTACAGATCATTGTATGTAATCAGTCACCTGAGATAACAAGATATATCTGTATTATAGGAATGTTGATTGCTATTGGAATGGCAACAGGTTATAAATTGCCAATTCAGATATTGATGACAGGACTTCTTGCGATTGATATTTCAATACTTGTTCCTACGGAAGGAATACCGATTGCTATTACGGGAGTACTTGCATTGGCTGTTGGATTGTTCCACAATATAGAATGGCTCAAGTCAAAGAATATGTATGCTTTCGACATACTTGTGTGGATAACATTACTGATTACCATTCTGTGCCTGTATATTCCGATATTCAGAGACGAGACAGCTACGGTTGCATTGGTGCTTGTCTTTGGATTGGCAATAATGATTCAGTATTATTTTAAGAGATATAATACTATTCTTGCGGGAAAGCTTCTTCCTCTTGGCATATTCGTTACTGTGTTTGTACCTATATTCAGGATGGAAAATCTGGTCGTTAGTATTATTTTAATGGGCCTGGCACTTGCAAGTGTTGCGCTTGGATTTATCTTTAGGCAAAAGGGTATAAGAATCTATGGTCTTGTTTTGGCTATGATTGTTTGTGCTAAAATTGGATTCTATGATTTCTGGAGCTCTGAGATTTTGATAAAGACAATAATGTTCTTTGTAGTTGGTGTACTTGCACTTATTATTGCAGGCGTATATATTGTTGTAGAGAAGAAGATGTCTAAACTTAATAAGGCAGAATAATGCCATGAACATTTGCTTATGAAAAGAAATAGTATTAAAAACAAAATATTGATTGGTATATTGTCAGCTGCATGTGCAATATCTATGTCCGCGTGTGCATTGGTTGATTCTCCGTTTTCAGAAGAGGATATTGATAAAATTGGTGAGTATTCAGCTTTGCTGATTGCGGGAAGTAACCCTGACAACAGTCGACTTGTAGATTCTGAGGAAGATGAGACTGAAGAAGAGAATCAGGAAGAAATTTCTGAGGAAGATGCTGAAGAGGATACTGATGATACCGAAGATGAAGTTGTGGAAGATGATTCTGATAATATAGAAGATACTCAGGATGCTTCTCATGACAATAATCCTGATATTAATATAGTCGATGTGTCCGAGACTAATGATGATATTATGCCAGCACTTGAAGAGTATCTTCAGTTTGCCAGTGGCGTGACAATGACTTATAAGGGATACGAGTGGAAGGACAGCTTGACTAATGAATCCGGGAGTTATTTTTATGATCCGGAAGATGGCAATGTTTTCCTTGTATTGAATTACACTATATATAATGGTTCCGGAGAGACTCAGGATGTTGATTTCCTTTTTGGAGGATATTCATTTAGTCTTAAAATAAATGGTGATAAATCATTTTTGGCGCATGAGATTCCTATTAATGAAGATTTACCTACTTATATTGGTAGATTATCAGATGGAGTGGGCGTTAATCTAATGCTTACATTTGAATGTAGTGGTGAATATGTAGACAACATTGAAGCTATGAAATTGACAATAAGTAACAGTGAATCTTCATGTTCGGTTATCCTGGAATAATTTGGTGATTTTGTACTTACAAACCGCATAAAAATTGTTTAAATCTGCATTTTCAACAAAACTGAAAAATGCAGATTTTTTTTTGAAAAAAGCTGTTGACACTAAAATACAAAAGTGATATTCTAACAAAGCTGTCGCTGATGAGCGGAAGCAAAATACTGCGGCATCAACATTTCGCAGAAGCGAAATGTGATTGCTTTGTACCTTGATAACTGAACAGCAATGCAACCCTGAATAACATTCCAACCATCCGAAAGGATGCCGATTGAGGAACTCTGATCCAAGATCGGGA
>DCIR01000067.1 GCA_002317155.1 Lachnospiraceae bacterium UBA1721
AGCGGCAGAGAATGCTAGCGGCTTGCCCACGCAAGAACAACATACTCCGCGTATAATATTTATCGTTTGTAGATACGCTCACAAAACAGCAATTCTATCTGTCTATATTAATACACACAAATATAAAAAGGGACTTATCTTTTTATTTCAAACTTATCTATAACGCTTCTATCTCTCCCAAACAAAGCTTACAATACGCTGCTATCGGCGCCCAATCTTTAAGCAAAACAATGCCAAGCTTCTCATATACCTTCACAGTTTCATACTGCGTGGTATATGCACTGTTACCAACCATATACACCGATATTCCGATATCTCTTGCCTTCTTTGCAATATCTGCCAATACTCCGTCTACAGGCCCCGTTCCCGAATGATAACTTTCCAAAAGAATCGCATCATAATCATCTGTAATCATCGACGATGTCATTCCGGGATATATATGCACAAACAGGACTTTTTTCTGTATCAAATAGTTACGATTTACAGTACATGCACTATCCTTCTTATCTGAAACCATCCTACTACCGTCAGATAATCCCCCACCACAACCTGACAACTTCTTCTCACTGTCAGATAACCTTCGGTCGCTATCTGCTAATCTCCAGCACCCCTCTGTCAATTCCGCATAGCATTCGTTATTCACACTGAATACATCTGATGAAAAAGTATCATGTGCAAGAATCCTATAAGCCCTATGAATCATTTTTCTTCCATCCGAATTCATATAGCTTACAAAGACTCCTGGCGCCGAATACTGCTCGATAAAATCCAGTGCCAGCTTAAAGTTATCCAGTCCATTTGCCCTTGGATCATCAAGAACATAAGCACTTGATACAAGCACAACCGGTACATTCTTATTCTTTAACATAAAGTGCAAAAATCCTGCTGAATATTGTAGTGTATCTGTGCCATGCATTATCAGTATGCCATCTACTGTTCCGTCATCGGCCATCGTATCAACACATTCAGCAAGACTGGATACCTTATCGAAATCCAAATTTTCACTCAATATGGAATATGGCTGAACTGTGACGAATTCCGTATTATGAGCGGAATCATATTTGTCATAATACATCTCTATCAGTTTGTAATCTGATTTTACAGATATATATCCTTCTGCATCGATACAGCTACCGATTGTCCCACCGGTAAATATTGCACCTATCCTCATTGTTTTTCCTTAATCATTAAGCAAACAGTTTACCTGTCATTTATCCAATCCGTTAATTAAATGATTTTCCTGTTATTTATACAATATATTAATTAAATGATTTACCTGTTATTTATCCAGGCCCTTGATCACTTCCGGTATATCTGACGGACTATATACCACGTGTTTTTCGTCTTCAAGCTCGCCAAAGCCATAATCAGCATATACAAATGTTGCTCCGGCATCAGCTGTAGCCTTTTTGTCTCCTGCAGTATCACCTACGTATACGGTCTCATCTGCATCAAGACCGTTCTTCTCCATGAGAATACTCATTGTCTCACCTTTACTGAGTCCGGTATCACCGAAGCAAAGATAATCCTCTATATATTCTCCTATGCCAAGCTTGGCCGTTACAAGCTCGATATAGCCCTTCTGGCAATTGCTGACAATAAATAACCTGTATTCTCTAGACAACTCCTTAATGGTGTCCACAATGCCCTCAAATGAGATATCCTCCTCATTAGCTTCGAGACATTCATGCTCATACTTGCAGCACAGCTCCAGGAGCTCATCTTTTTTACTCTGCTCTTCAACATCATAAAAAATATGATCAGCTATTATATTCATCGGGAGTCCAAATTCTTTTTTGAGATTCTCAGCCTCTATTTTTGCCTTAGAATATCCCAGTTCATCTACTGCCTGTTGCCATCCTTTTGCAACAACCCCAGTAGAATTCCAAAGTGTACCATCTATATCAAAAATTACATTTTTCTTCATAACAGCTCCTTTACCAATAATTCTGCTCAACAATCGGTATCTCAATACCCAAAGCATCACATATATACTGATAATAATCCGTATCCATTATTTTTTGTGAGTATTTCCATCTATTACTCAACAAATCCTTGTAATTGGATACATAATCGTCAGGCAACTCCTCATCAGTAAGATATACAGTCTGTCCGGTCTGTGAATTGAACATGACCTTATCTGTAATAAAACTTTTATTGATAAATAATGCAACACCTTCTGTGTCTGACAAAATATCTCTTCCCATCAGAAGCCTTGAATCATATGAAAAGCCAAACAGATTCAAAAGTGTCGGGAGTATATCCATGCTGCAGCAATACTTATCAACAACAATAGGCTCCTTGATTGAACCTGACCACAACACAAGATTACTCTTGTAAAGTTCAAAATACGGATCAACTTCATGTCCAAGGATTTCAGAATACTCTTCATTTGTCAGTCCATAAGGCCAATGATCTCCTGTAAAACATATAACTGTTCTGTCAGCGATGCCTTTTTCTTCTAATTGATCTATCAGATACTCAAGCGCTCTGTCCAGTTCCATCTGACATGCAATATACGCCTTACAAGCATCCGAATAAGGCAAATCAGCCACTTCCTCACGATGCTTCATAGACATAGCATTTCCGCCGAAATTATAGTTCATATGGCCACTGACCGTCATATAGTAAACATGAAAAATGTCATCATCAATGAACTCAGGAATAGACGCCTGCATCATCTCCAGATCTGACTCCGGCCAGCTTCTTGTAATCTGTAATCCGTTACCCACTCCGGTGTAATAATAGCCCATTCCCGGATACGTTTTATCTCTGTCATAATAAGTGTAATCATTATCATGATATGCACGACTGGTAATTCCATAGGTCATATTAAACAAATTACCAAGTGCAAACGGCATCGAGTTTTGGCCCGCAATTCTAAAATTAGTAGCTCCCCCGTTTGTAGGCATCAGGCTCGTAGAGCATACAAACTCTCCATCAGAAGTAGAACCACCTGTTTTCGGATTATAGAAATTATTGAACACAAATCCTTCGTTAACGAGCTTATACAACGTAGGCGTAAGTTCCTCATCCACCGCAAGAGGACAAAAAGCTTCACATGTCAGGAAAATCAAATTATATCCTTCAAACATTCCTGTATATTCATTTTTGTATGACGGCTCCACCGAGGCAAAATACCTGTGAATACCGGCGATTTCACTGTTAGTCTCAGCATCTGCCAGCGCCACAAAATCTATATCAAGCATATTTGGCGATGTATCAATTACTCTCTGAGCAGTCTCATCTATCGCATCTTCATCCGTACCATTGATTCCATCTGCACTTCCTGAGTTGCCCACATCGCCAGCCTGAGAATTATCATTATTTCCGTTTGCAGCGTCGCCACCAGCATTCCCCGATACATCTGACGTAGCGGTACCACTCTGTGATGTCGCCGCATTATGTGCCGCAGGATCGTAGTGCCATACCTCGAACTCTTCCTCTTCCTCTACTTTAGGATGAATAATGTTCTTTATCTCAATTTCAGCAGATGCCAAAACGCCGAGTCTTGGGAATGAAAAATCACTTATATTTTCTCCAGTAATCAATTCATAGGGAGAAAACGACTCCTTACCATATGAAAAAACCACTCCAACCTCTGCACCAATAAATAACAAAAGCGCAACCAGCGGAACGAAGCACAGTTTTATATGAACTCTCTTATAGGTGATTCTCTTAAATACACGAAGTAATACATATACCACTATCGGAAGCAATACAATAAGCGTAAGCTGCCATGCATTTTGTTTTATATTGTTCCATATTTCACGATAATACTGAGTAATCTTGGCATTGGACGAATCAATCAGCTTTACTGAAAAAAACACCTTAAACGCCGAATAGTACATCTGATTTAAGCCATAATAAAACAGTAATGCGCCATATATAATTCCTTCAACAATCTTAGTTCCTATTTTAGGCAAAAACATAGTAACAAGTGAAAGAATGATTGCTGTCGGAACGCACATAATGAGCTTAACCGGCAAATACTTAACATCATTACCTATCGAAAGGAAATGAAACAAGAACTCCTCATATACAATCAATATGAGAAATACCGCAATACGAACAGGCACTCCGGATAGGCTGCTAAAAAAGCTTGCTTTTCTCGAAGCATTTTGTTCATTATTCTCTTTTTGATCATGCATTTTAGCTTCATGAGCATCTTCATGAATTTCTTCATGAACTATTTCTTTATGCACTATTTCTTTATGCACTTCTTTATCCGTAGTTTCTTCACAATGAATTGAGCTTATCTCTATATCTATATACTCATCAATGCTGTCACTACTCTCAGAATTTGTACTTCCCACAACAAAATCTCCGAACAAAAACTATACCAAAAGAGCCATCCGATTACTCGAATGGCTCTAAATAACTAATATTAATTCGTTAAGAATTAGCCGAGCTGAGCTGCAACTTCCTCTGCGAAGTTCTCGCTCTTCTTCTGCATACCTTCACCAACCTCGAAACGAACTGCCTTCTTGATAACAAGATTAGCATCAACGCTCTTAAGGTAAGCTGCTACAGTCTGCTTTCCATCCTCTGCTCTTACATAAGTCTGATCGAGGAGGCAGATTTCCTTCATCTGCTTGGTTACACGACCCTCAGCAAGACCTGCGAAAATCTTATCTGCAACGATGTTAGCCTTGTCATCCATTGCAAGACCTGCAAGACCAGCCTTTGCAGCATCTGAAAGGAAGTTGAAAAGGAAGTTCATGTTAAAGCTCTTATCAGCCTTCTTCTCTTCATAGATAGCGATATCTGCATCGCTCCATACCTTATCAGCAATAGCCTTGTCGATAAGTCTCTGCATAATAGGCTTAGGAAGAGTATCAGGAGCATTGAGTGAGCTGTCAATGGTGATTTCTCTAATCTTAGCAAGCTCGTCCTCTGAGATATCATCTCTTGAGATATACTGAGGATTCATAGCTGCGATCTGCATAGCTACATTTGAAAGAGCTTCCTGAATCTTGTCACCCTGAGCGCCATCTGCTGCTACAAGAACACCGATTCTTCCGCCACCATGGATGTAGGTAGCAACGCTGTCTGCTGAAACAACCATAAATCTTCTGAAAGAAAGCTTCTCACCGATCTTAAGAGTCTTCTCAGCGAATACCTCGGTAAGTCCGCCATCAAGGAGAGCCTGTACATCCTCGCCATCCTTACCACCTTCCTTGCCTGATGCAAGTGCGGTGTTAGCGATATCCTGTACGAACTCCTGGAATACTTCATTCTTAGCTACGAAGTCGGTCTCAGAGTTAACTTCTACAACTACAGCCTTGTTTCCGTCAACAGCAACACGGCAGATACCCTCTGCTGCGATTCTTGAAGCCTTCTTCTCCATCTTAGCTGCACCGCTCTTCTTCAGAACTTCTACAGCTGCGTCAAAATTACCATCAGTCTCAGTAAGTGCCTTCTTGCACTCCATCATTCCTGCGCCGGTAGCCTCGCGCAGTTCCTTTACCATAGATGCAGTAATAGCTGCCATTTTTTTGTTCTCCTTTTCGAAAAAATAGGTGGGCAAAATAATCTCTGCCCTATTTATAAATCAAGGTTCTAAATCTCAAAAATAGGGGAGTTATTCGCTCCCCTATTAGCTTTTCATATAAGAATTATGAGATCATTGATTAACAATCTCAATTATCTGCCAAAGAATTACTCCTCAGTAGCAACCTCTTCGATATCGGTAGCTTCTACTTCAGCAACATTAGCGTCTGCAGCAACTACTGCCTCGTCACCCTGGTTAGCTTCGATAACAG
>DCIR01000032.1 GCA_002317155.1 Lachnospiraceae bacterium UBA1721
ATTTCACAATGAGGCTTTTATGAAAATAACAGAGACCATTTCGGCTAAATCAATGCAAAAACGATCTCTTGCCGCAATTATTATTGCGGTTTGGACTGTTGTTTGCCTTTTTACCGGATTGGTCTCTTTTTCTATGCTCTTACCTTCACATATTTCTCATGCGGAGGAGGTCTCTTCCACAGAGTCTTCTGAATATAAGAACGATTTACCTGACGCTGATGATGCCGTTAATTCCTATAATTCATCATATTCTTATGATTACTCTACAGCGGCCGGCTATGCCAACGACATTCTTAACCGAAATATCGCATCAGCCGGTGAAAACGACCTTCAGTCTCTTGCAGATAACTATTTTTGCGAAAATGCCTTGAGCGGAAATGTACAAAGCTATGTTCAGGCTATCATCAATAATCCCGGACTTTCATGCGATTTTACCCTATACACTCAGGCTCTTTCTCAGGCTCTGGATGATTCTGTCATGTCCGAAAACGGAACCTTTCCTACTTCTTTGCAAAAAGCAGTTATTACCCTAATAATCTGTCGCTCACAGATTAACAACGAGACATTTTCTTTGGATGAGCTGGTAGCCCCTGAAGTCGTTAACGAAGTCTTCTTTAACACAATCGGTACCAAAGGTATCATGACCTATATATATGGTCTTAATCTTCTCGAAACATGTAATGACTACTCTGTCGAATACAGCTGCGATTTTACCCGAGAGGATATAATCCTGACTCTAATCGATATGCAGTCAGCTGATGGCGGATTTTCTCTTAACGGTGATGCCGGTGACGTCGATGTGACCGCGATGGCATTGCGCGCTCTTTCAGGCATATATAGAGACAGTTCAGATTACGAACTGTCAGACGCAGAAAAATCAGATATTCTTTCATGTATTGACAACGCTATAGCATTTCTAATTGATGCTCAGCTTGCTACCGGCGACTATTCAAGCTACGGCAACGCTTGTTCCGAGAGTACTGCGCAGGTTATTCTGGCAGCATCAGATTTATCTCTTGATTACTCTACATTTATTAATAATGACAATTCTCTTCTGGACGGACTTTTAATCTACAGAATGCCCGACGGAAGTTTTTCACATACAGCTTCGCCTCTTGTCACCAACGATATGGCAAGCGCCCAGGCATTTGAGGCACTCTGTGCTATATGCCGCACCTACAACATAACCGCATCATCAAATATGACATCTACTGATTCTGAAGCAACCATTAATTCAGAATCGACCACTCAGGGTGCCTCTTCATCAGATGTTTATTCATCGGATATCTCTTCAACCAATAGCGCTACTTCTGCTTCATTTAGCACAAAAACAATTCTTTATATCGTTACTGCTTCACTGTTAGTCCTTGCAATTATTATTTTTACAATAGTTTATATTCGTAAAAAAAATCGTAAGCGCTATCTGATGCAGATTATCTCTTCTGTAATAATAGCAGCCGTTGCATCAATAGCTATTTTTTCTATTAATATCAGTACCAGAGAAGAATACCTCTCTGCTCCCAGTTCAGTCATCTCTGCCAAACCCGGAGAAGGCATCATCAGTATTACCTATTCAATAAACTGTGGCACAGTAAGGGCAGGCGACCTGGCAGATATTTATACTGCACAGACCTTATATGTCACTGAAGGCGTCACTGCCTTCGATGTTCTGACTGAGATATGTCGCCTAAATGATATCCAGCTTGATTATGAAAGCAACTCTGTATACGGCACGGCTTATATTAAAGCCATCGATTCACTATATGAATTTGATCACGGCGATTTGTCAGGATGGATGTATCGGGTAAACGGTGAGTTTCCTTCTGTCGGATGCGGATACTATGTACTTAAAGAAGGCGACAGTGTTGAATGGCTATACACTACCAACATAGGGGAGGATTTGAAAAATGACTGAACGTCTTCATCCTCTCTCAATGCTTATCTTCTTTTTATTTACAATTATTCTTCCGGCTTT
The DNA here is from genome assembly GCA_002317155.1 of Lachnospiraceae bacterium UBA1721. GTDB lineage: Bacteria > Bacillota > Clostridia > Lachnospirales > Lachnospiraceae > AC2028. The sequence goes on from DCIR01000032.1 coordinate 1,976, forward strand.
TACCGGCAATCCTTATTTTTATATCCTTTCGATTATAATCGGCTTGATAATGCTGTTTAATACTCTTCCACTTAGTAATGTGTTAAAAAGCATACCAGGATATCTTCTGTTATTTGTGTTAATATCCTGCTTCAATCCGCTTTTTTATCATGACGGCGACACAATCCTTTTTTATCTAAACGGTAAACGCGTAACGCTCGAAGCACTTGCCTACGGAATGAATTCGGCGCTGATGGTTATCGGTGTACTGATTTGGTGTCGCATATTTACTCACTTTTATACCAGCGACAAAATAATGTATCTGTTTGGTACTTTTTCTCCCAAGACAGCCATTATTATTTCGATGGTACTGAGACTGGTTCCGCTCTATCGTGAACATATCGGCACTTATCGCAACACCCAAAAGCTTCTGGGGATATTCGGAGAAGGTACATTTTTTGAAAAAATACAAGCCGAGTTTAAGATATTCGGTGGATTTCTAACATGGCTGCTGGAGCATTCCATGACCACCTCCGATTCAATGACCGCCCGCGGATACGGCGTTGCCAAAAGAAAAGCATATAAGCTGTTTACCTTTAAGCTTTCAGACGCCCTCATATGCTGTATAACCGCTGTTGCATCAGGCTATATCATTTATGCAATCATAACAGGAGCATTCAGCACTGTATTTTACCCCAGCCTGATTCTTCCGACCTTTTCAGTCAAAAGCATCGTAGCATTCTTGCTGTTTGGAATAGTCTCTGTCACGCCTACTGTCAGAGATATAATATACAGACTGATATGTCGTACAACTACAGCACCCAAAAAGCCCTGAAAGATATATAATTGCATCAACAAAATATACTTTAACACCAACACATCTGATTACTAATTTGAAAACGTGTGATATTTATGAATAATATTCTGGAAGTCAAAAATCTAAGCTTTTACTATGACGAATACGACAGCCGTACAGGGCTTTCTTCAAAAGGAAAAAGCGGAATAAACAGTATAAGTTTCTCGATTCCCGAGGGTTCCTTTGTGACTCTATGCGGCTCAACAGGCTCAGGCAAGTCTACGCTTCTTAAGCTAATAAAGGGAGACATAATAACTTCCGGCACACTAACCGGTCAGATTGTTTTTGACGGTACAGATATAAATGAAATAGATTCTGCCGTTCGTGCTTCTTCCATAGGACTTCTTTTTCAAAATCCGGAAGATCAGATAGTCACAGATAAGGTCTGGCATGAGATTGCTTTTGGTCTGGAAAATCTTGGCATGGCTCAAAGCGAAATGGAAACGCGACTCGCAGAAGCCCTGGCTTTCTTCAGATTGGAGAACATCAGTCGTCACGATACAGCCACCCTTTCAGGCGGACAAAAACAGCTCCTCAGCCTCGCCGGTGTTCTAGCGATGTATCCCAGACTTTTACTGCTTGATGAACCCACATCACAGCTGGATCCCGAGTCAGCCGAGCATTATATCTCTACTATTAAAAAACTCCAGACTGCTCTCGGACTTACCGTAATCATTGCCGAGCACAATCTGGACGGAATACTCCCTGTATCCGACATGTTAATGGTTATGGATAATGGCGCGCTAGTCTGCTGCGATACCGTGGAAAATGCATTGAATACCATTGCTTCAAATAAAATATCAGATGGTATATCAAATAAACAGTCAGATAGCTTGACAGATGCCTCATCATGCAGCTCATCAAAAATATGTGCGGATTTACCGCTTGCTACCCGTTACGGAATATCAATCGGTGCCAAGAATCTTCCGCTTGATATTAACAGCGGACGCCGACTCATAAAAGATAATATTATATCCGCATACGATACCGCTTCAAAACCAGCTCCCGGCAATGAACCGCTCGTCAAGCTAAAGAATATATCCTTTAGGTATACCTCATCCGGCAGTGATATTTTAAGTGACTTAAGCGCCACGTTTGACAAAGGATGCTCGTACGCGATATTAGGCTGTAATGCTTCGGGAAAATCAACCCTGCTAAAGCTTCTTACTGGCAACATCAAAGCACAGCTCGGACAAATCAATCCCAGGATTAGCCACATAAAAACAGCTTATATGCCGCAGGATACAGACAATATGTTTATCGCCGACACTGTCGAAAAAGAACTTTTACTTGTCGGCCTTAGTCCCGAAAATTATCCGGAGTATATCAAACACATAGATTATGCCAAGAGTCCCTTTGATTTAAGTGGCGGAGAAAAACAGCTCGTAGGTCTGGCCAAGGTAACTGCACTCTCGCCGCAGCTCCTTCTCTTAGATGAACCCACCAAGGGTACCGACAATATCAGTCGAAGAAAAATGACCGTAGCAATCAACACTCTTAAAGAATCCGGCACCACAATCATCATGGCCTGCCATGATATGGATTTTGCCGCGGAATGCGCTGACAAATGCGCGATTCTTTCCATGGGCCGTCTCACAGGATTTAAGAGCTGTGAAGAATTTTTCACAGATAACAAGCTCTACACCACTTCAGCCCGTGCTATGACCGTAGGCATCACAGAAGGTATATACCTCGAATCGCAGCTGCTTAAATAACATTAGCGACATTGCTACTAATTATATTTTATACTGTTCAAATATTATTCAAAGGACCAAAAATGAGGCTATATTACGCAATCTCAATATTAATAGCCCTCGGTGCACTGATACTCGTTCTTGCTCGTCTGGACAAACGCAAGACCAATGTAAGACGAATTGTACTCATCGCCGTAATGACCGCGCTCTCTATCGTGAGCAGGTTCATTTTTGCTGCCGTTCCCGCATTCAAGCCGATGGCTGCAATTATTGTTTTGACCGGTATGTATCTCGGTTTCGAAGCCGGATTTATGTGCGGAGCACTCACTGCCTTTCTGTCCAATTTCTACTTTGGCCAGGGCCCCTGGACCCCTTTTCAGATGGTTGCATTCGGAGCGATTGGCGCGACTGCCGCAATACTGGCCACACAGCTTAAGAAAAGGCGCTTCCTACTTATCATATATGCAATTATTGCAGGAATTTTCTATTCATTTTTCATGGATATCTGGACAATGCTTTGGGCCAACAATGGTCTAAGCGGCGAAGGTTATATCGCCGCAATCATCAGTGCCGTTCCCTACACCATTCTCTACGCAGCATCCAATGTAGTCTTCCTTCTTCTATTAGAAAAACCTTTTGGCAAGAGACTCGGAAGAATCATTCACAAATACCGCATATAATTGTCATAAACTGTTAATTTTTTTATCAGTTTATGTGTGTTATAATAGTAGCGCGCCTGAGAAGGTGTTATTCGTTTTGTCCAAAATTGGATTTTTTATATTATTGAGGATTAGTCATGAACATAATCATTGTCGGTTGCGGTAAGGTCGGCTATTCATTGGTTGAACAGCTCGGCGGAAAAGACCACAACATCAGTGTAATAGACTTAAATGCAGAAAAGGTACGTACCTTCGTTGACGAGTTCGATGCTCAGGGCTTTGTGGGTAACGGCATCAGTCACGATACCCTCAAGGAGGCCGGAATCAAAAACACCGACCTTATGATTGCGGTAACCGGTTCAGATGAGCAGAATCTCCTCTGCTGCTGTATCGCAAAGCAGGCAGGTAACTGCAAGACTATCGCCAGAGTACGTAACCCTATATTCAATTCGGAGATCGCATTCCTTCGCGATAAGCTTGGTATTGATCTGATCATTAACCCCGAGCTTATCTGCGCTGACGAGATTTCACGTATATTCGAGTTCCCTCAGGCAGTTAAAATCGATACCTTCTCTAAGGGTAAGCTGGAGTTCATTCACTTTAGAGTTACAGCTGATTGTCGCCTTAACGGACTCGAGCTTATGAAGCTTAAATCTGTCATCGGTTTCCCTGTCCTGATTCCGCTTGTTACCAGAGGTGAAGAGGTAATCATTCCCCGTGGTAACTTTGTATTCCAGGAAGGTGACATTGCCACAGTTGCATCCAAGCATTCAATGGCTTCTTATTTCTTTAAGAAGGCCAATCTGTCTATGGGTAAGACGAAGAATGTCATGATTGTCGGCGGCGGAACAGTAAGCTATTACCTTGCCAAGAGACTCATCGATTCGAAAATCAATACCAAGATTATAGAGATCGATGAAGAAGTATGTGTAGACCTTGCAGAGAAATATCCTGAGGCCACTATCATTCACGGCGACGGCACAGATGAAAAACTGCTTCTCCAGGAAGGACTCGACAATGCTGACGGTTTTGCAGCACTTACCGGTCTTGACGAGGAAAATATTCTGCTCGCTCTTTTGGCAAAACGCCTAAGCCATGCAAAAGCAGTAAGTAAGATTAACAGAATTAATTTTAATTCGGTGCTCGGAGACTTAAAAGTGGATACAACCACTTTCCCTCGTCTCCTCTCTGCCGACGTTATTCTCAAATACGTAAGATCAATGAACGACGCTTCTATCGGAAGCAACGTTGAAAACCTCTACAGACTTGAGGACGGAAAAGCTGAAGCTCTTGAGTTCTACATCAAGAACAATTCAGCGGTAACCGACACACCTATTTTAGAGATGAACCTTAAGCCTGACATCAACATCTGTTCAATCCTCCGCGGGGATCAGCTTATTTTCCCTACAGGTCAGGATGTCATCAAGACAGGTGATTACGTCGTAGTAGTTATGAAACATCAGGGTATGAGTGATATCACAGATATACTCGCTTAATTCAACTGCTCAATTGTTTTAACCGTTACGCGTATTAGGAGCTCATAAGCATGAACTTTTACATAGTACTGATAGTAATCAGCTGGCTGGCATGGCTGGAATCGGCTTTTATGCTGATACCGGCAATCGTCGGACTCTTTTACAAGGAATGGTCCGCAGTCGGAGCCTTCGCCATCGTCGCTGTAGGCAGTTTTATATTTGGTTCTATACTCAGGCTGATTACAAAAATAATTGCAAAAAAACGAACCGTCAAACGAGAGCTTTATTCCCGTGAAGGTGCTGCATCCGTGGCAATCGGCTGGATTGTCTTAAGTCTCATCGGTGCTGTTCCATTTACCTTAAGCGGAGAGATTCCTCACTATATTGACGCACTGTTTGAAACCATATCCGGCTTTACCACAACCGGAGGCAGTATTCTCAATGATGTAGAGGCGTTAAGCCACACCTGTCTGTTTTGGCGTAGCTTCACTCACTGGATCGGCGGTATGGGTGTATTCGTCTTCATCATGGCGATTTTCCCTCTATTAGGCGGCTACTCCATGAATCTGATGAGAGCGGAAAGCACCGGTCCTTCTGTTAATAAGCTGGTTCCCAAAGCACAGAACACTGCAAAATATCTCTACGGAATATACATTGCTCTAACCGTCATCGGATTTATTGTGTATAAAATACTCGGAATGAGTGCCTTCGATGCGGCTACCACCATATTCGGTACAGTCGGCACCGGTGGTTTCGGAATACTCAATACAAGCATTACCAGTTACTCTCCCGCTCTTCAGTGGGCCATAACGATATTTATGATACTAAGCGGTATCAACTACACGCTTTACTTCTGCCTGATTCGCAGACAGTTCCGCGATGCATTTTCAATCGAGGAAGTTAAATGCTATCTCGCCATCATACTTATAAGTACCGCTGTTATCGCGTTAAACATCAGAAGCATGTATGCTACCACAGGTGATTCCATCCGCCACGCAGCATTCCAGGTTGGCTCGATTATCACCACCACCGGTTTTTCTACCACAGATTTTGATTTGTGGCCGTCACTTTCCAAGACAATACTGGTACTGCTTATGTTCTGCGGTGCCTGCTCAGGAAGTACCGGCGGAGGTATGAAAATCTCCCGCCTTCTGATAATGTTTAAGACCATCCGCAAAGAGCTTTCTTCAATGATTCATCCCAATGAAATCAAGAAGATTCAGCTGGATGGCAAATCAGTTACACACGAAACTGTAAGAGCCACTAATGTATATCTTGCTTCTTACTTTTTCATTATGCTGTTCTCGACACTGCTGGTATCAATCGATAACTTCGATTTCACCACCAACTTTACCGGAGTCGTGGCAATGCTCAATAATATCGGTCCCGGTCTTGGCGGTGTAGGTCCTACCTGTAACTTTGCCGATTTCAGTATCTTTTCTAAAATAGTATTTATGTTTGATATGCTTGCCGGACGCCTTGAGCTGTTCCCTATGCTGATTATATTTAAGCTCGGTTGCTGGAAGAAGTATTAAAATATTATAGGTATCAAAAATATAAAGTATAAGCAACAAAAGCACCAGCAACACATTTTATCCTATAACACTAAATAAAAAGCCCTTCGACTGCGGTCTGATATAATCCATATATTTTGGACACACATATCTCCGCCAATCGAAGGGTTTATTATTTATATTTAATATTTAATATTTATTATTGATTATAAAATCCTATTCTCTATACCCTATTCTTTCCAGGTATATACATTGTGATACAGCTTATAGAATCCATTCCCCAACCTCTGTACCTGAATCTGAATCGATATTTTATTCATTCCAAGACTTTCAAGTGCCGCATCTGCATATCCGGTCTTGTATTCATCTGTTGAGTATGCTCTCTCTACTGAATCGTACAATGATTCGGGAATAATAACATAAAAATGTTTATCTCCGGTTCCTGCCGCTATCAGATCATTCTTACACTTAGTGTAATACTCATCCATATTCCAAGATGCGTCAGATTCCTTAAGTCCAAGCTCAGCAAGCTTCTCAAGCTGATATTGGTGAATTGCCTCAGCATCTTCAGGATTAGTAGTTCCGTTAGAACCCGTAGTTCCGGAAGAACCGCTACTGCCCGTTGAGCTATTCGAGCTACTGCCACCGGAAGATCCCGATGAACTGCCCGATCCTGAGTTACTGTTATTTCCATATACCTCGTCATATCTAAGCGGCTTGGGATGAACCACCTCTCCATCCACGGTAGTACCCTCCGGTATTGTAACCTCTGCCACAGCCCCGCTCTCAAGCCCTCTGTAGATATATGAATCACATTTAGGCAGGTTTACAGACATTCCTGTTCTTACATGAGATGATGAAAAATCCGAGTCAGTACAGTTAAAGTAATTATATGTCGTCGGAACAGTATCATCCCAGGTAATGTCCTCGTTATAATATCCGTCTCCAAGCTTTACTATATTCCAGGCATGATTTTGTCCCGAATAACCTGTACAGTAGTAGCATGGAATTCCCAGCTTTTGAAGTATATACTGATTAGCTCTCGCATATCCGGCGCATACGGTTTTACCGTTTACCAGCGCGCTGTATGCGCTTTGTCCCATAGCAGCGGTATCATCATACATCACAGATGCCACAAGCGCATCGTGTACGTACTTTTCCTTCTCATAATCCGTTTCCAGATTCTGTGCCCCTGCAATAATTGAATTAGCTGCAGAATTGAACTTGTCCTTGGCCGCAGTCAAATCATTTACTATCGTATAATACGATAATGTCAGTTCGACGACCTTGCCTGACTTATCATATTTAACTGCATAAGAAGTCTCTAAATAGAACAGTTCAGGATGATCGTTTACAACAGCCTCGTATGCTCTCTTAAGCTCCGTGGTTGTAATACTGCTCACCGGTGCAAATGAACTTTTCACTTCTGATGCGTTAGCGTAAATCTGTTTGTATATATCCCGCTCAGCGTCAGTAAGCATTTCATAATACGGATAGAGAACGGCATCAAAATCAAGAGCTTCGCCGGTATTTCCGGTACCAATCTCGTCTCTTAATTCTTTTGCATCATCATCAGATACCTGAACCTCAACACTCTCAACAGGGCGGTAACCGGTAAGTATACCAACGCCATCCGGGAGAGTAGAAATAGAAAACTCCGGAAGTTCATCTGCATTACCGGGTATCTCAGGCAAATCAATCTCCTTTATAAAACTAAAAGGAAGCTTGAAATGCTCCTTAAGCCATTCGGCTGACAACATCTTCGTCACGCCCGGATGATTATCATCACCATATAAAAATCCGGAAACCTTCTGAGATAGAGGCGGGTTCATAGCGCATACCAATACAAATGCGCATACTGACAATATCATTCCCGCTATAACATAAAAAATTATCTTAAGTGCTTTCATAGTGTGATAAAAAAATACTGCACCGGAATCTCCGATGCAGCTCATTTTGAATCCTTAATTATTCGTTTTCTGCTGAAGACATAGCATTAACTGCCTCAGTAATTTCGAGCATAGCTTTAGAGATTTCAATCAAAGTCTTTGAGATTTCCTCGTTCAGTCCCTTTGACTGCTGTGAAAGAGCACCTACCTCCTTAGCAACTACGGCGAATCCTCTTCCTGCATCTCCTGCTCTTGCAGCTTCAATGCTGGCATTAAGAGCAAGAATGTTCTGTCTACCCTGAATACTGTTCAAGCTCTTAGTCTTATCCTGAATAATACCTACCAGTGCTTCGCATTTCTTAATGCTATCTGATACCTTTGTCCAATTGTCCTGAGCCTCAAGCTCTATCTCCTGATTATTAACATCAATAGCCATACTACGTATTCCCCTTTATTATTTATTGAAGAACATATTTGTACTTAACAGCATATTATTACTATTTGATACATATGATATTTTACCATAAATCAATTCATATGTAAAACAAACAGTTTATTTATAATATCAGAAAAATTATTGTGTATTTTGCTTAAAACTTTCATGCAAATCCGCTCTCATATTCGTTGAAATCCTTCCCCATAAATGATAGAATGTATTAGGTTAAAAATGTCTTGTTTATAACCACTTGTTTTATATCGACATAATCAATTTTTACACTACAGGAGGTCGCCATGAACGTAACAGAAGGTATCACCGGACGCAGAAGTATCCGTCAATTCACCGATAAGCCTGTCTCTCATGAATTAATTGAGCAGCTGGTTGCTACAGCATCAATGTCACCCAGTTGGAAGAACACACAGGTTACCAGATATATCGCTCTTGAAGGAGATGCCAAAGCTGCTCTCGCTGCTTGCACCACTTGTTGGGCTAAGAATGGCGACATCATCAACAATGCCCCTGTAGTAATTGCTATATGTGCAGTCACCAAGAGAAGTGGTTTTGAGAAGGACGGTTCTTTCTCTACTTCCAAAGGAGCATCTTGGCAGATGTTCGATACCGGTATCGCTACTCAGAGTTTTTGTCTCGCAGCCCACGAGGCCGGTCTTGGCACTGTTATCCTTGGTCTTTATGATGATAATGCAGCAGAAGTGATCGGTGTTCCCGAAGGTCAGGAGCTTATAGCTCTTATCCCCGTTGGATACCCTGCAGAAACACCCGTTGCTCCCCGTCGTAAAGAAGTATCAGAAATTTTATCTTATCGTTAATTCACAGCCGGGATTCACTCCCGGCTGTTTTATGGAGACTTTTCAATCTGAAAACTCTCCCAACAGAAATAAATATGAAATGAGGCACAGTTATGCGACATCTAATGAGTCCACTAGACTTTACTACCGAAGAGTTAGGTCAGCTCTTTGACCTTGCTAATGACATTGAAGCAAATCCCGACAAATATGCACATAAGTGCGAAGGTAAGATTCTTGCCACCTGCTTTTATGAGCCCAGCACAAGAACCCGCCTTTCATTTGAATCAGCAATGACAAGACTCGGCGGAAAGGTTATCGGTTTCTCCGATGCCAATTCTTCTTCTGCAGCCAAGGGAGAAAGCGTATCAGACACAATCCGTGTAATATCTGCATATGCCGATATTTGTGCGATGCGTCATCCTAAGGAAGGTGCTCCAATGGTAGCCGCTTCCAGATCACTTATTCCTGTCATCAATGCAGGCGACGGTGGACATCAGCATCCTACTCAGACACTCACAGACCTTCTCACAATCAGAAGTCTTCACGGTGATCTTAATGGCTTTACCATCGGTCTTTGCGGTGACCTTAAATTTGGTCGTACCGTACACTCTCTCATTAACGCACTTGTACGTTACGAGAATATTAAATTTGTATTTATCTCACCTCCGGAGCTTCGCGTTCCCGACTATGTAACAGATATGCTCGATAAAAAGCAGATCTACTATGAAGAGGTAATCAAGCTCGAGGATGTAATCGGCGATCTCGATATGCTCTATATGACAAGAGTACAGAAGGAACGTTTCTTCAACGAAGAAGACTACATCCGTTTGAAGGACTTCTACATTCTCACTCCTGAAAAAATGGAACTTGCCAAGGAGAACATGCTTGTTCTTCATCCGCTCCCTCGTGTTAACGAGATTTCAGTAGAGGTCGATGATGATCCCCGTGCAGCATATTTCAAGCAGGCACAATACGGAGTATATGTTCGTATGGCTCTCATCCTTACCCTTTTGGAGCTTGTGTAAATAATCAAAGCTTACACAATAAATACTGAAGTAATATTACTAAGGAGATAAACAATGCTTAACGTAGGACAGATTGAAGAAGGCTTTGTATTAGACCATATCAAAGCAGGAAAAAGTATGGATATATACGAGCATCTCGGACTTGATAAAATGGATTGCACTGTAGCAATCATCAAAAATGCCCGCAGTAAGGTAATGGGTAAAAAAGATATCCTCAAGGTTGAATGTGACATCGATACTCTGGATCTTAATGTACTCGCATTTATCGATCACAACATTACAATCAATGTGATTAAAAACGGTGCAATAGTAGAGAAAAAGGTTCTTTCTCTTCCCCGTTCAGTCAAGAACGTAATCCGTTGCCATAATCCCCGCTGCATCACTTCCATTGAGCAGGGACTTCCCCATATCTTCTTCCTTGCTGATGAAGAAACTGAGACTTACCGTTGCAAATACTGTGAAGAAAAATACAACGAAAGAGCTTAATCTCATATAACACCAAAAGCCCAAACTCATTCGAGTCTGGGCTTTTTTAGCTACTCTTTATTCTAATTGATTACTACTCTCTTGCTTTCTTACGTGCTATTTTTTCCTCAACCTTAGTGCGAATAGCAGATATTATCATCAATAATATTCCGGCTACGAGGCTTAGCGCCATTATAGTCGCTGCTGTGCTTCCTGCCCCTGCCATATCGGTTCCCTTGGAATAATCCGAAAGCAATAAACTGTATGTGACATACAGAGCCACACAGAACACACCAATCAATGCCACACCGATAGAAAGCATCTTCTTTGACTTATTCATGATTGTACAACCTGTCAGCATTGCGGCCCCTAAGCCTCCGGTAATGGCTGAAGCAAGCATTATCATTTTACCGGTATGGATTCGTCCGAGTCCACGTCCCTTGGTCACAAAGGCTATCAAAAGACACACATATGCGATTGAACAGAGAACTCCCAGCCAAAGCATCAGCTTATAAAGCTTTTCCTTCTTTGCAGCCTTTGCACTGTCCTGAGCAGCTTTACTGTCTGCCTTAATCACAACATCCTCAGCTTTTATTTTTCTATTACTGTTACTCATCACCGCTATCCTTAACCAAAACTAATAACAGGTTCCTTAGGCTCCTTAGACTTCTCTACCGAAATAGCATGAAGTACAGGGCCTTCTCCCTTATAATCAGAAAAATACTCTTTGGTCAGTGTCGCAGTAAGTACAATCCATTCCTTATCCTTAAGCTCTTCTGCTCCCGAATACTCACAAGCATAGCCCAGGAAGGCCATATCATCCGCACAACAGGTCATTGCCATACGTCCGGGGATAAAGTATCCCTTGGGGAACTTCTCCGGATGCATAACCAAGGTCTGCATTACAAGTCTCTTACCAAAGTAACGCTCAGCATGCTCCATGCAGTCTAGATACCAGATACCGTAAGTATTGTTATCGAGAACGATTTCCTCCTGGCTAAGATCGTAAGGAAGATCCTCCTCAAAGATTTCATCGATCTCACCATTCGCATCTTCAAATACTACATCAGCACTTGTATTTACAGCCTTAACATTTCGACGATATGTCGGAAGCTCATCTCTAACATTATCGCAACGATTGAAGATAATCATCTCCGAACCTCTTACCATCTCTGTAAAGAGCGAACGCATATTAGCGTAATACATAGGGAAGGTCTCACCATTGATTACGGTAATCTGCTGCTCACATCTCCAATTCCAAGGTAGCTTGCAGTTCTTAAAATTCCACATTCCATTGTACTCAATGATAATACGATCAGGCTTAACCTTGCGCTCTAACTGTCCCAACTTGGTAGTGTTGAAATCTGCTTCATCCTCAATCACTTCCATAACAGTTCTTGTCTTAGCAAGAAGCTCAGGTGAATATTCAGTCTCACCCTCCTCGCAGACAATAAGTAAAGTGGTTCCCTTAATCTGAAAATAATTCTGTGCAATAGTAAATGCAATGAACTGTGATTTTCCTGCTTCGAGGAAACCATTAATCATATATACCGACTTGGTCTTCATTGTAATCCTCGCAATAATAATTTATGCAAAAAGTTCCTTGAGCTTATCTTCCTTGAGGTCAGAACCGATTACACAAATCTTACCGGTAACCTGAGCCTTTCCTGAGCGAACCTCAGACTCTTCAGGAACATAATCATAATAAATCCATGTTCCATCCTCTGCAGGAACCATTCCCTTTGCTCTGAGAATAAATCCGTAATCACCGCTGTCAAGCGCGGTAAGAATCTCACTAATCTTCTCCTGCGTATACTTCTTAGGAGACTCGATTCCCCAGCTGGTGAACACTTCATCAGCGTGATGGTGATGATGGTGGTGGTGATGCTCGTGCTCGTGCTCATCCTCATCATGGTGGTGCTCATGATCATGGTGATGGCCACAGCAGCACTCTTCGCCATCTTCGTGGTGA
>DCIR01000011.1:0-6257 GCA_002317155.1 Lachnospiraceae bacterium UBA1721
CGCGTTAAATATTTGCAGAAAAGCTTGCAAAACAGCAATTTTATTTGTCTATATTAAATTACACAAATATAAAGAGCCATCAATCTTGTAAATAAGTTGATGACTCTTTTGTATTATCCTAGAAATTTGACATTGATAAAAACTTATTCTGTATCATGGTCGCTGCCGGCTGCACGAACTGCGATTCCGTTGACTTCTATGTCGCCGTTAAGTGCTACAACAAGGCAGGGACGGCCGTCGATGGTGCGGTCCTGAATCAGGTCGGTGCGGTCGGGCTTAACCTTGATGGTGACATCGGGAGTCTTAACATCGAAGGATCTGGTGTTGTATACATTGCTTACGAAGAGGGGAGTATCATTGCCTGCGTTCTTCTCATAGTGAGTATCGAATTCTTCCATCTTGTCATTAGAGACACCGCTTGATGCGAAGAGATTTTTTACTTCTTTCTTATCGAGGATGAGAGGCTGAAGCTCTTCCTTGTGTTCTTCAATGAGTTCACCCATTTTTTCATGAAGATTTTTAACTGCTTCGAATTCACATTCGTCTCCGAGAGTTTCCTGAACGAGGGTCTGGAAGGTCTCCTTCTGGTTACCTGCAGTGAGAGGAATGCCGCATCCTAAAAGCATCTCTACAAGAGCATCATTAAGATTCTCAGAATCCTTGGTATAGTACATGATGCTGTTAACATCGGTGCTTCTGTCGTTGAAAGCGGGGAAGAGAATTCCGATCTGAGGGAGTTCTACTACCCAGTCACGGTTACGGTTGTGGAATTCGTTTGTCACAGGGTCGAAAGAAAGACCGGGCTCTGCGAGATTAACGGGACAGATTACAGTGTAGATGTACTCGTATACTTCATCCGATGCGTCCTCCATATCGATTCCGTCGTTGGTTCTGCCGGGGACATCATATGCATCGTGTACAACAAGAATAAGATAGTTACCTACGTACTCGTATGAAGAAATAATACGGCTGTAATACTCATCGAGTAAGGCATCATCCTTAAGCTTACTGTCGCGGAGTCTTAAGAGAAATTCCTGCTGACCGTCTTCCTTGCACGCGTCGAGAGGGAATGTCATGTCGATGGCTGTTTTGCCGGGAGTACCTGAAAGTCCCTTTCTGAGAATTTCAAAATACTTAAACATTTCTTCATCGGGAAGTGCAAGAAAGGATCTTGCAAATACACTTTTTTTATTTTTGTCACCGTCTACGTAGCATCCGCAGATTCTGGTGATTGTACAGTTTTTCTGGGTGAGAAGTTTCTTCAACTCTCCAAGTTCTGCTTTAACCATTTTGTTCTCCTTGGTTGAATTTTTTGATAGAATTTATTATAGCAAAAATGCCTGTTTTCATACAAGGGATGAATACTGCTCTTTGGGGATAAACAGATAAAATGCAGGTTTGCCTTAAATGTGAATTTAAATTATGATTATATTGTGAGGTGGGTGTTTTTATGAGTTTGGAAACTTTGTTTGATACGGTTGATTTTAACCAAAAGAAAAAGACAATAATGACCGTTCAGATAATTATGGCGGTCGTTCTTTTTTTGACGGAATTTGCAAATAATATATTGCTTCTTAAAACCGGTGCGCAGGGATATACAGCAGATAATTTCGGAAGTAAATTACTGAGATATTTTGTGCTTACAAACTGCATTAATATTTTTTCATTTATTATATGCTTAATAGTTGTAAAAAAATTGCCTGAGGCATCGGTTGCGATTAAATATTTCCTTATTGTTCCATTAATTGTAATGGGCGTAAATATCAGTTATTCGCATTATGTTTTTTCTGATACTTTTATCATCTTCGTTATCCCGATTGCTATCACGGTTTTATTCGAAAACAGTCGCTTCACATGGGTAATAACTACACTGAGTATAGTAGGCGTTATGCCAGGTATATTGGCCAGAATAATAGACCCGGCATATGTTGATACAGCTATTATAGAGGGCTCGATTGCAATTGTGATGATAATAGTATTCGGAATTATCATGTCAATAATTGCATCCAAGCTAAAAAAACGTCAGCTTGAGCTCGCGGATGCACTGGGGAATGCTGACAGAGCAAACAAAGCAAAAAGTGATTTCCTTGCTAATATGTCACATGAAATCAGAACGCCTATGAATGCTATTGTAGGTATGTGTGAACTTGTGCTCAGGGACTCACAGATTACAGGCAATGCGAGGGAGAATTGTCTTAATATACAAAACTCCGGAAGAAGTCTGTTGTCGATTATCAATGATATTCTTGACTTTTCTAAAATTGAATCCGGAATGATGGAAATTGTTGAGAGCGAATTCAACATTTCATCAACTCTTAATGATGTAATCAATATGACAATGACCCGCAAGCAGAACAAAAAGATAGAGGTTATTGTGCGTGCAGATTCAGATATTCCATGCGGCTTGTATGGTGATGAAATACGTATCCGTCAGGTAATGATCAACCTTATGACGAATGCGGTTAAGTATACCGATGAGGGAGCTGTAATTCTTAAACTGTCACAGAGTAAACACAGCTATGGAATCAACTTAAAGGTCGAGGTTACTGATACCGGTATAGGAATTTTGCCTGAAAATCTGGAGAGACTTTTTACCAGCTTTCAGCAGGTAGATACCAAGAAGAATCGTGCTGTTGAAGGAACCGGACTCGGACTGGCGATATCCAAGAGACTAGTCAAAAAGATGGGTGGCTTTATCAATGTGAGCAGTGAATATGGTAAAGGGTCCACATTCAGCTTTGTAATTCCGCTCAAGGTTACCAATCCCGAGCCCTTTGTTCGTGCCAAGGAAGCGGAGAGAATCAACGCGCTTGGATATTTTGAATTCAAAAAATACAGCCACGATATTGTCAGAAAAAGCTATGTGAAGCTTGCGAATGAGATTGAGGAAAGTCTTAATGTCAGGGTTGAGATGGTTCATTATCGCGAGCAGATGCGTGACATGATTATGAATGAAAACAACATGATAACGCATTTGTTTATCGGACGTGATGAGTATCTGAATGACAAAGAATTTTTCATGAATGTTGCTGACAGGATGGAAGTAATTGTAGTTCAGGAATCTGAAAACTTTGTCGAGGTTCCGGGAAAAATCAAGACAATGTACAAGCCGTTTTATGTACTGTCGGTTGCAGCTATTTTTAACAATGACAACATTAACCTAAATCTTAACGAGAGAAAGCTTAATCAGATTTCATTTTCAGCCCCCACTGCGAGAGTGCTTATTGTCGATGATAATGAGGTTAATCTCAAGGTGGCATGTGGCCTGATGAAGCCATATCGTATGCAGTTGATGACAGTCAACAGTGGTAAGGCTGCGATAGCATTTCTCAAATCTCAGGATATAGATCTGGTGCTTATGGACCACATGATGCCGGATATGGATGGAGTGGAAACTACTCAGATTATCAGAGGAATGGCCGGAGACTATTTTAAGAATCTGCCGATTGTGGCACTTACCGCCAATGCGGTTAACGGTGCACGTGAGATGTTTTTATCGTATGGATTCAGTGATTTTATTGCAAAGCCGATAGAACTGTCGGCACTTGATAAAGCACTTAAGACCTGGATACCTAAGAGGCTTCAGGAATCACCTGTGGGGCTGGAGAAGGAGATTGAAGGTAAAATAAGAACGGCTTCGGAGATTGATGAAAATGATGGTGATTTAATCAATTTTGCAAAGGGAATAGAGTATGCCGGCGGCAGTGAAGAAATATATCTTGATGTATTAAATGTATTTATCCGTAAGGGTGATGAAAAACATGAACTTATAGCAAAGCTGTATGAGGAAAAGAATTGGCATGATTTTACCATAGAAGTTCACGCACTTAAGAGCTCTGCACTAACCTGTGGTTGCGTAGGCCTGTCTGCCAAGGCTAAGCGAATTGAGCTTGCCTGCAAGGCGGGTGATTATGAAGTCGCGGAACAAAATACTGAGGAATTGCTTAACTTGTATAAGGAAGTTCTATCGGTGGGTGATGAATATTTAAGGAAAAATAATTTCATAGCTTATGAAGATGCCGATGAGAATAATATCGCGGATAGTAATGAAGCTGATGAAGAAATACTTCCTGAGATAGCATCCGGAACGTTTTCTGCAATAATAGCCGACACATTGGATGCATGTGACAATTTCTATGCGGATGTTATTGAGCAGAAATTAACAGAGCTTGAGAGATATTCATACAATGGTAAAAATCTAAGAAGCAGACTCGGTGAAATAAGAAAGCTGACTGATGATTTTGCGTATGCTGAATTAAAGGAAGCATTGAAGAATTTGCTTCAGAATATTTAGGGAGGAGAGCACGATGAAAAAACTGATTGTTTCAGCAGATTGTACCTGCGATCTTCCTAAGGATGTTATAGAAAAAAATGGGATTGAGCAGCTGTTTTTCCATGTATATGTAGGAAATGGAATTTTTAGAGATCGTGATGAAATCACTGCCGATAATGTATTTGAATGCATGAGCGATGGAATCAGAGTAGTAAGTTCTGCTCCACCTGCGGAGGATTATTTTAATTACTTCAAGAAGCTCTTATCAAAGAGTGAAGAGGTGATTCATCTGACGATTTCATCCGGCTGCAGCCAATCGTATGGGCATGCGATGGAGGCTGTGGGAATGATGGGAGAAGAAGGCAAAAGAGTACACGTAATAGATTCTCTGCATCTTTCGACCGGCCTGGGTCATTTGGTGTTAAAGACAGTCGAGGCAGTTAATGAAGGAAAATCTGCCCGGCGTGTAGTGAGCGAGATGGAAGAGTTGAGAAAATATATTTCAACCTCTTTTATAGCTAAGGATGCTCAATATCTTTGTATCAATGGCAAGGTTAAGGAGTGGAAGGCCAGGCTTCTTAAGTTTTTCAAGTTACATCCGATTCTTGTTCTGCGAGGGGGAGAAATTGTCGTTGCCGGATTTATCAGGGGTAACTATGAAAAAGCACAGATACGATATGTTAGGCGTGAACTGAAAGATTCCGAAAGAATAGACAAGAGTCTGTTATTTATCACTCATGCGGGATGTGTTACAAGAGAGCTTGAGAATGTCAAGTCTGCTGTCAGCCTAAACTGTAAATTTGATTCGGTTTATGTGACCAATGCTTCAGCAACAGTATCAAGTAACTGCGGCCCAGGGACGGTTGGGGTTTTGTATATGCTAAAGAGCCGGTAAATATATCTTTAGCCATGTTCTCTGCCTCCTTGAAAAATTAATAGGTTTGTGTTAGGTTATTTGTAGGAATCGACGCGGCTGAATTGGTATGCCGTATTTAGAAAATATTATATTTTTTCTTGATTGGAGAATACGATGGAACAGTATAAGCAGGAATTTATTGAATTTATGGTAGAGAGCAAGGTTCTCAAGTTTGGCGAGTTTACTCTTAAGAGTGGAAGAAAGTCACCTTTCTTTATGAATGCAGGAGCATATGTTACCGGTAGTCAGCTTAAGAGACTTGGTGAGTATTATGCGAAGGCTATTCACGATACTTACGGTGATGATTTTGATGTTCTCTTTGGACCTGCTTATAAGGGAATTCCCATCAGTGTAGTTACCGCAGTTGCTTACAGCGAGCTGTATGGCAAGGAGGTAAGATATTGCTCAGACCGTAAGGAAGAGAAGGATCACGGCGCAGATAAGGGAAGCTTCCTCGGAAGCAACTTAAAGGATGGCGACAGAGTGATCATGATCGAGGACGTTACTACCTCAGGTAAGTCAATGGAGGAGACTGTTCCCAAGGTTCGTGGTGCTGCTAACGTTGAGATCGTTGGACTTATGGTTTCTCTTAACCGTATGGAAAAGGGAATGGGCGGAGTTAAGAGCGCACTTGAGGAGATTACCGAGACCTATGGTTTCCCTGCAAATGCAATCTGCTCAATGGCTGATGTAGTAGAAGCTCTTTATAACAAGCCTTGCAAGGGTGAGGTTGTTATCGATGATACCCTTAAGGCTGCTATTGATGAGTACTACAAGCAGTATGGTGTATAATTATCGCTATCAGAGATGAGTTGTTAATCGTTAAGCATTTGACGGATGGAGGTAAAGAATGAAAGAAGATATCTACAAGTCAATGAATAATGTCGGAACCGCAAATATTGTGATTGGTTCAATCCTTGTTGTTGTTGGTGTGGCTGCCGGTGTTCTTTCAATTGTGACCGGTGCAAGACTCCTCGCTAAGAAGGATAACCTGCTTTTCTAAATTACTAAAGAGTTTGAAAAAGCGCGATTTTTGTCGCGCTTTTTAATTATTTAAGATGAAAAAAC
>DCIR01000011.1:6336-8601 GCA_002317155.1 Lachnospiraceae bacterium UBA1721
GCAATCAGTCTTATTGCGATTTTGTATGGAATCATTGCCAGCTTTACGCTGGGAGGAGAGATTCCTCATCGATACGGTGTGGCGTTGATACTTGCTTTTATATATACGATAGTAGGACTGGTGATGGCGCTCTACAGCTTTAAGATTCAGGAGGCATTTCATTTGTTTTCGGTTACAGGAACGGTGCTTAACGGCATATGTCTTTTGGCCGAAGGCTTTTTATTATGGATAGCCGGATAGATGCCTGAATGATTTGCGGATTGTATTTGCAATGATCTGCAGATGGGATTTTGTTGTAGATTGCAGGGAAGATTGGAGATTTGACGTGACTGAACAGGAAGAAGATTTGATATTTGAGAGATGGCTGTTGGCAACAACACGTCTTATGGAGATAAAGGCAGAGCAAAAAGAAGGAAGTGCGCTTAAGCTTCCTCAGGAGTTCTCAGAATATTTTGTTGAGATGGCTGAATTTTTGCTTATGGCAGGTGATACATGGGAAGCTATCTCGCAGGGCGGATTGGATAAAGCAAATGCGGAGCAACTGAAGGCTCATAATCATATGCTCTATGCTGATATTATGCCTGAAAAATATGAGAACAGTTATGCCAATCCGGAGGCTGCCTGTCGTAGACTCGGAGAAGAATTTGGTAGCCTTTTATCATCTTTGTATTATGAGCTCAGAAGCTGCATAGGATTTGCATTTGAGCAGGACCAGGAGGAATTGGTTATTCGTGCAGAGCTTCTGCTTGAGATATACGGAATATTTACCGATTCATATTCGGAGATAGGTAAGCTTCCGAAGGTAGAGGCTGTAAGAGAAGCATATTACTGGTTCGTAAGCGATTATTCTGATATTGCCGCCGAGAAGAGAATTAAAGAAATGGTGGAGCCTGAGGGTTGTCTTGCGGCAAATATTATTGCCGGAATTAATGATTTTTCAGACATCAGATTTCTCTACCGTTATGGCTCATATATCGGTGACAATGAGATTGAGACTGCGCGTTTTATGGCGTCTCTTTCAGAAGAGAAAATTGCTACGATGGCAGACACATACACGGAAGGATACCGTATCGGCTTTGAAATGACCGGTAAGGATTTGTCGATTAAGTCTACCGTAGATATAAGATACCCGCTCGGATTTGAGAGAATGATTGCAAGGGCAATCAAGAATTTTGAGAAGATGGGACTTAAGCCTGTTATCAGAAGACCGGGCGAGAGTCTTTTGTACAATCCTTCTCTATACAGAATCGGTTTTGTGGGTGGAGACCCTAACAGACAGTATGCTTTTGATCATAAGGATGACAAAGCACTGTTTATGGATAAGAATTATGTAAACCGAATGCTTGAGGTTACCGAGACTGCGTTTGAGGAATATAAGAAGCAGGCTAAGGAATACGCAGGACCCGCTGTCGTTGAGAGCTTCGGTGAGAAGGATTTTGATCCTGTTAACAAAAAATCGGCGCTTCATTTTAGTGATGAGCAGAATAAGCTGCTGGTAGATTACAGAACAAGGGCAGGACAGATTCAGAGAAAATATATCATTGAGGAAGAGCGCAGCTTTACAATAATTGCTTTTCCTGTTCCTGAGATAAAGGAAGCACTTCCCAATAAGACAGAGGAAGGATATGCAGAATTTTTCGAGGAGATTATCAAGGTTAATACGCTTGATTATAAGCTTTATCAGGGAATACAACAGAAGATTATCGACGTGCTTGATAAAGCGGAGTATGTAGAGGTTACCGGTAAGGGAGATAACAGAACCAATATCAGAGTACATGTATGGAAGCTTGATGATCCTGCTAAACAGACTAAGTTTGAGAACTGTGTGGCAGATGTCAATATTCCTGTGGGAGAGGTGTTCACCTCGCCGGTACTTAAAGGAACCGATGGAGTGCTTCATGTATCAAAAGTGTTCTTAAATGGATTGGAGTTCAGGGACTTAGAGCTTAGATTCAAGGACGGAATGATAGAAAATATCATCTGTGCCAACTATGATACCGAGGAAGAAAACAAGGCATATGTATCTGAAAATATTCTGTTCAGACATCCTACTCTTCCTATCGGAGAATTTGCAATAGGAACCAACACCACAGCATATATGGTAGGAAGAAAGTATGGCGTTGAGAGTAAGCTTCCCATATTGATTGCGGAAAAGACCGGTCCTCATTTTGCAGTGGGCGATACCTGCTATTCACATGCTGAGGATATTAAGGTATACAATCCTGATGGTAAGGAAATAGTATCGAGAACCAATGAGGTTGCCGA
>DCIR01000064.1 GCA_002317155.1 Lachnospiraceae bacterium UBA1721
CCGAGCCTACCCCTACCTTCTCAGCATGCTTCGGACAGGCATTCCTTGAGCTTCATCCTACAAAGTACGGTGAGGAGCTCGTTAAGAAGATGGAGAAGAGCGGAGCTAAGGCTTACCTTGTAAACACCGGATGGAACGGAACCGGCAAGCGTATCACCATCAAGGATACCAGAGGAATCATCGATGCTATCCTTAACGGCGATATCAAGAATGCTCCTACAAAGCAGATTCCTATCTTCGATTTCTGTGTACCTACCGAGCTTCCCGGAGTAGATACCAAGATTCTCGATCCTCGTGACACCTATGCAGATGCTTCTGAGTGGGAGACCAAGGCTAAGGATCTTGCTTCAAGATTCCAGAAGAACTTCGTTAAGTATGAGACCAATGAGGCTGGAAAGGCTCTTGTAGCTGCAGGTCCTCAGCTTTAATTGATTGCCAATACGGCTTTTGATTATAAATACTGAATGAATTAATGAGAGTGGATGAATCTTTTACGGTTCATCCACTCTTTTAGTTTGATATTATTGACCGAAATCAGTAATAGTTGTAAGATAGATTAGTGTGTCCTTATTATGCACTTATAGTAAATTGCTGGAATTTTTAAGCTACATAATAACTGGCGGTTTGAATGTACGGAGACGGTTGGCATACGTGTAAAACGGTTGTATTTTGCCTTGATTCTTTGTATAATAAAAGTGGCCCAAGGGTCTGTTCTCTGTATTTTTGAACCTACATTTACCTTTAACGGGAGACCTATATCGCCGGTCGGCTGTCATGCCCCCTCTTCGGAGCCAGGGGAAGGCAAATGTCATGGTTGCGGTTACCCACCTAGCTCAGCTAGGCGTCAAAAGGCGGAGACAGCTTGAGGGCTTTTGCTATGCCTAAAATTATTAAAAGAGTATACAGATCGTTTACTGTTTTCTCGAGAAATGTCGGAAGGCTTAACATAACTGCATATGCGGCGTGCATTACCTATTTTTTGATATTGTCACTGGTTCCAATGATGATTCTGCTGTGTTCGATTATTCCGTTTACGGGAATCACTGAGAACGATTTGGTAATGTATTTTCAGGAGATACTACCTGACTTTTTCGACAATCTGATAGCAAGACTGGTATCCAGTGTGTATGAAGGCGGATATGCAGCATTGACGATATCGATTGTTGCGACATTATGGTCTGCGGGAAAAGGAATATCGGCATTGATACAGGGATTGAATGTTGTCAATGCGATGGAAGAAAAGCGTAATTTCATACACAAGAGAGTAGTGTGCTGTGTATATACGGTATTCATGCTTGCAGCAATACTTGTAAGCCTTATTTTGATGGTATTTGGTAAAAATATATCCAATTATCTTGCGGGAGTATGGGATGGTTTTTCACAGATACAGGGAGTACTTGTCAGGCCCAGATACTTGTACATGTTCCTGATGTTGACATTTGTGTTTACCTTGTTTTATGCCTATCTTCCCAATAAGAGGCTTAAGTTTAGAGAGCAGGTCCCCGGAGCGATGTTTGCAGCACTGTGCTGGATTTTGTTTTCGTTTATCTTCTCGATATATGTGGGAAGATTTAATCCGTACAATATGTACGGTAGCCTGTCAATGTTTATAGTGGCAATGATATGGTTTTACTTTTGCATGTTCTTTGTGCTCTACGGAGCATGTATTAATAGATATTTTAGACCGTTGACCTTGAAGCTGGTCTATCCCATAAGAACGTACAGGGAGATGATGGCGAAGGAAAAGGAACAGGAACGGGATGAAAATAAATGATTTCGTAAGGACGAAAAGGAGATATAAAAATGCAGGATTTATCAGAACTTCAAAGACAGATTGAAAGCATTAAAGCTGAAATTCGTCAGAATGCCGGCGAATTGAAGAATTCCAAGGAATTATATGAGCTTAAGAAGAATTTCCTTGATTCAAAGCAGGGTAAGCTTTCACAACTTATGAAAGGAATGGCACAGGTTCCCAACGAACTTAAATCACAGTTCGGTAAGGCTGTAAATGAGGCAAAGCAGTGGTCATTGACTTTCTTTGATGAGTTTGATACCAAGCTTAAAGAGCAGGAGCTTAAGCTTCGCTATGAGAGCGAGAAGATTGATATCACAATGCCTGCTGAGAAAATTAAGCCCGGCAAGCTTCATCCTATAACAACTGTAAGAAATCAGCTTGTTGATATCTTCGCAGGAATGGGATTTTCTGTATTTGAAGGTGCAGAAATTGAAACTGATTTTTACAATTTCACAGCACTTAATACTCCGCAGGATCATCCCGCAAGAGATATGCAGGATACATTTTATCTGTCACCTGAATTCCTTCTCAGAACTCAGACTTCAGCAGGACAGATTCATGTAATGGAGAGCAACAAGCCTCCGATTAAGATTATCAGCCCCGGTAAGGTATTCCGTTCAGATGATGACGCTACACACTCACCTATGTTCTCTCAGATGGAAGGTCTTGTAGTAGATGAAGGAATTACTCTTTGTGACCTTCAGGGAAGCCTTAACATGTTCGTTAAGCAGATTTTCGGTGAGGAGACAACAACCAGACTTCGTCCTTCATATTTCCCTTTCACTGAGCCTTCTGTAGAAGTAGATGTAAGCTGCTTCCAGTGCGGCGGTAAGGGCTGTAAGCTTTGCAAGGGTACCGGTTGGATAGAGGTACTCGGAGCTGGCATTGTTAACAAAAAGGTTCTTGAAAACTGTGGAATCGACTCAGACAAGTATTCAGGTTTCGCCTTTGGACTCGGACTTGAGCGTATAGCTATGCTTAAGTATGGTATCAACAATATTAAGATGCTTTTTGAATCTGATCTTCGTGTACTTGATCAGATTGATGAATAATTTGTAAGGAGGAAACCTAAGATGTTAGTTCCACTTAGTTGGTTAAAAGATTATGTTGAAATAAATGTTACACCTGATGAACTCGAGGAGAAGCTTTTCTCATGTGGTTTTGAGGTTGAAGAGAAATATCAGATCGGAAGAGATATCAGTGGCGTAGTGGCAGGACAGGTTGTTACCTGTGAGGCTATTCCCGAGACTCATCTTCACGTATGTACCGTTAATGTAGGCGGACCTGAGCTCCTTCAGATCTGCTGTGGTGCAGATAATGTATGTGCCGGTGGTACATTCCCCGTTGCTCTTCCCGGAGCACAGGTTTATGCAACCGCTAAGGATCATGTCACCATTGAGGGTGTAATGACCATCAAGAAGGGTAAGCTCAGAGGATATGAGTCAAACGGTATGCTTTGCTCAGGTACAGAGCTTGGTCTTAATGAGAACCTTTATCCCGGAGCTGGATACAACGGACTACTTGTACTTCCTGCAGATACAGAGCCCGGAACAGATATTAAGGAACTCACAGGTCTTAATGATTGGATTTTTGATGTTTCAATCACTGCTAACAGACCTGACTGTCAGAGTATTTTCGGTATTGCAAGAGAGGTTGCTGCAGTTCTTGGAACAAAGCTTATGCCTCCTGCAACTGATTTCCATCCTACAGACGTTGTTAAGGAAGGATTTAAGGTTACTGTAGAAGCACAGGATCTGTGCCCTCGTTACAGTGCACATTATGTATATGATGTTAAGCTTGGCGAGTCACCTGCATGGATGAGAAGAAGACTTGCTCTTGTAGGCAACAATTCTATCTCAAATATTGTAGATATTACTAACTACATCATGAGAGAGCTTGGTCAGCCTATGCATGCATTTGACTGCGATTTCCTTAAAGGAAATGCAATCAACGTAAGAAGAGCAGCTGAAGGCGAGAAGATTGTTACTCTTGATGAGAAGGAATTTACCTTAAACAATAATAATCTTGTTATTTGTGACGGTGTTAAGCCTGTAGCACTTGCAGGTATTATGGGTGGTCTTAACTCTGAAATCAGAGATACTACCACAGAGGTAATGTTCGAGTCAGCTAAATTTGCCCGCGATAACATTCGTAAGAGCTCACGTGCGCTCGGACAGTCATCTGATGCCAGCCAGAGATATTCTAAGGGTGTAGATGAGTATTCAACCGTTATGGCACTTAACAGAGCACTTCATCTTATTGAGGAGCTTGGATGTGGTAAGGTTTCTTCTACTCATGAAGATATCAATACCGGAAAATCTCTCGAGCCCAGAGTAATGAAGGCAAGCATCAAAAAAGTTAACGGTGTACTTGGAATCACAATTCCCGATGAGGACATCAAGAATATTCTCACAAGACTTGATTTTGCTCCCGAAATTAACGGGGATGAGCTTACTATCCACATCCCTGCATACAGAGATGATATGGAAGATTATCCCGACATTGCAGAGGAACTTATCCGTATGTACGGATACGATCATATCGTTCCTACATTTATGCCTACCGCAAAGGTTACAATCGGTGGACTTAACCTTCATCAGAAGACTTCTCTTAGAATTAAGAGAGCTCTTTGCAAGGCCGGAGCATATGAGGGAATGCATTATTCATTCTTCTCACCCGCTGATCTTGATTTCTTAAGACTCGAGGTTGGTGCACCTGAGAGACATGCAATCTCAATTCTCAATCCTATAAATGAAGAGCTTTCTCTTATGAGAACAACTCTTGCTCCTCAGATGATTCATGCAATGGGAAGAAACCAGAAGCGTGGTACTCTTGAGGGAAGAATTTATGAGATTGGTAATAAGTTTATTGCCAAGGAACTTCCTCTTACCGAGTATCCTGATGAGAGAGAGACTCTCTGCATCGGTGTGTTCGGAAAGAACGAGAACTTCTTTACACTTAAGGGACTTTGTGAGACTGTAGCTGATTGCCTTAACATTTCATTCACCTATGACAAGACCAGCAAGTCATTCCTTCATCCTTACCAGGCAGCAGCTATTTACTGCGAAGGTATCGAGGTGGGATATCTCGGAAGAGTAACTTATGAGATTATGAATGATGAGGCAATGAGATATCCTGCATATGTATGTGAGATTGATCTTGCTACTCTGTCTCAGTTCTATGGCAAAGAGTACACATTCAAGCCTCTTCCCAAGTTCGCTATTGAGACTCGTGACCTTGCACTTATTATGAGCAAGGAATATACCTGCGGACAGGTTGAGGATGTTATGTCTAAGTCTTGCGCATATATTACCGACATTAAGCTCTTCGATGTATACGAGGGCGAGCAGATTGGTGCTGATAAGAAGAGCATGGCATTCACAATCACCTTTACTCCCGGAGATGAGGAATTCACTTCAGAGGCAGTTGACGGTTATGTGAAGAAGATCCTCAAGAATCTTAAGAAAGAGCTTGATATCGATATCCGTTCATAAATTGATTAGGAGATTACCAAGATGGATAGAAAGAATACCTGGAAGGATATGAGTTCTAAGGAACTCAAGAATTTGGAAAAGGTGTGTGCTGATTACAGAACATTTATCAGTGAAGCCAAGACCGAAAGAGAGTGCGTTGACAGAATTGTTAATACAATCGAGGCAGCCGGATATAAGGAGCTTGTTAAGGTCGTAGAGAGCGGCGAAAAGCTTAAGACAGGCGACAAGGTATATTCAGTATGGATGAATAAGTCTGTATGCATGTTCCAAATTGGTAAGAATCCTATGAACACCGGAATGAATATTCTCGGTGCACATATTGACAGCCCCAGAATGGATGTTAAGCAGAATCCTCTTTATGAAAGAGACGGAATCGCTTATCTTGACACTCATTATTACGGCGGAATTAAAAAGTATCAGTGGGCTACCATCCCTCTTGCATTACATGGTGTGATTGTTAAGAAGGATGGAACCACTGTAGAAATTAATATCGGTGAAAATGAAGATGATCCGGTATTCTTTGTATCAGATCTGCTTATTCATCTTGCGGCTGACCAGCTAGAGAAAAAGGGAGCTAAGGTTATCGAGGGTGAAGCTCTTGATATTATCGTTGGAAACAGACCTATTACCATCGACAGCAAGGCTGCTAAGGAAGATAAGAAGAAAGATAGTAAGAAGGATGCGAAGTCTTCTAGTGATGTTAAGGATGCTGTTAAGGCAGGAGTCCTTGATATTCTCAAGTCGATGTATGATGTTGAGGAAGAAGATTTCCTTTCTGCTGAGCTAGAAGTAGTACCGGCGGGAAAAGCTCGAGAGGCCGGATTTGACAGAAGTATGATACTCGGTTACGGACAGGATGACAGAGTGTGTGCGTTTACCTCAATGCAGGCTATGCTTGACCTTCCTGTTACTGACAGAACTGTATGCTGTATTCTTGTTGATAAAGAGGAGATAGGTTCTGTAGGAGCTACAGGTATGCAGTCTCATTTCTTTGAGAATGCGGTAGCTGAGCTTATGGATGTCCTTGGTGAATACAGTGAGCTTAATCTTCGCAGATGTATGTCGAGAAGCTGTATGCTGTCATCTGATGTGTCAGCCGGTTTCGATCCTTCGTATGAAGGAAGCTTTGACAGAAAAAATTCTGCATTCCTTGGAAACGGTATTGTATTTAACAAATATACCGGTGCAAGAGGAAAGAGCGGTTCGAATGACGCGAATGCAGAATATATTGCACATATTCGCGGAATATTTGAAAAAGAAAAGGTTAATTTCCAGACCGCTGAACTTGGAAAGGTTGATGCGGGTGGTGGCGGAACAATTGCGTATATTCTTGCATTGTTCGGTATGAATGTCATTGACAGCGGTGTAGCTGTTCTTAATATGCATGCACCTTGGGAAGCAACCAGTAAAGCAGATATCTATGAAGCATATCGTGGATATGTTGCTTTTTGCAAAAATGCAAATATGTAAACTTAGGAGTTTTTGCAGGCTGATGTATTAAATGATTGCAATCTGCAGAAATCCTAACGGTGATTATTGATGGAAATGAAAAAATCAGATTTCTATTTTGACCTTCCGGAAGAACTTATTGCGCAGGATCCGCTTGAGGACAGATCGTCAAGTCGTCTGCTTGTTGTGGATAAGAAGACCGGAAAGACTCAGCATAGAATTTTTAAGGATATAGTAGAATATTTGAGACCCGGCGACTGCCTTGTACTTAATAATACGAAGGTTATTCCTGCCAGATTGTATGGTGAAAGAGAAGGTACGGGCGGACAGGTCGAAGTACTGTTACTCAAGCGCAAAGAAGCCGATGTATGGGAGACTCTTGTACGTCCGGGTAAGAAATGTAAGCCCGGTCAGAAGCTTGTGTTTGGCGGCGGTAAGCTTAAGGCTGAGGTACTTGAGACTGTAGAGGACGGCAATCGAATTGTTAAGTTTTTCTATGATGGTATATGGGAAGAAGTATTGGACAGTCTCGGAGAGATGCCACTTCCCCCGTATATTACTCATAAGCTTCAGGATAAGAATCGTTATCAGACAGTTTATGCCAAGTATGATGGTTCTGCAGCAGCTCCTACGGCAGGTCTGCATTTTACACCGGAATTGCTTGCGGATATAGAAAAAAGAGGCATAAAGCTTGCCTATGTTACTCTTCATGTTGGACTTGGTACATTTAGACCGGTTAAAGAAGAGAATATTTTAGACCATCATATGCATACCGAGTTTTATCAGGTATCGCAGGAAGCTGCTGATATTATTAATTCTACCAAGGAAGCAGGCGGAAGAGTTATTTGTGTAGGTACTACAAGCTGCAGAACGGTTGAAAGTGCGGCTGATTCGAACGGACACATCGAGGCAGGCTGTGGTGATACGAGTATATTTATTTATCCCGGATACAGTTTTAAGATACTTGATTGTCTTATTACCAACTTCCATCTTCCGGAGTCTACACTGGTAATGCTAGTTTCCGCTTTAGCGGGAAGAGAGCATACTCTTGCAGCATATGAGGAAGCGGTAAAAGAAAGATACAGATTTTTCTCCTTCGGTGATGCATGTTTTTTCACTGATACGGAATAAATTGAGATATGGGCATCGCAGAGGTAAGTTTATTTGTGATTTTACTTGTGAGAAGCCCAATATGTAATGAATGATATGAAAGACAGAATTTATGTATGCCACACCTTTTATCATGTGTATGTGGCACTCTTAAAGGAATATAACCTCCCGAAGGAAAAGCACGGAAATGCTACGATTGTTCTCAGTAAGATGTCTACGGATTTTGGTGATTTTGATGTGAGACTTCGTAAAAATCCTATGCTTGAGGATGTCATTATATATGACGAGAAGAGGGATGTGGATATACCTGAAGTTTGGAAATATCACGAGTATCAGAAGAACCCGATAAAGAGGATTATCTATAGAATCAAATATACGAAGGCATACGGAAAGTCACAGGAAAAACTTGTTCCGGTTGATTTTAAGGAATACAAAGAGATATATGTATTCTGTGATTCTGATCCTATAGGTTTTTATCTGAATTACAAGCATATATATTATCACTCTGTTGAGGATGGACTTAACAGTATAAGAAATGTTGACCATGCTCATTTTGATAATCAGGGTGGCTTTGCATTCAAGGCATTTATGTCTAAGCTCAATCTGTTTTTTATTCAGAATGGATACGGCAGATACTGTATTGATGTAGAGGTCAATGAGCTAAAAGGTATAGCTGAGCGTCCCAGGAATATGATTGAGGTTCCGAGAAAGCAGTTGGAGCTTGCATTAAATGAAGAGCAAAAGCAGCAGATTATAGATACTTTTGTAAGCGATATAACAGAGCTGACCAATCAGGTGTCGGAAGCCGGCTCGGATAAGTACATACTTATTTTGACAGAGCCTTTGTGCACAGATTTGAATGTAAGGCGTCAGCTTTTTGCAGACCTTATTGAAAAATATGAAAAAGAAGGCAAGGTAATAATTAAGCCTCATCCGAGGGATGAATTGAATTATTATAAGGAATTCCCTGATTATATGGTGATAGCACCTCAGATACCTATGGAAATACTTAATTTCCTGGCGGAGAACTTTTTTGAAAAGGTTGTATCAATATATACAGACATCAATGGAATTCGATTTGCGAAAATCAAGGAAAGACTCGGACATGATTTTATGGATAAGTACGAGGAACCCGAGATTCACAGAAAGTACAAGGATCTGTAAAGTTTCTTGTTAAAGACAATGCTGTTTGGTATAATTTATAAGATTGGCACTTGATGGTTTGGTGTTTTTAATTCGGATTTAGGGGCAAATAAATCCGGGAAAGGTATGTGGTATGGGCGATAACGAGAGAAGAAAATCAAAGCGCATGCAGATGGAATCAAAGCTTGTAATCAAGAGACTTGATGGTGGTGTTGATGAGGAAGTAAGCATTGAAGTTGTCGACGTTTCTAAGAGCGGTGTAGGCTTCGTTTGCAGCAATCCTTTGCTTATTGGCGCTGTATATGAGTCGTTCCTTACGATTTGGACCAAGGAAGTTCTTCATGCATTCCTTCAGATTGTAAGAATCGAATTAAAGGAAGATAAATACTTCTATGGAGCAACATTTGTGGGTATGCCCGAGATGGATGCAGCAAGAATCGAAGTATATCAGACTATCAGTGAGAATGAAATTCAGTAATTGCAGTTAGGTGTATTATGCGCGACGGATGTGATTATAATGTAAACGAATATGTGCGCGAAAAAGTTGCCCTGCTTGAAAAGAGTGACAAAGATATGAAATCTATCTTTAGACTCATGACAAGAGAGCAGGATAAGATTTTTTCTGAGAGCAATGACGGTTACTTAATTACTAAAATTACATACGGAGAGTTTAGAAGTCGTACCGAGCAGATGGCCGGCACTCTTAAGTCGGTGCATGAGTCAGCTCCGCAGGGGCAGTTTATCGGCATTTATATGAATAATTGTCAGGAGTGGCTTGAGATATTCTGGGGACTTATGATTTTAGGCTACAGACCTCTTCTGATGAATACCAGAATGAGCATTGAACTGCTTGAAGATATAATTGTGCAGTATAAAGTTGCTGCGGTTATATCTGACAGTAAGAGCTTTTCTGTTAACACTGTAATGCTTGAGGATATCAAAAAGCAATTTGATTCGTCTTCACCGGTGTCTGCTGAATCTGAAGGATGGGCGAATGAATTTGCTCTTATGTCTTCCGGAACAACGCATAATGTAAAGCTGTGTATTTACAACGGTGAGACTATGTACTATCAGATAAGTGATAGTGCACAGATAATTCAGCGTTGCAAGGCAATAAAGCAGCATTATCAGAATCACTTAAAGCTGCTTACATTTTTACCTTTTTACCATGTATTCGGCTTAACAGCTGTATATATGTGGTTTAGTTTCTTTGGATGCACATTTGTATTCTTAAGAGATATGTCTTCGGATACAATCCTTAATACCGTAAGACGCCATAAGGTTACACATATTTTCTCTATTCCGCTTTTGTGGGATACGGTTTATGACACCGTATTGAGAACAGCAAAGGAAAGAGGCGAGCTCGATAAGCTTATGAAGGGTATCAGAGTTGCCAACAAGCTTTCCGGTGTACCTGTATTGGGGAAGGCTTTCAGTAAAAAAGCTTTCGCGTCTGTAAGAGAACAGCTTTTCGGTGACAGCATCAGATACCTGATTAGTGGTGGAAGTGCTGTGTCATCGGATGTGCTTTCGTTTTTTAATGCAATCGGATATCCGATTTCCAATGGATACGGAATGACGGAGATTGGTATAGCGTCTGTTGAGTTGTCCGGTAAGAATGCGGTACGTAACAGCAAATCCGTAGGTAGTCCTTTTTCTTCGATTGAGTATAAACTTGCTGAGGACGGAGAACTTCTTGTAAGAGGAGAAACCATGGCGGATACTGTCATGGAAGGCGGAGTTGTTGTTGATAAGACCGAAAACGGATGGTTCCATACCAACGATCTTGCAAGTGAAATTGATGGAAGATTCTATATCCTCGGACGCAAGGATGATGTTATTATCGGACCTTCGGGCGAGAATCTTAATCCGGATGTCTTAGAGGATAAAATCAGAATCGATGGAGCTGAACAGGTATGTATTGTTAATATGAAAGTCGGACAAAACAAACTGCCTGTACTCATAGTAAAAGTTAAGTATTATGCTTCTTCCGAGTTGATGAAACAGGTTGAAGCCGATGCTTATAGCAGACTTAAGGAGCTTTCTTTGGATTCTGTTATAGGTAAGGTTATTATCACAAGAAGCGATCTGTTGGAGAGCAACGATTTTAAGCTTAACAGAAAAAATATAGCTGCCAGACTTGAATCCGGAAGCATTGTATGCGCAGATCCCGAGAAGGATGTTGTGAATACTACAGAGCTTACGGCTAAGATAATTGAGATATTTGCCAAGGTGCTTGGTAAAACGACTGAAGAAATTCAGCCGAATTCGAATCTCATGTATGATCTTGGCGGCACCAGTCTTGATTATTTTTCTATCGTCATGGAAATTCAGAAGGAATTTTCAGTAAATATTACTCAGGATGGCGATCAGTATTTTAAGACCGCAGATGAATTTGCGGAATATATAGAGAAAAGCAGGTAACCGGATGTGAATTATTTGTTTATCTGGTTTACAAAAATAACCGGTTGGGTTGCTCAGAAGATATTCTTCAGAACAAAGATTTATTATGAAGATAAAAAGGTTCAGGGCAGAAATATTAAGGGACCGGCTATCATTATTTCAAATCATACGTCGATTGTTGATTTTGGAGTATTGTTCTTTGTGTTCTTATGGAGAACGCTTCATTTTCAGGTTGCGGAAGTATTGTATCAGAAGCCTGTTCTTAAGTATTTTCTTAAGTGGGCCGGTTCAATATACGTTGACAGAAACAGCTTTGATTTTTCATTTGTTGATAAATCAAAAGAGATTCTTGAAAAAGGTGGAGTGGTAGGTATATTCCCTGAAGCAAGAATACCGCTTAAGACTGAAAAGACACCGTTGCCTTTTAAGACAAGTGCGGCTTATTTGGCATATATGAGCGGGATTAAAGTAATCCCCGTGGTTGTTAACGGTAATTATAATTTCAAGCATCGTGCAAGAGTGCTTATCGGAACTCCGTTTTATGTGAGTGAGATGTGGGATCCCAATAAGAATCGTAAGGATAATCTTTCAGAGATTTCGGAGAAGATTCGCAAGCGTATTGCAGGAATGATGAAGGAATTAAAGAAAAGAGAGGAAAGAGATAGCCTCCGTCCTCCTTTTTACTATTTCCATTTTGACATGTGTAAAATCCAGTCTGCATTGCCTGCACTTGTATGGTTCAGACCCAAGACTGTATATACAACACCCGCGGCAAAGCGCAAATATAAAGAAGGTGTACTGTTTTATTCAAACCACACATGCTTCAGAGATCCGATGTATGTAATGCTGGGAATCTGGTACAGAAGGGTTCATTTCATTACATCACAGGAGATTATGGATAACCCGAAAATGCATTTTGTATTTTCTAAGGTTTTTAGAGCCATACCTGTTGACAGAGGCAATACCAGTCTTGGTTTTATGAAGAGAGTCACTCAGTTTTTGGAGGCAAAATGTGCACTGTGCATTTTCCCGGAGGGACATATTAATACCAGTGAGGATATTGTTGGCAGCTTTAAGAACGGAGCGGTTCTCATGGCTGTTAAGGGTAAGGTTCCGCTTGTACCGTTGTATGTAATGAAGCGTAAGCACTGGTATAACAGACAGGTTATGTTTCAGGGAGAGGCTATCGACATTGTTAAGATGTACGGCAGCACACCTACAATGAGTCAGATTGAAGAGGCCGGAAGGCTTTGCAGAGAGCGTGAGCTTGAGCTTGCAAAGCTTGCGGAAGAATATTGGAAATAACAGGGAGTATTTATGGATAGAAGTCAGATTTTGAATGAATTGAAAGAGATGCTCAGAACTATAGAAGGACATGATGACAAGGTTATTGATGCAGCTACAGAGGAGAGTTCTCTTAAGAATGATTTAGGACTTAATTCAATAGCAATGCTTTATATTATAATTGTTATCGAAGAGAAATATGATATCAGTTTTGAAAACAGTCATATGGACGATTTCAAGACTATGAAACAGGTAATTGATTTTATCGAGCAGGAAAGCTAAAGATATGAAATGGACAGTTCGCGAAGGCAAATTTGGAGATATGGTCAGAGTGCGATGCATCGATCAGTTTGAGCATTATGGCGTGTATGTCAGTGATAAAGAGGTTATTCAGTTTGGTAAAAATCCATCACTGAGACTTAATGTATCGGAAGCGGATGTTCGTGTTTTAAGTACCGATATCAATGAATTCAGGAACGGAACTTTTCCTGAATTTGCAGATATGGGATTTACTGAAAAGAGGAAAAGATTCAGTCCTGAGAAGACCGTTGAACTGGCCAGATCGAGGATTGGAGAGAGTGGATATAATATTATCCACAATAATTGTGAGCATTTTGCTTACGAGTGTGTTTTTGGCAAGAAGTATTCTTCTCAGGAGGAGAAGGTGCGTACTGCAATCAAAAATACTGCGATGGGAAAAATAATTAAAGGGGACGAGTCTTAATGGCCCAGACATTATCTAATAAAATATTTGATAAAGTGTTTGCACCCGGTTTAGACCCCGCATTGGATGAAGTTGATTTGACAATCACACATTATGCACCTTATGCAGATAAGATTAATGAGAGCATAAGCTTTCTCAGAACTCTGAATTGGAAAAAAATCACTATGAAGAGTTTTGATGATACTGAACTTGTTGCTCAAATGCATGATGTGGGTAGCGATAAGACGATTGTGATTTGTCATGGTTATAAGTCGCATTACTTTGGAAACACTTCATGTGCCGCTAAATATTTTACTGAAAATGACTATAACATTATTCAGATAGTATCGCGCGGACATGGGGAGAGTGGCGGAGATTATATCACCTTTGGTGAATATGAATCCAAAGATCTTCTGATGTGGATTGATAAGTTCGAGAAAGAACTGGGATTAAAAAAGATGATAATATATGGTATTTCGCTTGGCAGTAATACCGTTATGAGAGCATCTGAATACATTCGAAGCAGTGCTGTTAAGGCGCTTATTCTCGACTGTGGATTTTCTAATACCAGACAGACTCTGATAGATCAGCTTAGAAATAAGGCAAAGCCTCATTGGGGCGGTTTTATGGTCTTTGTAGGCAAACCGTATATAAAGAAGCTGCGTGATATCGGAGTAAAACGTGGTGGCTTTGATATTTACGAGGGAGATACCGTAGAATCTATTAAGAAGTCTCAGGTTCCGTCATTCTTTATTCATGGCAGAAAGGATAAGACGGTACCGATTATCAATACAATAAACAATTACGAGGCATGTCCTAATAAAAAGGAATTGTTTATTGCAGAGGATGCCGATCACGGAGCAGGTTTTGCGGCAGGCGGACAGGAGCTTGAAGAAAAACTGATGGCATTTCTTAATGAGTGCGGAATGTAAGGTTTAGAAATATAAGGTTTAGAAATATAAAATTGGGAAAAGAAAAAACTTATAAAAGCACTTATAAAAGCACTTATATAAGTACTTATCAGAGCATAAGATGTTTATTGTATCTATGATACGTATACATAAATTATTGTAACTAAGGAGTATTAAAATGGGAAATTTTGTAGTAATTACAGACAGCAGTAGTGATCTTACAAAGGAAATCAGAGAGCGTTTTGATATTGAGTATGTACCCGGTCATATTACTCTTCCTGATGGAAAGGTAGTGCCTCAGCTTCTTGAGTGGACTGATGATTACCCTCGCAAGGATTTCTATGCAAGAATCAGAAAGGGTGAGGTATATTCAACTTCTCCTGCAAGCCCTGCTGAGTACGCAGAGATTTTCAAGAAGTATGTTATGGAAGGTAAGGAGATTATCAGCCTTTCTATTTCAACTGCTTTAAGCGGAACCTATAACTTTACTACTGAAGCTAGGGATATGGTACTTAAAGAGATTCCCGATGCTAAAATTTATTGTATTGATACCCTCAGATATTCATCTCTTCAGGGTCTTATGGCTGTATATGCAGCAATGCTTCGTGACGAAGGCAAGACTGCTGAAGAAACTTATAACTGGCTTGAGGATAACAAGAACCGTTTCCATTCTATGGGATGGGTTGATGACCTTAAGTTCCTTGCTGTAAAGGGTCGTATGTCAAATGCTAAGGCATTCATGGGAACTCTTATCGGAATTAAGCCTCTCGGAGAGAACAGTAGCAGCGGACTTACTACTATTATAGGTAAGGCTAAGGGTGCTAAGGCTGGATTTGAAGCAAGCCTTCGTTACATTGAGGAAACCATTGAGAATCCTCAGGATCAGATTGTTTTTGTAGCTACAACTGATCGTGAAGAGGATACTCTTAAGTATAAGCAGATGATCGAGGAGAGAATCAAGCCTAAGGAAGTTATTCTTACCTATGTATTCCCTTCTTGCGGCGTTAACATCGGACCCGGACTTATGTGCGCATATTATGTAGGAAAGCCTATCTCAGATGATATGAAGGCTGAGACAGACCTTATGACATCTATTCTTGAGAAAAAGTAAAAGGTGAGGGCTTCGAACTGATGGATAACAAGTCAGATCTGCTTATAGACGGATATACAATGGCTGCGTGCGTGAGAGCGGGCGCAGCCAGACTTGAAAAGAATGAGAAGCTGATCAATCAGCTTAATGTATTCCCTGTACCCGATGGAGATACGGGAACAAATATGCTGAATACCTTAAGAGGAGGTATCCAGTCTGCTAAAAATACTGATAATCTTGGTGAGTATATGGCATCCTTGTCAAAGGGGATGCTTTTTGGCGCAAGAGGAAATTCGGGAGTTATTTTCTCAATGATTTTCTCGGGAATCGCCGAAGGACTTGCCGGAATAGAAAAAGCAACGGCAGCTCAGCTTAGAAATGCACTTGAGAATGGTTCTAAGGTTGCGTATAGCTCAGTATCAAAGCCTACAGAGGGAACAATCCTTACGGTAGCAAGAGAGGGCGCTGAAAAAATAGATGGTGCATCACTTGCTGACACTGATGTATGGGCATTTTTTAAGGAATATATCGATAATATAAGAGTTACTCTTGATAAGACTCCGGATTTGCTTCCGGTGCTTAAAAGTGCAGGTGTTGTAGACAGCGGTGGATTCGGTTTTGTTAAGTTCTTTGAAGGATTTACCATGGCGGCATTGGATGCTGCAAATGAAGATACAGCTGACGGATATAATGCTCTTTTGCCTACAGGAGATATTTCATCCAAGTGGCTTGAGGATTCTGAAGAAGACGCCTTTGGATTTTGTACCGAATGTATTATTCTTCTTGACGATGCAAGTAAGAATGTTCGCGATGAGGCAGATGCATATCTTAATTCGATGGGACAGTCTGTAGTATGTGTTCAAAAGGATGAAATCCTTAAGATGCATGTGCATACTCTTGAGCCTCTTAAGGTTCTTCAGCATATGCAGGAGACATACGGTACTTTTTACAATGT
Organism: Lachnospiraceae bacterium UBA1721; assembly: GCA_002317155.1. Classification (GTDB taxonomy): domain Bacteria; phylum Bacillota; class Clostridia; order Lachnospirales; family Lachnospiraceae; genus AC2028. The sequence continues at coordinate 16,338 of DCIR01000064.1, forward strand.
CAAGATTGAAAACATGGATACTATGTTCCTTGACAGATTAAAGGCAAGCAAGAATAGCGAAAAACAAAATTCAACAGATGATAATGACGGAATAAGCGTTAATATTAACGTCAAGGCAATGAATGAAAATCTTGTTCATGAGGCACATGCGGGAATTACATTCGTATCTGTTGCCAATGGTGAGGGGCTTGCAGAGATTTTCCATGAAAATGGATGTGAATTTGTTATTAATGGTGGTCAGACCATGAATACTTCTGTAGAGGAGTTTGTGGAGACCTTTAAGAAGTGTGATACAACCGATATCATTGTAATGCCTAACAATTCGAACATTGAAGCGGCTGCAAGACAGGCAGCGAAGATGTATTCGGATGCGACAGTTCATATTGTGCCTACTCACTCAATAGCCGAAGGTTATTTTGCAATGTCTATGGCAACTTCTTACGAGGAAGGTGCTGAGGCGATTGTCGAAGAGATGATAGGCGGTATGGAGAATGTTGATACTGTCTGGATTTCCAGAGCAATCAGAGATGCCGTTGTAGATAATACAGAGTGTCATATGGGCGATTTCCTGGCTCTTCTTGGCAAGGACATTATTGCTACCGATACCGAAAGGATAGAGGCGGCTAAGAAGGCTTTAGAGAATGTACCTGATATTGAGGATAAGTACATCGCGGTAATATTCAAGGGTAAGGATGCTTCTATGGAAGAGGCGGAAGAAATCAAAGAATTTATCGAAGATACTTATGGTATTGACTCCGGTATTTTTGACGGAGGACAGGATGTGTACGATTATATAATCGGTATTTGTGGTTAACGGAGGATTTTGTTTTGCAGTGGTGGATATGGCTTTTGATCGGTATTGCTGCACTGATAATAGTCGGAGTGGTTCCAATGCTTATTATTACGGTGCCGATCGCCAACAGCGTATTTAAGGATCAGTTCATGCGTCCCGATGTTCCCAGCGCAGGATGGACAAGATACAGATGTTCTTTTCCTGACAATGAGGAAAATATGGACATGCATAATCAGGGAATGGCATGGGGAGAGCGTGAAAAAGAATATATGTCTGAGGTTACAATCCACAATGATGGATTTAAGCTTGCCGGACAGTATTTTGATTTTGGATTTGACCAGGCGGTATTATTCCTTGCAGGAAGAGCAGAGCCTTGCACGTATTCTTACTATTTTGCTATGCCATATAAAGATTATGGATATAATGTCCTTGTCGTAGATAATCGTGGAAACGGTTTGAGCGATGGAACATTTCAGGCAGCCGGTCTTTTGGAGAGTGATGATGCTAAGGAATGGCTTCGTTTTCTTCAGAATGAAAAGGGAATCAAAAAGGTTGTTATACACGGAATATGTCTTGGATCAGCTACCGGATTGAGAGCAATCACATCACCCGGATGCCCGGATATAATCAAAGGCTTTATTGCGGACGGTATGTATACCACTTTTTATGAGACATTCAGAACTCATACAAAAGAAAGAGGAAAGCCTACGTTCCCGTTCTGCCAGCTGGTGGCAGCAAAGTTTAAGAAACTTACCGGTCACAGTATTATAACCAATGGACCTATAAAAGATATACGCAAGTATACCGGCCCCTTACTTATGCTTCATGGTAAGCAGGATGTCTTTTCACTGCCTCCCAAGGCTGAAAAGCTTTATGCGCTCAGTGCATCGGAACATAAGAAACTGGAGTGGTTTGATGAGGGTATGCATTCGCATCTTAAGATAGTGGCACCTGAAAAATATGACAGGGTAGTAGGCGAATTTTTGAAAGAACTGTAATTTTTTATTTATTTTTCAAAAATAATGTAATATAATCAGTTTTATTCTGTTTATATAGATGTCAAGATTTTTTTATCGAGAACGGAGGAGAATCGAATGAGAAAAAAGGTTGTATTGTTCTGCTGTACTATTTTTGCTGCAATGCTTATGACCGGATGCTGTCTTCAGCATGATTGGGAAGAAGCTACATGTAAGGATCCTAAGACTTGTGCTAAGTGTGGTAAGACCGAAGGTTCAAGCCTTGATCACGAGTGGACTGAAGCAACTTGCTCAGAGCCTAAGACCTGTGAACTTTGCGGTAAGACAAAGGGTGACACATTACCTCATACCTGGATTGAGGCAACCTGTACCGAGCCTATGACATGTTCAGTATGTGGCGCTACTCAGGGTGAAGCTTATGGTCACTATTGGTCATATGCATATGATTGCACCGAGGAGAGCTATTGCTATAACTGTGGTGAGAAGTCTGGTGAGTTTGGTGAGCATTACTGGCAGTCAGCTACTTGCCTTGCTCCTGAGACTTGCTATTATTGCGGTGCTACACAGGGAGAGCCTTCCGGACATGACTGGTACGGAAGTGACTATGTATGGTGCTGGAATTGTGGTGAAGATATACCTGAAAACAGCTATGTTAACTATGAACTTAGCTGGAGAGGCGCTTCGTTCGTAATGCCTGACGATTATACCCTTTATAGGTTTGATGAAGGTAATTATAACGCATTCGTTAAGAACAGCGATGATTATGATGCAAATGTATTCATGGTAAAGACTCTTTGGAACTATGGATTTGATTATGATGATGCTATTGATACTTTCAGAGATTATGCTGAGGAAGTATACATCGTTTATGATGAGTATGAGAGTGTTTACGGTGATTATGTTATTTACGTATACGAAGTATATGATGACTATGGAGTAGGATACTGCACCTTATTCTGGAGAGAAGATGTAGTTGTTTATACCGAGCTCTACGGATTAAATCAGCGCGAGATCGATGCAGATTTCGAAGAGATTATGGAATCATTTGATATTGTTTAATTTATGATTTTCATAGATTAATATATAAATTAAAGACTGAATTAAGCATGTAAAAACCCGACCGCATCGTGAATGCCGGTCGGGTTTTACAATTTCCTGGTATGTCTGTCTCCGTGAAGAATCTTATTCTCGTCGGAAGGGTTGATATGTACGAGCTTTCCTTTTGAATCATATGTTGTAAGCATTGAAGTGTTATGGGCCGGAATTTTCTTGCCGTCTTCGGAAATGAGTGCCCTGAATTCATCACGGTTGCCGTCCGATAAAGCCTGGCGGATTTTGGTATCTCTTGAAGCCTCTAATGCTTCTATAGAATCATATTGGGTTGAATCATACTCATTTGAGTCGGATTTATTTGAGTTTAGTTCTTTTGAATCATAATCTATTGAAGCGTATTCATTTGACTCGTATTCTTTTATTGCATCGCTGGCAGAATCGGCTGATTGAACAGGAGCATTTGTTTTGGCCATGCTTTCCATTCCGTCTGAGAGTGGTTTGCTTTCCCATACATTACCGAATACCTTGCGTATATTGTGCCAGAGACTACTGAAAAATGAACTGATATTTTGCCATAGTGCTTTGACACTTTCGTTAAACGCAGAATTGTTGCGATTCTCGGATTCGCGCTTTTTAATAGCTTTATCAAGACTGCTTTCAAAAGTATCTTTTCCGCGTGTGCCGGTTCCGGTAGATGTTGCGGTGTTTTGTGAAGAAGCACCGGTTTCTCTTTCGTTGGATGGTTCGTACAGAACGCCTTCATGCATCTGTTTTTGATTATTCAGCGCAGTGTTTAGTGAGAAGGATTCTTCGTTGTCGACCTTTACTGTTTTTCCGGCAGAGGGCTGATATTCGGTTGTTAAATTGTTGGTAACAGGATTAACCATAATACGCCTTCGTGTGATTTTTACAAATGTGATTGATTGAATATGTCAGTTCGGTTTGAGACAAAATTGTACATGTTTATACAATTTTGTTTACAGTTATTATATCGAATAATTATACGAAAAATAAAGTGAAATGTAAGTAAACATAGTAATCTGCATATTATTTGCGATTATATTGTCGAAAATTGGTTGTTATTACTTGTTGACAAAAATGTTCGATTGTATACAATAATACATGTGATACATTTCAAGATGTATCAGACTACAATTACGCATGTAGAGTAGGTTGAAAATATGAGTGGTAATGACTTAAAGCAGGAAGTTACAGATAAGTATTCCCTGCGTGGAAGAGTATTTAACAGACTCCGTGAAGACATATTAAGCGGTAAGTATGAAGAGAATGAGGAACTTCGAGAGGTTGCTATCGGAGAGGAGCTTGGTGTAAGCCGCACTCCGGTTCGCGAAGCATTCAGACAGCTTGAACTTGAAGGACTTATCAGAATCATTCCCAATAAAGGTGCATATGTCACCGGCATCTCTGAAAAAGATGTTAAAGACATATATATGATTAGATCAAGACTTGAAGGTCTGGCAGCAAGATGGGCTACAGAGAATATTACCCTCGAGCAGCTTGAGGAGATGGAAGAGAATGTATATCTCGCAAAATTCCATTCCGAGAAGGGCCATTTGGAACAGCTGGCAGAGCTTGATAATCGCTTTCATGAGGTGATGTACGAGGCGAGCGGCAGTAAGATGCTCGAGCATCAGCTTAGAGATTTCCATCAGTATGTATTAAGAGTTCGTAAGAAGACTCTTGCAAGTGCTAACAGAGGTCCTCAATCGAATCTTGAGCATGAACAGATTATGATGGCTATCAAGGAAAAGAATGCCGACCTCGCAGAACAACTTGCACATCAGCACATGATTAATGCATATGAAAATATGGTTAAGAACGGACTTCATGAGGCCTATGCAGAGAGAGAAAAGCAGGCTAATATTAAGTAATTCAGAATGCTTGATAGGTTGAATGTTTGATAGAGTGAATGTTTAATATTGAATATTTACTGTTGAAATAAAGGCGTAAGCCTAAAAATAGATACATTAGGAGAAAAATTATGGCTAAAATTCAGATGACTACACCCCTTGTTGAGATGGACGGAGATGAGATGACCAGAATTCTCTGGAAGATGATTAAGGATGAGCTTCTTCTTCCTTATATCGACCTTAAGACAGAGTACTATGATCTCGGACTTGAGTACAGAAATGAGACCAACGATCAGGTTACCGTAGATTCAGCAAATGCTACTCTTAAGTATGGCATAGCTGTTAAGTGTGCAACTATCACTCCCAACGCTGCACGTATGACTGAGTATAATCTTAAAGAGATGTGGAAGAGCCCTAACGGAACTATTCGTTCTATTCTCGATGGTACCGTATTCCGTGCACCCATCCTTGTAAAGGGAATCGTACCTTATGTTTCAAATTGGACCAAGCCTATTACTCTTGCACGTCATGCATATGGTGATGTTTATAAGAACACTGAAATCAAGGTACCCGGAGCAGGTAAGGCAGAACTTGTATTTACTGCAGAGGACGGAACTGTAATTCGCGAGACTATTCACGATTTCAAGGCTCCCGGAATTATTCAGGGTATTCACAACACTGATAAGTCAATCAGCAGTTTCGCAAGATGCTGCTTCAATTATGCAATTGATACTAAGCAGGATCTTTGGTTTGCAACCAAGGATACCATCTCTAAGAAGTATGATCATAACTTCAAGGATATTTTCCAGGAGATCTTTGATACTGAGTACAAGGCAAAGTTTGATGAGCTCGGAATCGAGTACTTCTATACGCTTATCGATGATGCTGTAGCTCGTGTAATTCGTTCAGAGGGTGGATTCATCTGGGCTTGTAAGAACTATGATGGAGATGTTATGTCAGACATGGTTGCTACCGCTTACGGTGATCTTTCTATGATGACTTCTGTACTTGTAAGCCCTCAGGGTGTATACGAGTATGAGGCTGCTCACGGAACTGTACAGCGTCACTACTATAAGCACCTCAAGGGAGAGGAGACCTCTACCAACTCAATCGCTACTATCTTTGCATGGACCGGCGCTCTCAGAAAGCGTGGTGAGCTTGATAACATTCCTGAGCTTTCTGCATTCGCTGATAAGCTTGAGAGAGCATGTATCAAGACCATCGAGGATGGCAAGATGACCAAGTCTCTTTCACTTATCTCTACCTGCGAGAATCCTGTAATTCTTAACAGCCTTGATTTCATTAAGGCAATCAGAGAAACTCTTGACAGCCTTGAGGCTTAATTGATATTTCGTATAAAATAAATTCCCCCGATGAAATCTTTTATGATATTCATCGGGGGATTGTTTTATTTAATAAGAAATTCCTTCGGATTTATTATTCCGCAAGTTCTTCCCATTCTTCATAGAGTTTTTCGAGAGAAGATTCCAGTTCGTTTCGTTTTTTTGAAAGATCCTGTAAAAGGGCAACATTGTTACCGTTTGATGGATCTGATAATTGAGCATCACAGTCAGCCAGTTCGGTTTCGAGATTGGCTATTTTTTCTTCGCATTTTTTTAAGGCATTTTCTTTTTTGCGAAGCAGAGCCTGTTGTTCTTTCTGCGCTTTCCAATCAGCTGCGGACGATTCTGATGATGAAGAAGCAGATCCAGAATTTACAGCTGACATAGTAGATGAACCGTTGTGTGCGATTTCGACAGTACCGGATTTTTCGGTAGCACCGGATGTTCCGGTTATACCATTTGACACGATGTTGCCGACAGTTCCGATGGTATCGGCACCGATTATTCCACTTTTTCTTGCTGCTGCGAGCACAGTATCTCTCTTTTCAAGATAGTACTCATAGTTACCTATATACTGAACGAAGTTTCCTTCCGTTAATTCCATGATTCTTGACGCTGTTTTATTGATAAAATATCGATCATGCGATACATAGAGGACTGTACCTTCATAACTGTTGATGGCAGTCTCTAATATTTCCTTGGATTGGATATCCAGGTGGTTGGTAGGCTCATCGAGGATGAGGAAATTGCAATCGCTGAGCATAAGCTTAGCTAATGATACACGACCACGTTCACCACCGCTTAAGTCACGAATAAGCTTGAATACATCATCACCGGTGAAAAGAAAGGCTGCAAGTGTATTTCTTATTTCTGTGATTGTAAGATATGGATAGTCATCAGCTATTTCATCATAGAGTGTTTTCTCGGGATGGAGAACATGGTGCTCCTGATCGTAGTATCCAATCTCAACTTTTGAGCCGAGAGTAAAGCTGCCGGAATCAGCAGTCTCGAGCTCATTGAGTATTTTTAGAAGAGTGGTTTTGCCGGTTCCGTTATTGCCAAGGATTGCTACATGTTCGCCTCTTTTGATTTCAAAATTGGCGTTGGAAAATAGTCTTAGATCACCGTAGCTTTTTGCAAGATTTTCTACACGAAGAACATCTTCACCGCTTTGGCAATGAGGTGTAAGAACAAGCTTCATATCTGCGTTTACTTCTGCAGGTTTTTCAAGACGTTCTACCTTGCCGAGCATTTTTTCACGGCTTTCGGCTCGCTTGATGGATTTTTCACGGTTAAAGGACTTGAGTTTTTCTATTACAGCTTCCTGATGCTTGATATCACGCTGCTGGTTGAGATATGCGCGCAGTTCGGTTATGCGAAGCTGTTCTTTCTTTACAGAATAATCAGAGTAATTGCCGGTAAAAACGGTGCAATGTCCGCGCTCCAGCTCGATAACCTTGGTTGCGATTTTATCAAGAAAATATCTGTCGTGAGATACTATGAGTACAGCGCCCTTGTAATTTTTAAGGTATCCCTCTAACCAGTTGATAGAATTAAGGTCAAGGTGGTTGGTGGGCTCGTCGAGGATGATAAGATCAGGAGAAGCAAGGAGCATTTTACCTAATGCAACGCGTGTCTTCTGACCGCCGGAAAGGGTGCTTATTTTTTTATCGAATTCACTGTCGGAAAATCCGAGACCGTTCAATACACCCTTGAGCTCGCTCATATAAGTTTCTCCTCCGAGAAGAGAGAAATTATGCTGAAGAGAGTGGTAGCGTTCAATAAGGGTATCAAGCTCGTCGCCTGTGACAACAGACATTTGGTTTTCATAGTCGCGAAGGCGCTGCTCCATATTTATGACATCACGCTTTACTTCCAATAGCTCATCATAAATAGTGTTTTCTGTGTTGACTGAAGCATTCTGGGCCAGATATCCGAAGGTTTTGTCTTTCTCAAAAGCAATCACGCCGCTGTCCGGTTCGAGCTCACCTACGATGGTGCGCAGGAGAGTGGTTTTTCCGGCACCGTTTATTCCTACAATGGCGGCTTTTTCATTATTTTCTATATGGAAACTGACAGAGTTAAGTACTACTCCGGTTACAAATTCAACTGTAATATTCTGACAGGATAAAAGCATAAAAATCACCTATATTTATTGATAAAAATTAAGTCTTCTTTACTATAACATATATTTGATAATTTCTTGACAAAGTATCAATATTTTTCATAAAATATATTGGTAAAAAAATAACAATATTGTTGCAAAAATAACAATATGAGTGGGAAGAGTGTGACTAACAATGCAGGAAAAAGGAATATCACAGGCAGTTATAGGTAGATTACCGAGATACTTGAGATACCTTGGCGATCTTAAGGAGAGAAATATCGAGAGAATATCTTCTCAGGAGCTTAGCAGCCTTATGAATGTTACAGCTTCACAGATACGTCAGGATTTTAATAATTTTGGTGGATTCGGACAGCAGGGATATGGCTATAATGTCGATTATCTCTACGATGAAATCAGTAAAATACTTGGCCTTGATCACAGCCACAGTTTTGTTATTATTGGAGCAGGAAATCTGGGAAAAGCACTTGGTAATTATCTTAATTTTGAGCGCCGTGGCTTTATTTTTAAGGGTATGTTTGATAAGAACCCCGAACTGATCGGTCAGATGGTCAGAGATGTTGAAATCAGACCGATGGAAGAGCTTGAAGTTTTTCTCAGAGAGAATACAATAGATATAGCAGTGTTGACTATCCCTAAGACGGGAGCGGTCGGACTGGTAGATACTTTAGTTGATAACGGAATTAAGGCTATATGGAATTTTGCACATGTTGATTTGGATGTTCCTAAGGGTGTGCAGGTTGAAAATGTTCATCTGTCAGATAGTCTTATGAAGCTTTCTTATAATATCAGTCGTTATAATGACAGTAAGGAAAATTAAGAGGTAGCTTATGGCAAATTCATCCGGAAAGTCAAAAGAATCAGTTTTTGATAAAGCATTGACAGGAAGAGATATTCCTGTGCTTACACTGGATAATAAGTGGTATCGCCTTTTGGATGAAGTTGGCAGAGAAAATGTTAAGCCTCTTGAGAATAAGCTTAACGAATTATTGAAGGCACAGGGCCGTACTAATTCGCAGATAAAAGATATAAAGAAGCTGAAAAAGAGACTCATGGGGGATATCGTATCTTTTGCGGATGAAAATTCCGAGATGGACAGAACAGCGGCCGAAAAGAAGATTGCAGAGAACAAGAAGCTTCTTGAAGAATGTAATCAAAAGCTTGATGAGTATCAGGAAGAGCTGGCAGACTATCCGTATAAGATTGATGAGATAAATAAGCAGCTCATGATTCTTACCATGGAGCATTGCTATGAGACAATGCAGGATAATACCGATGAGATAGAGCAGCTCGAGGATTGGGTGACTCAGGTAAGGATTGAGTTAAAAAAGAATCTGATTCGTAAGCAGGAAAAAGAAGCCAAAAATCATGAGATATATTCATATATGCATGATATATTCGGACCTGAAGTTGTAGATATGTTTGACCTAAGATATAATCCCGAAGAACAGCATCCTATGACTAAGAGTGAGCTGGAACAGAAAAATCAGGAAGCTGAATAGAAATGCATCCGATAATATATTAAAGAATGCATTGAATTATTAGTAAAAACAGGTTCAAAATTAAGTACATGCTGTGTGGCTCGAATGCGAGGATTACTATGGCAGACATAAACATTAATAAAATATATACAAGCAAAAAGGCACCTTCAGAATTGCTTCCGCCTCGTGACAGCGAGGGACACAAGGGAACATTCGGAAAGGTGCTTTTAATTGCGGGAAGCCGGAATATGGCCGGGGCTGCTATTTTGGCTGCCAGATCTGCATACAGAACCGGTGCGGGAATGGTAAAGGTAATATCGCCGGAGTGTAATCGTGTGATTATACAAATAGCGATTCCTGAGGCTTTATATATGCCTTCGGAATCTTCAGAGGAAGAGTGGATAAAAGCATTTGAGTGGTGCGACTGTATCGGTATTGGTTCCGGAATCGGAACGGATGAGAATGCATGCGAATCATTGAAGAAAGCATTGACTCTGACCGATAAGCCGATATTGATTGATGCTGACGGATTAAATATTCTGAATGAAGTTATCGGAAATATAAACGTAGAAGACAGGGATATAGTAATGACGCCTCATATGGGCGAATTGAATCGTTTGGTAAAATCATTGGAAGCACAGAGTGAGGAATCAAAACAATCGGGCTTTGCTATATCAGAAGGTAAGACGTTAGAGCATTTAAATATTGCAGCAACGGAAGATAAGTCACTGAAGCAAATATATTCTGCTGCGTTTGTATCTGAACATTATAAATCGGTTCTTGTGGCAAAAAGTGCAGATACATATGTTGTTGATGCTTGTAAGAGATATTCAGATGGTGAAGTGTTTAAGAATGATCGCGGCAACAGCGGTATGGCGACAGCAGGAAGCGGTGATGTACTTGCAGGTTGTATAGTAGCGCTAATGGGTCAGGGCATGAATCCATATGAAGCGGCATGTACCGGTGTACAGTTACATGCACTGGCAGGTGACAGAGCGGCTCTTTATAAGAGTGAAGCATGGATAATGGCCGGTGATATATGTGACAACATTGGGCTGAATATTAATAACGCATAAGCGGAGGAAAAGTTATGTGGGGCCAGTCAAAGGAAGATATAGAAAAGAGATTGTTAACTCTTCAGCGAGGCTATGCCAAAATAGATCTTGATGCAATTGAGAGTAACATGGACAGTATGCATGCTAATATTGCACCGGGTACAAAAATGCTTGGTGTAATAAAGACAAATGGTTACGGCCATGGAGCTGTTCAGATTGCTAAAATATTGGAAGATAAGGAATATGTATTCGGATATGCAGTAGCCGCTGTCGAGGAAGGTTATAAGTTACGTGATGAAGGTATTGATAAGCCGATACTGGTGCTTGGTTATACATTTCCTTACTGCTATGAGGAAATGATAAATCAAAATATCAGACCTGCGGTGTTTAGATTAGATATGCTTGATGAATTGTCAAAGGCAGCATGTAAGGTTGGCAAAAAGGCTAAAATTCATATTAAGGTTGATACCGGAATGGGTAGAATCGGTATCAGTCCTGATGATGAAGGTATTAATTTTGTAAGGTCGGCGCTTTCATGTGAGAATCTTGAAATAGAAGGTATTTTTACTCATTTTGCAAAAGCAGATGAGTATGATAAAACCAATGTAAACGGACAGATTGAAAAGTTTAAGAATTTTGTCAATAGAATTGAGACAGAGCTTGGTTACAGAGTGCCTATACAGCATTGCTCTAACAGTGCAGGAATTCTTGAACTTCCTCAGGCCAATATGGATATGGTGAGAGCCGGAATAACTCTGTACGGACTGATGCCTTCTGATGAAGTTAAGACCGGCAATATTAAGCTTAAGGCAGCTATGTCCCTACACAGTCATATTTCATATATTAAGACTGTTCATGCAGGACAGAGTGTAAGCTACGGTGGATTGTTCACAGCTGAAAAAGACACCAAAGTAGCTACCGTACCGCTTGGATACGGAGACGGATATCCGAGGATGCTTACCGGTAAAGGCAGTGTACTGATTAAGGGAAAGCGTTGCAGAATACTCGGAAGAGTATGTATGGATCAGTTCATGGTTGATGTCAGTGATATTTCGGACATTAAAGAAGGTGATGAAGTAGTACTCATGGGCTCATCGCAGGGCGAAAGTATTACTGCAGAAGAGATAGGGGCACTGTCGGGAAGATTTAATTATGAGCTTGTTTGCCTGATTACCCAAAGAGTACCTCGTGTGTATTATTACAGGAACGAGCCTGTATTTATATCATAAAGAGGTTACTGATTCTTTTTAGATTCTTTATGCTTGGTAACAGTAGGATAGATAGTGGGATGTATTTCGTTTCTGTATGCAGCGGGAGTACATCCCATTTCTTTTTTAAAGCACTGTATAAAGTGACTCTGAGAAGAAAAGTGGAGATACTCGGCTATCTGAGAAGCTGTGTAATCTGAGAATCTGAGCATGTTGGCAGCAGCCTTAAGGCGCTCGATGCGGATAAAGTCTCCGAGAGATTTGCCGGTGTTATCTTTGAAAATTTTTGACAAATAGCTTCTGTTGATATTAAGAGCTTCAGATACTGTTTCAACATTTATATCTTCTGTGTAATGCGAGCAGACATAATTAATCGCCTGAATTGTTCTGAGTGAGTAAACATCATGCTTGGGAAGCTCTGCCATATGCTGGGTAAAATCAATAAGCATTTCACCATGGAGCTTTACTACATCGATTGTTTCGATCATTCTGTCGGCCTTGAGAATATAGTAGTCACTCAGAGTGTAAGCAAGCTCATGATCCAAGCCGTGTGTAATGCAATATCTTGTTACGAGTGCAATAGAGATAGCAACGTGATATTTGGCATTTTGAAGAGGGTTGTCAGAAAGATGACCATAAATCGGATCTTCATAAACGTCGGCTTTTTTTTCGCCCATAGCTATTTCTGTGATTTTTTCTATGTTTCCTTCGGCTATAAGGTCATAGAACTGGGTCTCATCATCGTACTGTTTATGAATAAGCTGGTTTTCCAGTCTGTTAAAGAACATTGAATTGAATTCACGATTTTGTGCCATGTTCAGCCTCTTTCTGCAAAAAAGAATACGAAAATATAAAACTTATATATATGATGCAACAAAAATGATATATTTGCAACGCGATTTGTATATAACTGAGAAGTATTTATTTAGAATTAGCATATAAAATTAATACTCATATACAATCTTAGGAGGTATATATGTTAAAAGAATTTAAGGGCTATCATAACGGAATCGATCTTGGAGGATGGCTTTCACAGTGCGATCACACCAAGGAAAGATATGACAATTTTATTGTAGAGTCAGATTTTGAAGTAGTAAGTAAGTGGGGAGTAGACCACGTAAGAATTCCTGTTGATTATAATCTTGTCGAGGATGAGAACGGCAACTATATCGAAGAGGGATTTGCATACATTCAGAAGGCTATCGACTGGTGTGGAAAATACAATCTGAATATGGTACTTGATCTTCACAAGACCTTTGGTTTTTCTTTTGACAAGGGATACGGAGAGAAGGGATTTTTCGAGAACGAGGATTACCAGGAGCGCTTTTACAGACTTTGGGAGAATTTTGCACAGAGATACAGCAAGTATTATGACAGAGTATGCTTTGAGCTTCTTAATGAGGTGACCGAGGCTAAGTATTCAGATACATGGAACAGAATTTCTACTACCTGTATCAAGAGAATCCGTGCTATTTCTAAGGATGTTAAGATCCTTATCGGCGGATATTGGAATAACAGTGCGGAGACAGTAAAGTATCTTCCTGATCCTGTAGATGAGAATATTGTTTATAATTTCCATAACTATGATCCTATCGTGTTTACTCATCAGGGAGCTTATTGGATTGACGGTATGCCTGCAGACCTTCGTGTCAGAGAGAATACTACATTCGGCGAGATGAAAGCTATTATGGAGAAATATATTCCTCAGATGGCAGCAGGCTTTGATATTGTAGGAAAAGCTGACAGAGTACTCGATGCAGAGTATTTCAAGGAAGTATTTGCTGAGCCTGTAAGAATCGCAGAAGAGAGAGGATGTGCTCTTTATTGCGGCGAATATGGTGTTATCGAGGCAGCAATGCCTGAGGATAAGCTTGCATGGTACAAGGCTATTCATGAGGCATTTGAATATTACGGAATCGGAAGAGCTACCTGGAGCTACAAGGAGATGGATTTCGGTATCACCAACAAGGAACTTGATGGTGTCAGAGACGAGCTTATTAAGCTGTTCTAATTTATAAGCTGTCAAAGTGAAAAAATAGCGAAAATATAAGTAAAATCAACGAAAAACCCCTTGCGCGAGGGGTTTTTCTGTGTTATTATCGCAATGTTGTGTAAAAAATCACGTGTGTCCTATTTGCAGTTGGTGCGAGAGATGATTTCGTAGGCTGCAGAGTGGTCGCAACCGTTAACGCCGGGGGCGATGCAAACGGAGCACGGAAGAACAAAACCTAATGGAGGTATTAAAATGAGCGTTATTTCTATGAAGCAGTTACTTGAAGCAGGTGTTCACTTTGGACATCAGACCAGAAGATGGAACCCTAAGATGGCTCCCTACATCTTCACTGAGAGAAACGGAATCCACATCATCGATCTTCAGAAGTCAGTTGGAAAGGTAGATGAGGCTTACAAGGCAATCAGTGAGATCGCTGCACAGGGCGGAACCATTCTTTTCGTTGGTACCAAGAAGCAGGCTCAGGATGCAGTTAAGACTGAGGCAGAGCGTTGCGGTATGTACTATGTAAACGAGAGATGGCTCGGTGGTATGCTTACCAACTTCCGTACCGTACAGACCAGAATCGCTAGACTTCGTCAGATTGAGGCTATGTCTCAGGACGGAACCTTCGAAGTACTTCCCAAGAAGGAAGTTGCTCAGCTTCAGAAGGAGTGGGATAAGCTTGAGAAGAACATCGGCGGTATCGCTAACATGAAGAGAATTCCTGATGCTATCTTCGTTGTAGATCCTAAGAAGGAGCACATCTGTGTACAGGAAGCTAGAGCACTTGGCATCACCCTTATCGGAATCGGTGACACCAACTGTGATCCTGATGAGCTTGATTACATCATCCCCGGAAACGACGACGCTATCCGCGCCGTAAAGCTTATCGTTTCTAAGATGGCTGACGCTGTTAT
>DCIR01000043.1:0-31694 GCA_002317155.1 Lachnospiraceae bacterium UBA1721
GTAGAACCAACACCCTTTTTATGAGCGAAAAACTGAAGGTCAAGTCTCAGCATTTTATCTTACCTCCTTGAAATTTACTGTTAAATATTTCTTACCGTACCGTTCACTTAAATTCTTTAATGATAATGCATACGCATCAATCAACAGAACAGATGACTCTTTCAATATGGATTTAATCTCACAACGTAAGAATCCATCATCAGCGTTCTGTGAAACGGTAAGTTGCTCGCCTGCAAGCTCTTCCAAACCATTTACCACATTCTCGGTAAGTGCTGAAATAGCTGCACATAAGATATCAGGTTCATAACCCTTTAATCTCTTCTTGGCGTAGCCCGCATGACCAAAACATGTAAATGCTACATAGCCATGCTCATTTTTCTCAAAAGTGACTGTAGTCATTAGCCTTAAGCCTCGATCTTTTCGATCTTAACCTGAGTGTAAGGCTGTCTGTGACCGTTCTTCTTGTGGTATCCGGACTTTCTCTTGTAGTGGTAAACGATTACCTTCTTCTCCTTGCCCTGAGCGACAACAGTTGCAGAAACCTTAGCACTTGCAACATCTGCGCCAACCTTAAGAGTTCCGTCACTTACTGCAATAACGTCTAAAGAAACAGTGTCACCTTCAGCTGCATTGATCTTCTCGATGTTTACAAGATCACCCTCTGAAACCTTATACTGCTTTCCACCAGTTGCAATAATAGCGTACATAAATAGGCACCTCCTTTTTCATGATATGGCCATGAAGTATGCATTAGGCCTTGAACAAATCGCTAACTTCGGTGGTGACCTGTTAAAAAGTCACACTTCTACCTCGCTAAGCGGCATACTCAGATATCATAACAGAGGTGCCTCTAAAAGTCAAACTATTTTTACGAATATTTTTAACTTTTTTGTATATTTTTCACATATAAAATATTACTTATTATTATACAGCTCAAAGTCTTCAACGAACTGTTTAATAAGCTTTACAGATCCTTCAATTCCAAGCTTGCTTGAATTAATGCAAAGGTCATAACTGTCAGATCTTCCCCACTTTTTAGAAGAATAATAATTATAATAGCTCTGACGCTGCTTATCCTTCTTATTAATCATATCCTTGGCCTTAGCTTCATTAAGATCGAATCTCTCCATAATACGCTTAATTCTGCATTCCTCATCGCCAAAGATAAACAGATTAACCACATTATCATAATCAGCGAGCGCATAATCAGCGCAACGACCTACAATAACGCAGGGACCTTCACTTCCTATCTTCTTAATCGTATCAAACTGCGCAAGAAATACTTTATGGCTTATAGGCATGTCTGAATATGAATTAGAATTATATCCGAATGAGTAGGTATCCATTACAAGATTATAGAGGAATGAATTTGTAGGGCGCTCATCATGATTAATAAGCATTTCCTCACAAAAACCACTCTCCTTAGCTGCTCTTGTAAGAAGTTCCTTATCATAGCAAGGAATACCAAGTGCTTCAGCAACTTTTAATCCAATCTCACGTCCACCGGATCCAAACTGTCTTCCGATTGTAATAATTGTATTCATAATAACCGCCTTTCCGGATAACTCCAATAAAGAATGCTATAATAATAGAATTATATGATATTATGACCAATTTTTCAATCAATTCAGCAATTATTTTGTAAATTTAATACAATATATAATACTTAACAGTTAATTATTATGATATTATCACGTTCCTACTTAAGGATTTCCAGCAAATGCTCAAAATACTCAGGAAGCGGAGCATCAGTTTCTATATATTCATTGGTTCTGGGATGCATAAAGCCAAGTGTTTTCGCATGCAAACATTGCCCCTGAAGATTAAACGGCCATTTTGCGTTTGTATATACAGAATCTCCCAAAAGCGGATAACCTATTGATGCCATATGCACTCTTATTTGATGTGTACGTCCGGTTTCAAGTCTGCATTCTATATAAGTATAGTCCTTAAATCTCTCCAGTACCTTGTAATGAGTTACCGCATGCTTTCCATCAACTGTCACCGCCATTTTCTTACGGTCGTTAGGATTCCTTCCGATCGGTTTATCAATCGTTCCCTCATCGTCTTTAACACGTCCAATGACCAGCGCTCTATAGCATCTTGTTATTGAATGTTCCTTAAGCTGCTCAGCAATCGAATTATGCGAAAAATCGTTTTTACAAGCAATAACAGAGCCGGTCGTGTCCATATCAATTCTATGGACAATACCGGGACGCAAAACACCATTTATGCCGGACAAGCTGGATCCGCAGTGATACATCAGTGCATTAACCAAAGTACCGCTATAGTGGCCTGCTGCAGGATGCACAACCATTCCCTTAGGCTTATTTACTATAATGAGATCTTCATCCTCATAAATAATATCCAAAGGAATATTTTCCGGCTCAATATCGGGAGCATATGCAGGCGGAATTTCAAAGACCACCTCATCACCCTCTTTGACATTGTAGCTTGCTTTTACTGCAGTACCATTTATAAGTACTTTTCCATCCTTGATTAGCTTGGATACATATGATCTTGTTACATTTTCAGCAAGAAGGGGAATGCATTTATCAATGCGTTCCCCTTCCATATCTTCAGAAATAATAAAATTCATTACTCTTCTTCCGTATCTTCTGACTCAGTTGTTTCCGCGTCCTTCTTTTCAGCCTCATCATCAGCCTTTTCATCTTTTTCACTGGATGTTTTAGATGATTTCTTAAATCTGATAAATTCCAAATCCTTCTCTTTATAGACAAAAAGGAAAAGAATAAATAAGCCGACAACACCTAATACTACACAGATATCAGCAAAATTGAAAATAGGATATGATCTCCAAAAATCAAATCCAAGATAATCAACAACGTAACTCTGCTTAATTCTGTCTATCATATTACCGATGCCACCCGCAATAACCATTGCAAACAGCACATTTGCAGGAACAAACTTCTTAGCAACAGGCAACTTAAACACAACAAAAGCAAGTATTGCCATAAAAACAACACTAATCAATACAAGAAGCCATTTCTGATTCTGGAAAGAACTGAAAGCCGCTCCTGTATTCTTAAGATAAATAAGATAAATCACTCCGGGAATAAATTTCTTCTCAGAAGGATCAGCTGTAAATACCTCTACAACTTTTGATTTTATAATCTGGTCTAAGACAATAAGAATCGCTGCCAGAATCACATCAATTGTCAGCAATATAGCCTTAGTTTTCTTCTTAGACATTACATTAATCTCCATTTTCTTCATCAAAATTAATCTCATTAAGTGCTGCAATTATTTCATCATCAGTAACGGTATTATCAATCACAGCCTTACCAATCTTCTTAAGCAAAATAAACTTAAGAGTACCTGCATCCATCTTCTTATCAGACTTGGTAAGCTTGAGCACTTCATTGACATCGATATTATCAATAGAGATAGGCAAATTAAAAGGAACAAACATATCTCTTACTTCATAATACTCTTCCATTGAAAGCATTTCTTTTTTCCATGAAATATAAGCTGCACACACACAACCAAGTGCTACGCACTCTCCATGGTACATCTCAAATTTCATGTACTTTTCAATGGCATGTCCTATGGTATGGCCAAGATTAAGGAGCGCTCTGTCGCCCTTTTCGGTAGGATCCTTTTCAACAACCATTCTCTTAATATCAGTACAACGCATAACCATTTCTTCAAGAACGGTCATATCCTTGCCGCAGATCTCATACATATTATCGATAAGCCACTCATAATAAATAGCATCTTTAATGAGTGCACTCTTCATTACTTCAGCAAAACCTGAGAAAAACTGTCTGTCAGGCAAAGTATTAAGTACACTGAGATTCATATATACCAGTCTGGGCATCTTAAATGCACCGACCATATTCTTATATCCGTCAAAATCAACGCCTGTCTTGCCACCGATAGAACTGTCACACTGAGCAAGTAAAGTTGTGGGAACCTGGATAAAATCAATTCCACGCAAATAAGTAGCTGCAGCGTATCCGGTCATATCACCAATCACACCACCGCCCAATGCAAGAAGCATATCCTTTCTATCGAACTTCTCCTCAATAAGAAACTTATACAGTTCCTTAATATTATCAAGATTCTTATTTTCTTCTCCGGCAGGAATTACATACTTTACAGCCTTCAGGCATTTACCATCGAGTAAATTAAGAACCTCCGAACCATAGAGAGGATCAACATTACTATCAGTAACTACACAAATTCTTTTTCCAAGAGCCTCAATAGCTTCTAATTCCTCAATAAGTTTATCAAAAGAGTCTGTATAAACAATATCATAGCAGGGCTTTTTATTATAATTAACTGTCATTCTCTGAGACATACTATACTCCACTCATATCATTTAAATAAGGGAACCTCCAATCGGAAGTTCCCCTAAAATTCAATATTCTAAAATCAGATTATACAGGGAAATCCTTTCCGATAGAAACTGAAGATTCATCTGAATTATTGTCACCTGAAATATTTACATTTGAAGGAGTAACAACATATACATACTTAGAAATCTTCTCAAGGCGTCCATCGAGAGCATAAGTAGCTCCGGTAATTAAATCAAAGATTCTCTGCGCAAGATCCATCTCAATACCTTCAAGGTTCATGATAACGCTCTTCTGCTCAAGAAGTGAATCTACGATTGTTGTAGCTGCATCAAGTGACTTGGGATAATAAATTGAAACTTCCATGTTTTCAGTGCCTTTCTTTGAATTATTCTTAGAATTAGATTTTCCGGATGTCCAAAAACTCTTGCCTATCTTCTTAGGCTCATTCTCGTAATCATCTGAAGCGCTTGAATCTGCGTTCTTACGTGAGCTCTTTGAAGGCTTAGCGGGTGCTTCATATTCAGGATCATCATATCCATCATAATCATCTTCGTAATCGTCATCATCATTGTTAATCTTGAATGCACTAAGTATGCCATCAAACTTACCCATTAAATCAAATCCTCCAAATAATTATTTATTATAGTTTCTGGCTCCAAAAATCCCTGTACCGACACGTAATAATGTGGCACCTTCCTGGGCTGCAACCATATAATCACCAGTCATACCCATCGACAAAGTATTCATAATAACATTATCAATGCTTTGCTCGTTTATGTCAACAGACAATTTCTTTAGTTTCACAAATACTTGACGATTTTCTTCAGAATCATCTACATATGGTGCTACAGTCATTAATCCATTGATCTTAATGTTAGGAAGTTTAGCTGCTGTTTTAACAAGTTCAATGGTCTCTTCAAGAGATCCTCCCCACTTGCTTTCTTCACCTGCAACATTTACTTCGAGTAAAATATCAGAGACAACACCCTGCTTTACAGATTCCTTACTGATTTCCTCAGCTAATCTAAGCGAATCAACACTGTGTATCAAGCTTACTTTACCAACTATATACTTAACCTTGTTTCTCTGAAGATGTCCTATCATGTGCCATCTGACATCAGAAGGCATCTGCGGGATCTTATCAACAAGCTCCTGTACATAATTTTCACCGAAATCTCTTGCACCGGCTTCATATGCTTCCATAAGCTCACTGATCGGTTTAGTCTTGCTGACAGCTATAAGTGTAACCTCACTTCTGTCACGTCCGACCGCCTTACAGGCATCATCTATATTCTTTTGTACTTCTAAATAATTATCACCAATCATTTTATTTCGACTTACTGATAAACTGATCATCATCTACTGTATCGGCATCAAGTGCAATATAGTCATATACTCTTAATCCGTATGTAGTATTAGACTTTACAATTGCATAATCTTCATTCTGATACAGGATAGTAATCTGCTTAAAATCAGCATATCCTTTGTTAATATTATATACGCCTATCAGGGTTCCTCTCTCTCTTACAACAAATGTAGTCTGGTCACTTCCGAAGAGTAAATCACCTGCCGAAAGAATCGTATCATCTACGTAATAGGCCCCGATATTTTCATCATAATAATATACTTCAAGCTTAAATGAGCTTGCTGTCTTCGTACCATCTTCATTGTATACCTGCATCAGCACAGTATAGTTATCATTCTCATCTTCTGTTACATAATTCTCATCGATGAGGAAAAATTCTTTCTCAGCAATTGAAGATACAGGAATTTTTAAGCCTGATTCGTTCTTAAGCTCAAGCTCTATATCCAGATATCTCTCATCGACAAAGCTTATCATCGAATTGCTAAATGTAAGCTGTGCATATGTTCCGTCTGCATTATGAAGAAGCGAAACCTTTCCCCAACTCTCATCCTGGTTCTTTAAGAACTTAACCAGCACATAGTCTTCTTCCAACAGTTCTTCACCAAAATCATCATCAACGGGGAATACAACAGACCATTCATTATTCAGGCACAGCTTATAAATTTCTTCATCTATACCTCTGAGCTGGTTACTCAAAAGCTGAGTCTTTTCATACTTTTTCTCATCAAAGCAGGTCTTACTGATTTCATTAGGCTTCAGGTCTTCATAACCGTCATACCAATAAGCCACTAAACCTGTATTACCCGAATATACATACTTAAAAGAAAGACTGCTTGCCGAAGTAGCCCCATCCATATTATTAAGGAGCTTAGTATTTGCCAGCTTAGATACAGTATTTTTTAAGCTATACTTAAAATCATACACAGAGTCAAAATCTGTATTATCGTATCCGTGCACAAAATTAATAATATCTGTTCTGAAATCATTGAGTTCCTTGTCTGTAAGTGTATTCTCACCAAGAGACTGAGCCTCAATATAATCGTTAAGATTGCCTGATTCATCTACAAGATAAACCAAATCACCTACAGCTACTCTCTGACCTTCACGCGCAATAAAATTAACATAGCCTGCTATTGGATTAGCCACTATCTTTTCATCTCTAATAGCAATAGCTCTGTATATTGTACTGGTAGCAAGTGAACCCTCGACAACCTGGTATCTTACAGTATGTGTAGTTCTCAAATAATTAATCATTACGACTAATCCATAAATAAGAACTCCGACAAACAATATAAAAAGAATATTTACTTTTTTTCTTTTCTTCTGAAAACGGATTACTTTTCCGTCATCATTATCATCCTGTCTACCCAAAGTAACCTCTTACAAATTTTCAAGTAAAGAATTCATATTGTCATACAACGAATCTGTACTCGCAGATTTTAATACTACTGATATAAACGGTGCACCATTAATGTCTTTCGACAAAATAACAAGGCAATGTCCGGCAGCACTAGTCGTTCCGGTCTTACCACCTATTACTGTCGCATTAGCCGGTGCTGATTGTGTTCCTGATATATAACCGTTTGTATTTTTAACAGACAGATTTACATCCTGTCCGTATGCATTCTTATATGTTGTATCAAATGTAGACATTGAAATAATCTCAACAAATTCCTCATATTTGATACATTCATTAAAAATAAGATATAAATCATAAGCTGTTGTATAATGTTCGGGATTTGAAAGTCCGTGAGGATTCATAAAATGAGTACCTGTTGCACCAAGACTCTTAGCTTCCTCATTCATCATATCAACAAACTTATTGTAATCGCCACCACCAAGATTATCCGCAATAAGCATTGAAACATCATTTGCGGAATATAAAAGCATAATTATAAGAGCCTGATGCAAGGTCATCGTATCGCCGACTTTTATCCCTGCAAGCTGTGCTCCCGCTTCATTAATAATAACAGCCTCAGTTGCCGTAAGCACCTGATCCATATCTCCATGCTTAATTGCCACAAGCGCAGTCATTATTTTGGTTATACTGGCCGGATATAGCTGTTCAAAAGCATTTTTTGAGTATATTACTTCACTGTTATTTACATCAAAAAGTACAGCGCTTTCGCACTGTGTCATATCAAGAGAACCATCACCCAGAACATCACCCTCGTATACACAAAGGTTCTTGGAAAAGGCATCTGCTCTTGAGCCTGAATAACCAATGTTACCGTTTACTGTCGGTGCCCCATCACTTCCGTATGGAACAGAATAGTCATCGATACCGCAACCGGTTATTCCTATTATCATTAACAAAGATAAAAGCCCTGCAACAATTCTATGATGCAGGGCCATGCGCTTATTTGTACATTTCACGCCACTCGAAATCTCCTCTGTCCAATGATTTGATCAGAAGCTCTGCACTGGCAAGATTGGTAGCCAGCGGAATATTATGAATATCACATAATCTGACAACATTATTAACATCAGGCTCATGTGACTTGGGAGTAAGCGGATCTCTCAAGAAAATAACAAGATCAATCTGATTGCACTCAATCTGTGAGCCAATCTGCTGCATTCCGCCAAGATGACCCGCAAGAAACTTGTGCACACTTAAATTGGTAACTTCCTCGATAAGTCTGCCTGTTGTGCCTGTAGCATAAAGTTCATTCTTGCTTAATATCCCCCTATAAGCAATACAAAAATTCTGCATAAGTTTTTTCTTTGCATCATGCGCAATCAACGCAATATTCATCCTTGAAAATACCTCCTACAATATATGTAAATTATTCAAAACTGTCGCCAAGTGAATTTCCCCGTTTCACCTGAGTCCTGACATTTATTACTATTCCCATACCGGCAAACAATGTAAGCAACGATGTAAGTCCATAGCTTACAAACGGAAACGGCAAACCTGTATTAGGTAAAAGGAATGTCGCTACACCTATATTAACGAAGCCCTGAAATCCTATCAGTCCACCCATTCCGGCGCCAATTATCTGACCCGCCGTATCAGGGGCTCGCCGTCCGATAGCAACACATTCAAGCGCTATTAATATAAACAGAACAATGACAACAACACTACCCTTAAATCCAAACTCTTCACCTATAACAGCAAAGATAAAGTCTGTCTGATCTTCCGAAAGAAAATTACCGTTCTTAACAGATGTAATAGCATTATTTTTGTAACCCTTACCATCCATCATTCCCGATGCAATCGCAGTTACGGAATTAAGCTGCTGATATGCTTCCTCATCCGCATAGAGCTCCGGATTCTGCCATGAAAGAATACGATTTTTCTGATAAGGTTCAAGAATCGTACTGTCTTCTCTCATCGCTATGGATAAGAATATCGCAACGGTAGGTATCACAACAGCCAGTATACCCAAAATTATCTTAAATTTGAGTTTACCGGCAAACATAATAATACAAAATAGAATTGCAATCATGATGGTTGTCGAGAGGTCAGGCTGCTTAATAATAAGCACCATCGGCACTCCAACAAGCACCACGCAAAAAGCAATTATAGGAAACGTATTAAAATTATCCTTCTGTTTCATAATAAACGCAGCGAAGAATAAAATCAATAAAATTTTGGCTAATTCGGACGGCTGAAACTGAATTCCGCCCACCTTCAGCCAACGCTGTGCATTATTGCTCGATTCACCTGCAACCATTACCAAAACAAGCAAAACAACATTTAAGACATACATTACCCAGTAGAATTTCAGAATGAAATGATAATCGATAAATGAGACGATTATCATAACAATAAATCCTGCAATTGCACCATACATCTGCTTGTTTTGAAGATCACCCTGTGCACTTCCGACTGCAAACACACCAATAATTGCCAAAGCCGCAATCATCAATATTAACTTAAAATCATAATCATAAAACTTAAACTTCTTAAAGGGCATAAACAGTCTCCAAAACTGACTTGCTAACTGTCTCTATTACCATTTTCTTGCCTTTAGGGAAGGCCACCTGAGGAGCAATCTTGTGTTTAATACCCCACTTAGGCTTAACAGCAGGTTTATATACTATATCTCCTATAGTCATACTTTCCGGAGCCATCTCAAGAGCAATAATAAAAGGCTTAATATCACCCTTTGGCAAATTATCATAATCGATAACCTCATTGTTCTCTTCATCAAGACTGTTCTTAATAACAGCCTCTCCGTATAAACCTCCGAGAACAATGATACTTCCCGTGCTTATTACACTGCATCCGGGATTAATATCACCCAGAATCACAATCGGATAATCAACTTCCAGCTGTTCTCCGTCAGTAAGTGAGCCTCTGAAGAAATTATTACCGGGAGTAGCATCTCCGGCACTCTCTGAGAACTTCTTCTCCATTGATTTAATCGCCTTGATGTACTTATAGTTCATATCTTCATCATGATCGATAATACAAATGACGTTGAGATTGCAATTGATATGAATAGTTTCAAGCACGCGAATTTCTTCTACTTCCGACAGCTTTCTTCCCTCAATGGATATAGCCATCGTAGTATTTCCGAAAAAAGCTCTTCCGTCAGAGCATTTCTTACCCAATTCTCTTAAAATATCTTCAAAATCTGCAGTTTCATCTAATATAAGTCTAAGCCCACTGGGAAAGCTCTTAATAACCACAAGATTATTACTCATTTATAAAATCCCCCGTAAAAACACGAATTAACTACATCTCGTTTGTAATACCCGCATCCGGACTGTCTGCCATACCATCAAGCAAGGTATCTTCACTCTCAAGATCGTAATAATACTTAAGTACATCTCTGGCAAGCTGTGCAGCATAATCCGATGAATAACCGAACGGAATTCGTACCGTCATTGCTATCTCAGGATTTTCATATGGTGCATAGCATATAAACAACGCGTGATTAGGCCTTGATGTAGACTGCTGTGCAGTACCCGTTTTACCGGCTACATTTACACCTATATCACTGAAATACGACTTATTATCTACAACCGCCTTCATTCCCTGATGAAATGCATTCCAATAATCCGCCGGCAAATCAATAATATTCCTGATAACCGGCTCTCTTGTCCAGGTCACAAGACCGTCAGATCGTTCAGTATGGTCAAGAAGACTAAGCTCATATACCGTTCCTGAATTTGCTATTGCCGCGACATATCTGGTCAACTGAGATGTCGTATAACTGTTTGTACCCTGTCCGATAGCTGAACGAACAGCATCGTTATCCGATACATTAGGCTCATACTCAGATATCTCTATACCCGACTTTGAACTAAGTCCATACAGGTCAGCATATTCATATAATGCAGCCAGACCATTAGCATCGTTATATTCTCCGTCTTCCGTCGCTGACAATCTGTAACCTATTTCATAGAAAAAGTAGTTACATGAATCTCTTATGGCAGTCTTAACAATCTCATTGCCATGTCCCCATACGTTCCAGCATTTAGGTGAAGGTACAATCTGAGTAAATGTTCCCTTACAGTTAATCTGTGTATTGAGTCCGACCACGCCTTCCATAAGACCTGCTGTAGCAGATACAATCTTAAACGTAGAACCGGGTGCCGCCTTATACTGTGTAGCAAAATTAAGCAACGGCGATGACTTATCACTGGTCAGCTTCTCGTAATAAGCAGCATTAACTGAATTTGCCATCTTGTTATTATCATAGCCGGGGTAAGAAACCATAGCCAATACGGCACCACTGTTAACATCTGTTATAACTACAGAAGCATTGCAGGGATCAAGTGCCAACTGAGCAGGTGTAATATCAATATTACTGATTCTGTCTATCATAAACTGATAAGAACTGATTCTGCCTGACTTAAGCTTCTCAATATCCTCAATCTCGATTTTACATGCATCCTGCTCGTACATAAGCATGCACACCTGAGTACCGCTTATCTTGTCATTGAGCAGCATGTACTTGAAGAACTTCTTCTGAAAATCAGTATTGTTATCAATTATATTGAATAACTTAACAATAAGCGCATCAAATATTTCAGCCGAATCAGGATACTTTTCATCCATACCAAGCTTGGTAGTGTCTATCCAGTTCATTGAGATGCAATAATCAAGATACTCTCCCAGGCTGATAGTCTCATCTGTCGTCCAGGCAATATATGTCTTATCCGTTGTATCTACCTTTTCAGACATAATTACACCGTTTTTTGTAAGAAGTGTAATTATATTACTCTCATATACCTGATACTCTGTTGACAGCCTGTTATACGGAGTTCTTGTTGTATAAAGTTCACTGTTAAGCTTATCATATACAGCTTCCTGATAATTAAGATAAGCCTGATATACCGCCTTCTCTGTCTCTCCGGCGTAATCCGACGCAAAATGCTTTATATCAACAACGCTGTTATTGATTACAGCAAAATAAACATCATAAATCGGTATTTTAATGTTTGAGCTGTTGGAATTAGGTCCCGGAACATACTCCTTACCATTAAAAATCTTACTTACGAGCATACCTGCAAGCTTCTGTTCGATAAGATTGTAAGTAGCAATGGTCAGTTCCTTGTCTATGCTAAGATATACATCCTGTCCAGCCGTAGACTCCTGCCTCTCCAGAACAGATATCACCTTACCTGTATTGTTAACAAGGACTGTTTCATAGCCCTTTTTTCCCTGGAGAACAGTCTCAAGAGAAGCCTCAATACCACTCTTACCAACCATATCAGAGCTGGTATAGACATAAGTATCTATTCCCGCCTCCAAAAGCTGCATATTGTAAGCTTCGATTTCTTCTGTAGACGCTTTACCCGTATAACCCAGAATATGAGCAAAATACTCACTGTCCACATAGCGTCTCAAGGTATCTTCTTCTATGGTAATTCCGGGTAAAATATCAGAGTTTTCAAGAATAACCGCAACAGTCTCATCACTTACATCTGTTGCAATTGTGGTACCAAGATACTTACGATATGACGTAAGGCTCATAGCATATCTTAAGGTGACTATTTTAAGCCAATCATCTTTTGAATACCCATCACCGGCTATCCATTTACTCTTCTTGTCAGTAGGATCCTCGTAATTGCCTATTGCAAAATAATAGCCTTTTCCGGAAGGTCGGCTCAGATACTCCATAACTTCATCCGCAGTAGATGTCGATTCCTCCGGAGTAAGCTCTGTAATATATTTATGACCGTAAATATCCGCTAAAAATCTGCTTAATGAAGTACCCTCAACAGAGAATGTAAACTCATCATCTTCATTGAGATAAACCTTGAAATCGGTAATAACACTGTCACCATTCTTTTCAATCAACTTAATCGCACTGAAAAGAATATCATTAAGCTGTGAATTCTTATTTTTTCCGGATTCAAGTGTATCCTCTATTTTTACCGAATATGCCAGCTCATTATAGGCAAGCAAATTACCGTTTTTATCATAGATATTTCCTCTTGTCGAAGGGATATCCTTAGTCTTTTTCTGCTCAAGTACAAAATTATCAAGATAACTTTGTCCCTCCAGAATCTGAAGACGAAAACATCTGTAGATAAGCACTATTCCGAGCGCAACTATAATAATCCACAGAATCGTAAGTCGATTAGTGAATATATTTATAATTCTTTCTTTAAGTCTTTCGAACAACTTTAAGCCTCTTTCTTTTTCTTGTTTTCGTGTCTTTCAAAGGCCTTATAAACTATAAGTACAAGTGGATAAATTACTATTGAAATTATAAGTGTATATATCAGTTCGGGCAAAATAACATGGAGCAAATAATATCCCAAATTAAGCCTTCCTCTGATCAAAAATGAAAATATATAGCACAGTATACCGTAAGAAAAATTACTGGTAATAGTAAGTCCTATCGGCAGCTTAATATCTTCGGGATAATATATTCCGAAAAACTTACCGTTGGCAAATCCGATATATGTAAGTATCAACGCATGAAGTCCTATATAATCGCCATAGAAAATATCAAAAAGCAGTCCCAGACAAAAACCTGTAATCATTCCTGCTTTTTCACCATGCATGAATCCAAATATACTGGTGATTATCAATATTAAGTTAGGCACTATCCCGCCTAAAGACATATGCGGGAACACGCATGATTGCAGCAAAAACAATAAAAATGCCGCAATTACCATCAATACCTTTCTAAGCATAAAACCACCATACTATTTGTAATCAACATTTTTCATATCGGTAATAACAAGTACCTCAGAAAGGTTACTGAAATCCACCGCAGGAGTTATATATCCTGATTTGGTAAGATTGTTACTGTCTGCCGATACATACTGAATATATCCAATCAAAATATTGGGAAGATATTTATCACTAATCTTGCTGGTAACAACCTTATCGCCCTCAACAACTACATTTTCTTTATCCTTAAGCTGTGAAAAAGCAATAATGCCGTTATCCATAAGTTCCAGACTGCCTTCTACAATAAGTGTGTCATTTGTAGATAGCATCATGGCACTTACATAATTGCCGTCTGATATAACAGTGGTTACTCTTGCCCAGTTTGGACCAACAGCCGAAATTCTGCCGACAAGTCCGCCTCCTGCGATAACATTCATATCCTCTGCAAGTCCGTCATCGGTTCCCTTATCAATAATAAAGGCCGAAAACCAGTTGCCGGAGTCCTTGGCAATAATGTGTGCACCAACTTTATTGTAGTCATTATACTGATCACTTAACTCAAATAGAATTCGAAGTTCATTAAGCTCGTACTTATCCTGTGCAAGAATAGAGTTCTCTTCCGTTAGTCTGGCTATCTCTTTTTTTAGCTCTTCATTTTCCGCGAGCAAATCCTTGACATCGGTAAATTCATCCGATCTGTTAGAAAGCCAGCTCCCCAGTCTGCTGATTCCGGTCTCAAACGGCACAACAACATAACCCACTGCAATGTTAAGGGGCTTGTCAAATGCAGAGGTACCGTATGTAAATACCATAAGCAATATGCAAATTATCGAAAAAATTAAAAGGAGATATTTACCGGATAATGTAAATTTCTCCTTTTTTTGTTTTACAACAGGACTCATTTACCCATACCTTCTACAGAGTAAGCAACACTCTGATAATTTGACTCTCTAAATACACGTCCAAGGCCTTCCGCTACAGTCACAATGGGGTCATCGGTTATATTAACCTTAAGACTGGTACCATTTGCAACACGCTCAACAAGATGATTAACCAAAGAAGCGCCACCAGTCATATAAATACCGTTGCGGTAAATATCCGCAGCGAGTTCCGGCGGAGTTCTCTCAAGTATCATCTTGATATTGTCAATAATAGTTGAAAAACAATCCTTAAGACACTTGTCTACAAGATCTGTGGGAATCTCACGTTCAACAGGAAGCCCCAGCATAATATCTCTTCCGTAGACAAGAGCGCACTTACCTTCATTCTCAAGCTCTACCTGCGAGTTTTTAATAATCTCTGCAGTCTTATTGCCAATAAGCAGATTAAACTCTTTTCTGACTGTCTGCTTGATACATTCATCAAACTTAAGTCCACCAACCTTAATAAGCTTACTTATAACAATTCCTCCGAGCGAAAGAACGGATATCTCAGTAGTCTCATATCCTACATCAACAATCATAACGCCCTGTGAACTCTTAATGTCGAGGCCCATTCCAAGGCCGTCAAGTACAGCCTTATCCGCAACAAGAATTCTCTTTGCTTTTACATTGGCTTCCTTAAGAAGATCATAAAATGATCTCTTTTCAACATCGGTAATATCACTGGGAACAGCTATAACAAAATCTGCAGGCTTAAGAGAACCTCCCTGCAAATCGGCAATAAAATACCTGATAAGTGTCTCCATATTGTTGAGATCTGATATTACTCCGTTAATCAAAGGAAAAGAAACCTTTATATTTGCAGGAGCCTTCTCATACATTTCATATGCAGAATCTCCATATGCAAAAAGATTCTTTTTATTCTCGATAGCAATCATATTCTTCTGAACCATGATGTTATCGTCGGCCAAAGAATAGATTTTTATATTATTTGTACCAAGGTCAATTCCAAACGCGTTCATACGCTGATAAATCCTTTCTAAAATGAACAGTCAAGTAAATCGTGTTCACGAAAACTAAAATACCGATTGTCCCCAATCACAATATGATCAAGTAACTTTATTTCGAGCTTTTCACCCAGCTCTGCTATAGCTTCTGTGAGCCGTATATCCGTATCACTCGGACTCGGGTCTCCACTTGGATGATTATGTAATAAAATTATGTAAACCGCCTTCATCCTCAGGCTTTCCAAAAAAACGGTGCGTGGCGACAGTAATGACTGATTGACACTGCCGACACTTAAAACCTTTTGAGAAATCAGACATCCTTTGGAATCTATAGCCGCCAATATGACCTGCTCATATTCCAAATGTCTCATCTCTTCCATAAAATACTGCGCAACCGTTTCCGGTGCACATGCGTTAAATCCTGATTTAACACATTCTTTGTGCATCCTCATCGAAAGCTCTGCCAATGCTTTAAGCTTAACAGCCTTAACACTTCCGACTCCCTTGATATTTGCGAGGTCTTCCACCGAAACATCATATAAACCGATAAGCCCTTTACCGGTATTTGTTCCCAGCGCTAAAACCTCTCTCGCTATATCTAACGCAGACTTGTGTGCAGTACCTGTTCTGATAATAATTGCAAGCAATTCACTATCAGACATTGTTGCCGGGCCAAACCTCATAAATTTCTCATAAGGCATGTCCGAAGCATTAAAATTTGTATGATTCATGTATCTCCCTTCGCCTTCTTCGGAGCGCAGAAATACAAATCAATCAAATAATTATTTTACCATAAAACAACCCCTATATCTACCAAGGATTGTAAAGATTTGAGTATACCAAGCTTGCCGTGAGGCCAGGTAAGACCACCCTGGAAATAGACAGCATAAGGAGGCTTAATGGGGCCATCCGCTGATAATTCTATTGACGAACCTGATACAAAATTACCCGCAGCCATAATTACCGGAGCATCATATCCGGGCATATCCCATGGAATAGGTGTTACATATGAATCAACGGGTGCCGCAGCCTGAATACCTCTGCAGAAGCCTTCCACAGCCTCGGCTTTTCCAAAAGTAATAGCCTGGATAATATCATGTCTTGACTCTGTACTGTTAGGGAGTACAGAAAATCCCAACTGTTCGTAAATATTAGCTGCAAAAATAGCTGTTTTAAGTGCAGATGCAGTTACTGTAGGAGAAAGGAATAATCCCTGGAAGAATGTTCCGAGAATTCCCAGTGAAGCTCCGACTTCTTTTCCAAGTCCCGGAGAAGTAAGTCTGTAAGCTGCATTCTCTACGCACTCTTTTTTACCGGCAATATATCCTCCGATCGGAGCAAGTCCACCACCCGGATTTTTAATGAGTGATCCTACAACCATATCAGCACCTACGTCAGTAGGCTCAATAGTCTCTACAAATTCACCATAGCAGTTATCAACCATGCATATAACATCAGGCTTAACGCTCTTAATAAAGCTTACAAGCTCACCAATTTCAGTAACTGATAAGGTATGTCTGGTCTGATATCCCTTAGACCTCTGAATAGTTACCAAATGTGTTCTTTCGTTAATAGCAGCTCTGATTCCTTCCCAGTCAAATCCTCCATCAGGAAGTAAATCAACCTGCGCATATGTAATACCGTACTCAGCTAAAGAACCCTTAGAAGGTCTGATGCCTATAACTTCCTCAAGAGTATCATAGGGCTTACCTACAGGTGAAAGGAGCTCCTGTCCGGGGCGCAGATTACTCATAAGAGCAAGAGCCAGCGCATGCGTTCCACAGGTAATCTGAGGTCTTACAAGTGCATCCTCAGTATGGAAAATATCAGCATATACAGCTTCAAGCTTTTCTCTGCCAAGATCGTTATATCCATAACCGGTTGTACCATGAAGACATGCTTCACTCACCTGATTTTTCTGAAGAGCCATCAAAACCTTCATCTGATTATATTCAGCCACTTCATCAATTTTAGCAAATCTCTCTTTTAATTTAGCAGCAATCTCTTCACCAAACTCAGCTGTTTTCTGAGTAATTCCAAGATTCTTATACATTTCCAATAATTCTTTGTTCATGACTTAATCCTTCAATTCCTTACATTTTTCTATAATAAAATCAAGCATTCGCTTATCATCATAATCAAAATTAGGCTTATTTACCCATATGGTATCTTTTTCTCTTCTAAACCATGTAAGCTGTCTTTTGGCAAAATGTCTTGTCTGAAGCTTGATTTGAAATATAGCTTCATCAAGATCACAATCGCCGTACAGATAATCCATTATCTGCCTGTAGCCTAATGATTGCATAGATATGGCATCTCGTGACAAGCCGGAATCCTTAAGACTCTTTACTTCATCCACAAGCCCATCCTTAACCATTATATCTACTCTTTTATCTATTCTCTCATACAGCTTATCCCTGTCATCATTTAAGACAAAATACTTATATGCATAGGGCGACTCTTTATCTTTTTCAGCTGCATTATGCTCAGAAATCTTTTTCCCCGTAACCTGATAATACTCCAGTGCTCTAATAACACGTTTTAAGTTACCTGCCGGAATAGCTTCTGCTGATTCGGGATCTATTGCCCTAAGCTTATCGTGCATAGCTTCATTTCCTATTTGTGAAGCCTCTTTCTCCAAGCTTTCTCTTATCTGCGGATTGCTCTCCCCTGAAGAAAAATCAACATCCTTTAAGACAGCCTGAATATAAAAGCCTGTTCCACCGGCAAGAATAGGGATATGTCCGTTTGCATGAACCTTATCTATTGCCGCTTTTACCATATCCTTAAAAGCCGCAACATTAAAATCTTCATCCGGCTCAAGAACATCGATAAGATGATGCGTCACTCCATCCATCTCTTCTTTTGTAATCTTGGCAGATCCAATATCTAATTTTTTATACACCTGCACGGAATCTGCCGAAATAATCTCTGCATCTAATGCCTTTGCCAGATTAATTGACAAAGCAGTCTTACCGACGGCAGTAGGTCCTGCAAGCACAATAAGTGTTTTCTTATCCATATACTTATCTGAATCAGGTTACAATTCTCTTAAATTTCTTTTCCATCTCAGTTTCCGACATTATGATAATAGTCGGTCTTCCATGAGGGCAATTATACGGATTATCAAGCTCAAGCAATTCATCTATAAGTGCTTCAGCTTCAGCCAGCGAAAGCTTGTCTCCGCCCTTAACAGAAGCCTTGCAGGCCATATCAGCAATCTTTTCTTCGATTGACAAATAGCTTCCCCTGCTGTTGCCTTCAGCCAGCTCATCCAACACTGCCAAAAACAGTTCTCTGTCATTATGTCTGTATAAATCTACCGGGACTGCACGAATTGCATATTCGTTACCACCGAAGAAATCAATCTCAAATCCAAGATTTTTGAAAGCTTCCTCGTTTTCCTTAAATACAGCCTCTTCCTTACCTGACAATGACACAATTATTGGAGGTAAAATGTTTTGCGATGCTACTTCCTTAGCCATAAATCGCTTCATCATTCGCTCATAATTTACTTTTTCATGAGCGGCATGCTGATCGATTATAAACATTTTACGTTCATACTGAACTATCCAGTATGTATCGAATACCTGACCTATAATTTTATACTTTGCCTTGTTTTCCTTGGTCAGAATCTTTTCATCAAAAAGGTTGGTCTGTTCGTATTTTACTTCAGGCTGAGGCTGCTTAATTTCCGGCTCAATTTCTTTATTGTCAGCTGTCTCAGATTTTATTACAGCTTTCGCCGCTATATCTGCTTCACTTCGCACATCATTGACTACACTGGCAGGAGCTTGCTGATTATCAGTAGTTTGCTGATTAACTGTAATTTGCTCACCAACCGTAGTTTGCTGATCTCCAGTGGTTTGTTGATTAGTCGTATTTATCGTCTCATCTACAAAGAAATCTTCCTCTTCAGCCACAGCATTATTATTGATATCAGCTACCACACCATTCTCGGAAGTCTTGACCTCAATCATCTTTTCTTCAACAAAGTTCGCCGTCTGAGCCTTCAGCCTCTCATTACGGGCAATAACCTTTTCATACAGCGCAGAATTTTGAAGTGCCGTAGGCTTAATATCACCCGGCTGCTGTACACGACTTCTCTCAAACGGTTCAGGATTCTTACCGCTCCTCGCTTCTTTAAGAGCTTCCCTCTCAGCCTTTTTAATCTCAGACTGCTTATCAAGCACATGACCGGGAATCATTTCATGATTCTTTAAGGCTTCATATACAGCAGCTGAAATAGTCGCAAAAAAAGCAGGTCCATCAGAGAATCTAACATCCATTTTCGTAGGATGAACATTGACATCTACATTTCCCGGCTCAACCTGTATATGCAAAAAACAAACAGGGAACTTATGAAGCATAAGATGTTCTCTAAATCCTTCCTCTATCGCTTTTGCAATAACATTGCTTTTAATAAATCTGCCGTTAATATAATAAACTTCAAAATTTCTGTTGGATCTTACCTGTTCAGGCTTTCCCAGGAATCCGTGAATAGCTATTCCATCCTTGTACACATTTATAGGAATTAAGGCATTAGCTAATTCTCTACCGTATATTCTGTATATAACCTCTTTAAGATCTCCGTTACCTGATGTATGAAACTTTATCTGCGAGTTAATCTTTAGCTGAACCGATATATCAGGCCTTGAAAGTGCAAGATGCTCCATCAGGTCAGTAATATAACTGCCTTCAGCTGCCGCCGATTTAAGAAACTTTTTTCTGACAGGAGTATTGAAAAAGATATTACGCACAATCATCGTTGTACCCGTAGGCGCACCGATTTCTTCGTAGCTGCTTTCTTCAGCTCCCTCGAGGCACATTCTGACTCCGGTAACGGCCTCCTCAGTCTTAGTAATGATTTCCAATTGTGAAACTGCCGCTATACTGGACAATGCTTCACCTCTAAAACCAAGACTCATTACCATACCAAGGTCATCAGCCGATGCAATTTTACTGGTAGCATGTCTTAAGAATGCTGTTCTTATTTCTTTTGCTTCAATACCGCAACCGTTGTCAGTAACACGGATAAAATCAATTCCACCGTTTTTTATCTCAACTGTTACTGCAGTGGCTTTTGCATCAATAGAATTTTCCACAAGCTCTTTAACTATGCTCGATGGTCTTTCTACAACTTCGCCCGCTGCTATCTGATCAATTGTCGCACTGTCTAAGACCTTAATAGACATTTAATTCTCCTCGAGTTTATATCTGTTTTTAAGCTTATTCTGCAGCTTATAAAGAGTATTAAGGGCATCAAGCGGTGTAAGTGTAGTAATCTCAACATCCATAAGCTCTTTTAACACATCCTCATCGGATACTGTTTCAAAGAAACTCATCTGTCCGAGATCAACCTCGTCAAGATGCTTTACCTTTTGCTTGTTTTTTCCGTCTCCACCATTGTCTACACTGATTGCCTGAATCTTCTCGGTAATATCATTATCCTGAAGCTGCGCCGCAATCACCTTAGCTCTGTCAATAACCATCTCAGGCACACCTGCAAGTTTAGCTACCTGAATACCATAGCTTCTGTCTGCTCCGCCCTTAACTATTTTTCTTAAAAAGACAATATCGTCTCCGGACTCTCTTACTGCGATACAATAGTTATTTACATTATTCATCTTACCCTCAAGCTCAGTAAGTTCATGATAATGAGTCGCAAAAAGAGTTCTTGCTCCTAGGATTTTAGTATTACTAATATGCTCAACAACAGCCCACGCAATAGATAATCCGTCAAAGGTTGATGTTCCTCTTCCGATCTCATCGAGAATCAGAAGGCTCTTAGGTGTAGCGTTTCGTAAAATATTAGAAACCTCATTCATCTCAACCATGAATGTAGACTGTCCACTGGCAAGATCGTCTGATGCGCCTACTCGTGTAAATATACGGTCTACTATACCGATATTGGCACTTCTGGCAGGTACAAAACATCCTATTTGAGCAAGCAGTACAATAAGCGCTGTTTGTCTCATGTAAGTAGATTTACCTGCCATATTAGGGCCGGTAATAATACTTATGCAGTTATTCTTTGTATCAAGGAAAGTGTCATTTTCGACAAACAATCCATTATTGATCATCTGCTCGACAACCGGATGGCGACCATCCTTAATATCGATAACACCCTTTTCATTTAACTTAGGTCTGACATATCTGTTCTTCTCGGACACAAATGCCAATGAACAGAGCATATCAAGCTCAGCTATAGCCTTCGCCGTTCTCTGTATGCGTTCGATTTCTGCCGCAATAGCATCTCTTATATTGCAAAACAGCTCATGCTCAAGTGCGACTAATTTATCCTCAGAATTAAGAATCGCATCCTCTAATTCTTTAAGCTTATCAGTGGTAAATCTCTCTGCATTCGTAAGAGTCTGTCTGCGAATAAAGTAATCCGGCACCTGATCCTTATATGAGTTGGTTACCTCAAAGTAATAACCAAAGGCCTTATGATATTTGACCTTAAGTGTCTTAAGTCCGGTTTTTTCTCTCTCTTCTTCTTCATATGCAGAGAGCCATCCCTTACCTTCAACCTTGACGCTTCTTAATCTGTCGATATCATCATCAAAGCCATCCTTGATGATATCTCCCTCATGCACGGTTATAGGCGCATCTTCATTGATTGCAGCTTCGATTAATGATGAAATATCCTCCAGTCCGTCAATACGCTCTCTTAATTCTCCCAAAAGAGCATTTTGAGTCATGTCCTCAAGTACTGCACGAATACCGGGAAGCATTGACAATGAGCTCTTAAACGCCAAAAGATCACGTGGATTGGCTGTCTTATAGGATACTCTTGCAAGGAGTCTCTCAAGATCATATATGGGATTCATATATTCTCTTATCTCATCTCTGGCAATCGTATTACCGTTCAAAGTCTCAAGAGCATCAAGTCTGGAATTCATATCGGTAACATTGATAAGAGGCTGCTCAAGTGCAGAACGAAGCATTCTTCCGCCCATTGCCGTTTTAGTCTTATCAAGAACCCATAATAACGATCCTCTCTTTTGCTTTTCACGAAGTGTCTCTGTAAGTTCAAGATTTCTTCTGGTTGAAGAATCTATCAGCATATATCTGCTTGCCAGATAAGGAGTAATATGTGTTATATGTCCAAGCTCAGTCATCTGTGTATCATACAGATACTTAAGCAATGCGCCTGACGCAACCAGACCTATCGGAAAATCATCGACTCCAAGACCGATTAATGTATTTACATGAAAATGCTTCTGAAGAATCTGTCTGCATGAATTGTCATCAAAAATATGAGCCTCAAGAACACTTACCGGAAGATGCAATCTTTCCTTAAGACCTTCGATATCCTCACCACTCATCAGATAAGCTTCATTACAAATAATCTCACTGGGTTCATATTTCATAATCTCATCTCGAAGCTTGGTAAGATCATCAACCTCCGAAAGGAAAAAGTCACCCGTAGATACATCCGCGACAGCAATTCCTATCTTGTTCTCCGTATAGAATACGCAGAAACAGTAATTATTTCGATTGGCTTCGAGAGTCTGCATATTGGTATTGGTACCTGGAGTTACAATTCTTATAACTTCACGCTTCACAAGTCCTTTAGCCATTTTAGGATCTTCGACCTGTTCACAGATAGCTACCTTATAGCCCCTTGATACAAGTCTCGGAAGATAGCTGTCCACAGCATGATAAGGAATACCACACATAGGTGCACGTTCTTCCATACCACATGCTTTGCCTGTCAAGGTAAGTTCAAGCTCCTTTGATACAATTTCAGCATCCTTAAAGAACATCTCGTAGAAATCTCCGAGACGATAAAACAAAATACAATCCTTGTATTGCTGCTTAGTCTCAAGATACTTTTGCATCATAGGTGTAACTTCTGAAATCTCGGGAATGTCAGACATAAAATCTCCTGCCTTAATACATATTTTAAGCGCCTCAAATATAAAACGCTTGACCTAAACTAAAAATAACTATGCATATGCTTATTAAAAAGCGCATACATAGTTATTTTATCTCAAATCGCTATTATTGTACAGAAATTACGCTTCCATTAATTGACAAAAAGAATCATTAACAGAGCTTGTTTTTCTATGTTTCCGATACAATCAATCTACTTTTTCACCAAGATAATAGAATCCTTTACATTCGTTAAGCTTTACCTTAACAATAGAGCCAATCATAGACTCATCTCCCGGGAAATGAACTATCATGTTATTAGATAATCTTCCACTTACAAGAGAAGGATCATTCTCATTCATCTCCTCTATAAGTGCTTCCATTATCTGACCTTCATATACAGCGGCTCTTTTTCTGGCCATCTCCTGAACCACCTCAAGAACACGATTAAACTGTACGTGACTTTCAGCTTCAGGCACCTGATCCTCGTATGAAGCGGCAGGGGTTCCTGTTCTCTTGGAATATATAAATGTAAATGCGTTGTCGTATTCTACCTGCTTAATTACATCTATTGTATCATCAACATCCTCAGGTGTTTCACCGGGGAATCCAACTATCAAATCTGTAGTAAGTGCTATATCCGGAATCTCTTCTCTGATATGCTTAGCAAGTGCTATATACTGCTCTTTGTCATAGCAACGGTTCATTCTCTTAAGGAGCTTAGTCGAGCCTGACTGAAGTGGCAAATGCAGATGTCTGCATATCTTTTTTGACTCCTTCATAACCTGAATCAGTTCTTCAGACAAATCCTTCGGATGAGAAGTCATAAATCTGATTCTCTTAATTCCTTCAATCTTCTCAATTTCCTTCAAAAGTTCAGGGAAAGAAATGCCATTCTCCAAGCCCTTGCCGTATGAGTTAACATTCTGTCCGAGGAGCATAACCTCTACCACGCCCTCAGAAGCAAGCTTTTCACACTCTCTTACGATTTCCTTGGCATCACGGCTTCTTTCTCTTCCACGCACATATGGAACTATACAGTATGAGCAGAAATTGTTGCAGCCAAACATAATATTTACGCCCGACTTGAAAGAATACTTTCTTTCAACAGGAAGATTTTCCTCAATCTCTGTTCCTTCTTTCCAGATATCAATTATCATGTCATCCTGTTCAAGACAAGACACCAGATATTCGGGGAATTTGTGAATATTATGAGTACCAAAAATAAGATTAACAAAGCGATAGCTATGCTTAATCTTCTCAATAACGGTAGGCTCCTGCATCATACATCCGCAAAGACCTATTCTCATAAGCGGATTCTTCTTTTTGAATCCGTTAGCAATTCCAAGATGTCCATATACCTTCTGATTCGCATTATCACGAACCGTGCAGGTATTATAGAGCACAAAATCAGCCGATTCCTCTTCAATGATTGAAAAGCCGGCAACCTTCAAAATACCTATAAGCTTTTCTGAATCTCTGGCGTTCATCTGACAGCCAAATGTAATAACGGCAGCAGTCGGTACACGTCCGAGCTTTTCACCCAATTCGCT
This sequence comes from Lachnospiraceae bacterium UBA1721, assembly GCA_002317155.1. Classification (GTDB taxonomy): domain Bacteria; phylum Bacillota; class Clostridia; order Lachnospirales; family Lachnospiraceae; genus AC2028. The sequence goes on from DCIR01000043.1 coordinate 25,094, forward strand.
TACAAGTTCCTGTGCTCTTGTATAAACATCTTTTTTATAATCAACATCTACTTTCATCGAACATCTCCAACAAAGAATAATGCAATGAGAGATGGACCGGTATGTGAACCGATAACAGGGCTGAGATTATTAATCATACAATTCTCAAAGCCAAATCTCTCCTTAATCTGATCACGTAACCATTCAGCATCTTCAAGACAGTCACCATGGTTAATCATGATCATTTGCTTATTTACATCCTTACGGCTACCCATTTTCTTTTCCATCAAATCCATGAGTCCGGTAAGTGACTTTTTACGACCTCTAACTTTATCTATAGAAACAAGCTTGCCTTCTTCATTTACATGAAGCAAGGGCTTAATGCCTGCAAGTGTACCTACAAAAGCACTTGTCTTGCTCACACGTCCGCCTCTCCAAAGGTCAAACAAATCATCTACGGTAAAAAGATGAATCATGTTCTGCTTATTATCTTCAGCCCACTTTGCGACCTCTTCCATTGATTTACCCTGCTTTTTAAGCTCATTACAATAATAAACCAGCAAGCCCTGACCCATAGCGGCACAAAGAGTATCTACAACAATAATTTTAACATCAGGATGCTCTTCCATTAACTCCTCAGCAGCTATTTTACCGCTTCCGACCGTTCCTGAAAGTCCTGATGTAAATCCAAGATAAAGAATTTCTTTGTAATCATCAATATAGCTCTCAAAGAACTTCTTAGCCTCTTCCGGATTAACCTGTGATGTAGTAGGCTTAGCACCATTTCTCATCATCTTATAAAATTCAGACGCGGGCAAATCCTTATCATTTCCCCACACAACCTCACCATCTATAAGACAGCTAAGATTGATACATCCGATTTCATTATCTGTATAAAAAGATTTGGGAAGATCAGCTGAGCTGTCAGTCAATAATTTCCACATATAAAATCCTCCGTAAACAAAACAACAATTAGTACGGATCCCCTATAAGAATCTTCGTAAGAATAACATATATAAAAACTGCACGCAACAAAGCCCGGCCGTATCCGTACAATATGCGACTTAATGTACACGTATTCTTATACGGATTTATTTTGTAGTGCTGCCAAATCCTCCGGTTCTTATTCCGTCAGCCTCATCATCCTCGGTAATACCGTACTGAAGGAAGATACCCTGTGCAAAGGCTTCACCGGCTTTAAGATCAACTACCTTGCCTTCATTAGAATCGTTGGTAATCTTAACAAAGATATGTCCTTCATTATTTGCTCCGTAATAGTCTGAATCAACAACACCTACAGTATTATTGAGCTGTAAACGGAACTTGAATCCAAGACCGCTTCTCGGGAAAAGAAACAGCGCGTAATCCTCATCCATACGGCACCTAATTCCTGTCGGAATCTTAATGGTCTCACCCGGCTTTAAGGTAAACGCAAAAGGAGTGTGAAAATCATATCCTGCAGAAGCAACCGTTGCTCTGGCAGGCTTGATTATATCCTCATACATTTTCACTACTTCAGCCTCAGAATACTGGCTAAAATCAGCCATTCCTTCTTTGAACTGTTCAATAGATACCTTTTCGAATTTAGCAATCTTTTTCATATAAAACTATTTTCCCTTCCTCTTTCGATGCTTTAACATCTATAACTCTCTGATTGGTACTACCTGCCCAATGCATTGTAACATCTCTCAAATCTTCGATATACTTTCCATCCACAACTACATCGATATAATCAAGTAGCTTAAGTTCATTGATTTCTTCATAATCATAGCCGGTATATAGCCAAATTGTTTTTTCAGGCATATCATCTTTTATCTGACGTACCAAAGCTTCTACTTCAGCTCTATTACCCTCATATAAAGGGTCACCCCCTGAAAGCGTAAGCCCATCAATATAATCTTTGCTAAGGCATCCCCAAAGCTCATTTTTAGCAGCATCATCAAAAAATAATCCGTCATTAGGATTCCATGTCAATGGATTTTGGCAGCCCCTACATTCATGTGAGCATCCTGAAAGCCATAACACTGCGCGCAGACCGACTCCATTATTCATATCATCCATTGTTATATTGTGATATCTCATTGTCGATTCTACTCCTATTAACGGTAACTTTTTCCATTTAATTAATTTGCTTACTAATTTTGCTGGTTATACGGTTGCTGAGACTGCACCGGCTGTTGGTACTGTGGTGTCTGCTGGTACTGCACATGTTGTTGATATTGCGGTGCCTGCTGATACTGCACAGGTTGTTGATACTGCGGTGCCTGCTGATACTGTGGCATTTGTTGATACTGTGGTATCTGCTGGTACTGTGGTATCTGCTGATATTGAGAGTTCTGCTGTACATTGATATTTACTGCAACATTTGCATTTTGCTTTTTTAATTCAATATTTTCTTTTCTGAGAATATTAATTGTCACAATAGTCAGCGCGATATATAAGATTTCGATCAGAATAATAATTATTCCAAATTGAAACATTAATATTTCTCCCCACTCTTTACACGCCGAAATCCAGATAAAATAGAGCAACTGATATATTATTTCCGGGGCAAGATGACCGGCAAATAACCCAATATGATTCGGTTTCTTTCGGAAACTAATAATCAAGACAATATTGAATACTAACGCAATCACAAGACATGGCACCATAATTAATCCAAATATAAAAAGCATATAGGCGCCACCGTCTTCATCAAGATTTGCAATTACGATACCAGATATAAATAATGCAAAATAAATAACATATCTGACTATTGCAATCGAAAAAATAATCTTAAAAATTTTAGCCATATATTACCTCGCATTATATACATTAACAATTACATCGACTTTCTATCAGCAATCTCTGCCATTTTTGCAGAATTAAGTCTGGTATCACCATGCACTCTTGAATAGCTCAGATAACCGTTCATTCGATCTATTTTGGTCAGATTACGGCTTCCGCACTTAGGACATACATCCATCTCGAGTTCTTCATAACCACAATCATCACAGTATGCAAGTGAGAGGTTCACTCCTTCATAGAAGCCCATCTTCATTGCACGTCTTACGAGAACTCTGATTGCCTCGTAGTTATAATCTATCGGATACTTAACATACTGAATCTTACCGCCGTTAAACAGATTCCAGAATCTCTTCTCATAATCCTGTTTCTGAATAGGCGTAATATCTTCAGATACATGGCAGTGAAAACTGTTAGAAACATATTCTCTGTCAGATACACCCTCAACTATACCATACATGTTTCTAAACTGAGTAACCTGTAAGCCACACAAATTCTCTGCCGGTGTTCCATATATTGCATATAGGTTACCGTCAGCTTCCTTGAATTCGTTTACCTTTTTATTGATGTATTCCATCACTTCGATAGCAAACGCACCATCTTCAACGAGTGACTTGTGATTATACAGCTGCTGCAGCTCATTTAGTGCAGTAACACCAAAGCTTGCCGTTGCACATTTAAGCACAGGCTTAATCTTATCATGAAGGCCTAAATGTCCACCATAAAATCCACCCTCGCAATATGCCAAGGGGTTAGTAGATGCAGTCATCTCACCCAAATACTGATAGGTTCTGATATGAATCTGTCTTATCATCTCAAGATAATAATCGAGCACTTCATAAAAATCTCTGTTTTCCTGTCTTGCCTTTGCGAGAATCATAGGAAGATGTAAAGAAACAACACCTATATTAAATCTTCCTACGAAAATTGCCTCATCGTTATCATCTTCGGGATGAATTCCACCTCTTTCAAAATAAGGTGAAAGGAAAGCTCTACAGCCCATCGGTGATATAACCTTACCATACTTTTTATATACAGAAGGCACATATCCCTCACCCGTCAATGAGAGCCAATCAGGATACATGCTCTTGGCAGAGCACTGAATACCAGCCTCAAACACATCCTCAAGTTCGCATCCTTTTCCATGAAGCTTCTCATCATAGAGAAAAACAATCTTAGGGAAAAGTACAGGCTTTTTGTGATCCTTTTTACCCTGACCGCCTTTTCTGACATTTAACATAGTTATAGAGGCCATTCTTTCAAAACGTGACTGTCCCAATCCAATAGTCATTGTGATAAACGGATAATCACCTCTGCTGGATGCCACAGTATTGAATTTATATTCCCAGCCCTGGAAGCCCTGACGAAATTCTCTCTGAATATCGTCCATTGCTATACTTTCAGCTTTAGACTGTTCTATACCATACGAAACATACTTATCAAAATATCTCTGATAAGAACGCTCTGCATACGGCTTAAGCAGCTGGTCTACACATGAAATGGTAAAACCGCCATACTGCTGACTGGCAGCAGACAGTATAATATCACCCATTACATCGAATACAGTATCAAGTGTCTTGGGCTCGTTATACCACACGTTACCCATTTCAAATCCGCCCTTTAATACACTGGCAATATCAAACAGGCAACAGTTCATGGTATCTCTTCTGGCAGACATATCGTGAATATAAATATATCCGTCATTATTGGCCTGAATCTCCTCAGCAGTCATAAAAAACTTCTGATACAGCTGTTTATTAAGCTGGTTAAAAATCAGACTTCTTCTAGTAGATACAAGTGCCGAATCAGTATTCGAATTCTCCTTATCTCCGATGTACATAATAGACTGGCTCTTTTTATATACATCATCAAGCATATGAACAAAATCCTGCTTGTAATTTCTGTAATCTCTGTAGCTTTTTGCGACAAGAGGATTAACAGATTCAAGTGCACCCTCTACAATATTATGAACCTCGGGAATATGGATTTTAACCAGTCCAAGCTTATCGACATGCTCAATTACATATTCACAGATCTTTTTATTGTCCTCATCAGAAAAAGTTACCATGGCACGAAAAGCACTTTTCTGTACAGCATTAATAACCTTCTGTACATCAAATGCTACCTTTGAGCCATCCTTTTTGATGATATATACATTTTTCTTAGGCTTATAGATTTCACTGTAATTCATGAATTTGTCCACCAATGAAAATATTTTGCTAAAATAAATAGCCTATCTTAGAATTCCGCTCTTTTCTGCAATTGCCACTGCTTCATTGATAACATCCACCGGCAAAACCAAGGCAAAACGTACATGTCCCTTACCAAGACTTCCAAAGCTGCTACCGGGCGTACAAAGGATTCCTGTAGCCTCGAAAAAGTCCATTACAAAATCCACATCACGATCACCATATTTTTCAGGGATTGACGTCCATGCAAACATACTTCCCTGACTGCGTTCAAAGCTCCAACCTATTGATGTAAAGCCATCACAGAGAGCATTTCTTCTCTTCTCATACTCTGCACACTGTGCATATACAGCATCATCCGGTCCCTCCAGAGCAGCTATAGCACCATACTGAATCGGGAGGAATACTCCATAGTCTATCTGCGATCTGAATCTCTTAAACGCAGCTATCACCTCTGAATTGCCTACAAGAAATGACATTCTTGCACCGGTATAGTTAAAAGACTTAGAAAGTGAGTAGAATTCTACGGCAACATTTTTAGCTCCTTCATAATAAAGGATCGATCTTCCCTCATTGCCATCATATACAATATCCGAATATGCATTATCATGAATTATAAATATCTCATTTCTCTCGGCCCATGCAATAAGCTCCTCGTAAAAGCTGGCAGGTGCGCATTTGCATACCGGATTAAGCGGATATGAAACAATAATAAACTTAGCATGCTTTCCTGTTGACGGTTTCTTACCGTATGCTTCCTCGATTTCTTTTAAGTCCGGAAGGTATCCTTTATCCTTATAAAGATTGTAAGGAACGATTTCGGCACCTGCAAGCTCCGGTCCAATACCAAAAATCGGATATCCGGGATTAGGTACAAGTACCACATCCCCGGGATTAACAAAGGTAAATCCGATATGAGTTATACCCTCCTGAGAGCCATATACACTCATAACCTCATTTTTTTCAAGCTTTACGCTGTATCTTTTCTCATAACGATGAATTACCGCATCAATAAGTTCGGGTATGTCTATCAACGAATACTTATAATTTTCCGGCTTTTTTGCTGCTTCACACAAAGCATCCATTATATGCTTAGGAGGTTCAAAATCCGGTGTACCTACAGAAAAATTAAATACTCTTTCGCCCTTAGATTCTTTCTCAATTTTCTTGGCATTCAGTACCTGAAAAATGCCTGCCTCATAATCTTTCATTCTGTCAGCGAACTTTATTTCCATTTTGCATCATCCTTACTGTTTCTCATTATTTTCAACGAGCTTTTTTAACCACTCGATATACTTTATCCTAACATCTTCCGGCGAATGGATTACCACATTATCACCAAGACCTGTCAGCCATCCATATAGCTGTGGACTAACCTGCACATTCACACGTATTCTGATTCTGGCATCCTCAATCTTTTGAATAGTAATATCCTTACCAAATCTGTCGATTGCCACTCCTACCAGTGATTCCGGAAGATCAATAACAATATTTTCCGAATCTCCACCCATCATAGAGAATGTAGTATCCGCATAACCGGCTAAGTCAAGCTTACTAAACCAGTCTCCGCCTTCTCTTTTAGTCTTAAGCAATTCAACATTACGCATCTTATCCACGCGATAATGTCTTGCCTGCTCAGTAGCGGAATC
>DCIR01000043.1:31771-32974 GCA_002317155.1 Lachnospiraceae bacterium UBA1721
CTTCCCTTAACCACAAGTTCCTTTTTGGTATTCCACTCAAGGTATGTAAATGTAATCTGCTTATTTTCCTGAATAGCCGTCTGAATATTATCTACAGCGTAAAATATCGTCTCATTTTCAGCCTTAATTCTGCTTGCAACAAAAACCTGACGATTAAGCTTGGCAGCCTCATTATTGCTTGTAAGCTTTTCGATCTTTTTAATCAGATCTCTTGATTTTTTTTGAGTAATAAATCTTGATGACTGAACTGCATCTACAAGAAGCTTCAATTCAGGCAATTCAAACTCTCTGCTCAAAAGCTTCCATCCACCACCGTTTCTGGTAGGCTCCTGCTCAATCTCATATCCCATATCCTTAAGACATTCCATATCAGAATAAATAGTCTTCCTGTCACACGAAACACCTTCATCCGCAAGCTTTTCCAGAATCTGCTTGGTTGTTATAGACTTTGTCTCATCAGTATATTCTTCAAGGTATCTGAGTATGTATAAAATCTTTGCCTTTTGTCCATATGATTTAGCCATATTTTATCCCCGTACATGCAAATCATAAATTTGCAAAAAATATAGGCGTCCTCTTATACCAAAAGCTAAAGCTCCGGATACAAAAAGACGCCAATAAAAAACAGACTATGCTTCCTTCTTTGTTTCGGTAGCAGCTATCGCTTCACCGCCCTTATTTTTATCAAGGCCCTTACGAATTATTCTACCGATTACAAATCCCAATGTTGCCACTACAATTATTACAAGCATCAAAATGAGATAAGAACAAAACTTACTAACAAATGCCATCAAATTTTCCATCGTAAACCTCCAATGGATCTAACTGTCCATACAAGATATAGTATACTCTTTATTGCATTTTTGAGTCAAGTTTATATGCCATATTTTCGGCTTTATCTATCAGTTCTTTAGCATATCCGTAGTTTCTGAGAAGCACAAGCGCATTTCTTGTTGAAGCAGGCCCCTTTTTTAACTGATAATCAAAGCTGATATCCGATTCTACAATTTGTTCCTCAAAATGATAATTGTCAAAATCAGCATCAAGCAGCTCGCACAGCTCTCCATCATGTGTAGCCGCAAAACACAATACATTTTGCTTATTCAAAGATTCAAGAATAACCTTGGATGCACTGATTCGTTCTACCGTATTGGTACCTCTTAAAACTTCATCGACAAAGCATAATACAGGCATTCCTTCAGA
>DCIR01000043.1:33098-56373 GCA_002317155.1 Lachnospiraceae bacterium UBA1721
CTTTTAGCACATACTGTATTTATAGTCTGCGCCAAAATAGCATTTATAGCTATCATACGAAGAAAAGTAGATTTTCCGGATGCATTTGAACCTGTCAGCAAAATGCCTCTATGGGTATCAATCGAGTTAGTGACAGGCTTTTTAATAAGCGGATGGTATCCATCTAAAATATTAAGCTTATGAGCATCACTGCCTTCTATCACAGGTTCACAGTATCCGTTAGCCAGACTCTTTCTGAATGATGCAACACTGATTGCACTGTCAAGCATACCAAACAGACCAATAAGCCATTCATAGTCATCCTTGTGACCGGACAGTTTTCCAAGCATCTGTCTGTACTGAATCAGATCGATATGAAGAACCATGTTCACATAGTTAAGAACCATCTCAATAGGACTTGACGGTGATGAAGCTCCGGTATTATTTCTTCCGGATGCTATCAGATATGAGCCACTGTTTTTTATTCCCTTTAACAGCCCTCTCAAGCTGTCTAATCTGTTGTTTTCCTCTTCAAGGAACTGATATTTTTTATCAGCAAGCCATAATCCCTGCTCAGATACTCTTACGATAAAAGAAAGACTTACCAACAGACCATCAAGGACTCTTTTATCCCTAAAATATATAAAAATATTGACTATCAAAAGAATAAATACAGCTGCAGCTCCGGCAAGCGGATAGAAAAAAGATAAAACTATAAGAGGTATAAACAAAATATCCATCAGTATATCTCTTACAGAATTCTTCTTTTCCTGCTTTGTAAGGAAATCAAGATAATCATATGGAGAAAGCTTCTTTAAGTAACCAAGCTTATTCATTGATAATGTCAATTCAAATCTGGCATCTTCATCATTATCAAATACCTTAACAAGCTTCTTATACTTTTCATCAATATATCCGACATTATGAAGTCTGAAAAAAAGATCTTCCTCACCTGCCGCAGACTTGCATGAATCTATTTTTTCAAAAATTCGATCCATCTCAAGGTCATTCCAGGTGATGTCATCAAGAAGCCCTTCTTTGTCGGAATTAAGCTTAAGAAGTGCAGATCTGTGCGCCTTACCCTGCTCTGAATAATCCTTATCAAGCGTAATTCCAAACTGTCTTCTAATTTTTTCCTTTTCTTTTTCTCTTTCTCTTTTTGATATTATCAATCCTCTGATGTAGAGAATAAATAATAAAACAATAACAACATAAACAATATACATCTGTCTTACTCCATATTGGATGCACTAAAAGCCTCAGGTAAGAGCTCTTTTAACTTAAAAATCTTGTATTCTTCACTACTGATAGCGACTATAACCGTAAAATCCATATCGCAAAATTCCGCCATAACCTGACGACATATTCCACATGGATATGCATAATCCCTGGGAGCTTCGCCCTTGGGAGCTCCTGTAATTGCTATAGCTTCAAATTGTGTAACGCCTTCACTCACAGCATTAAATATAGCTGTTCGTTCAGCACAATTAGTCGCACCATATGAAGAATTTTCAATATTACAGCCTTTATATATTATTGTATCTGAATTTACTCTGGCTAATGAAGCTTCAATATCTTCCGATACTCTGCCATCTATTGAGCTGCCTGTGTCTACCGGTTTTCTTGCCAAAAGTGCCGCACCGACTGCATACCCCGAATAAGGACAATATGAATTATTTCTTGCATCAAGTGATGCCTCAATAAGCATCTTGATTTCATCATTAGTCATATGCATACCCTCTTTACCCTTTAACGAACACAGAGGAGCAAAAAGCTCCTCTGTAATAACGCTTAAATTGTTTTTCCGACTTCTTTAATTGTTTCGGTCAAAAGCATAGTAAATCTAGGTGCCGCCTCATCAGCTGCAGCCTGAACTTCAGCATGTGACAGCGGTACAGGATTAAGTCCCGCCGCAAGATTACTGATGCAGGAAATACCGCATACGCTAATTCCCATATGTCTGGCTACAATCGCCTCTACAACTGTGCTCATACCTACTGCGTCAGCTCCAAGTGTCTTAAGCATTCTGATCTCAGCCGGAGTCTCATATGTGGGACCTGTAAGCTGACAATAAACACCCTGCTCGATAGGAATATCTTTTTCATAAGCTATCTCAAGCACTTTTTCGCGGATTTTTTCATTGTATACTTCTGTCATATCAGGGAATCTGGGTCCCAAATCTGCCAGGTTAGGTCCAATAAGCGGATTGGGTGCAAATACAGAAATATGATCGGTTATAAGCATCAAATCTCCCGCACTAAATCCTGTCTTAATTCCACCTGCAGCATTTGTGAGAAAAAGCATCTTAATTCCAAGCTTTCCCATCAATCTGATAGGCAAAACAACATCAGAAATATCGTAACCTTCGTAATAGTGAACACGGCCTTTCATACATACAATCGGAACATCCCCCAACATTCCGAATATGAATCTGCCATCGTGTCCCTGTACAGTAGATACAGGGAATCCTTCGATTTCACTGTAAGGTAATTCATATACCACCTGAATATTCTTTGCATAATCCCCAAGACCGGATCCAAGTACAAGACCAATTTTAGGCTGGAAATCAGTAAGCTTTCTGACAGCCTCATATACTCTATCCAGTTTATCAGCAGCATTGGTTCCTGACATAGGCAATACCTCCCGACTATCCCTTAAAATACAATCTTCTTGTAGTTTTTCTTACCTCTGCGTACAAGCATGCCATCACCGGCAAAATTCTCAGCAGTGTAAGTAGTCTTAATGTCTGTAACCTTCTCATCATTAACAGTGACTCCACCCTGCTCTACAGCACGTCTTGCCTCACTTCTGGAAGGAGTAAGTCCTGAAGCTGTAAGAACACCAAGAATGTCAATGCTTCCATCTCTGAAATCCTCAGCCTTAAGTGTAGTGGTAGGCATATCTGCCATATCACCGCCGCCTGCAAAAAGAGCCTTTGCAGCTGCCTTAGCCTTTTCAGCCTCTTCCTCGCCATGAACAAGCTTGGTAAGTTCGTATGCAAGAATTTCCTTAGCTTCGTTGAGCTGACTGCCCTCCCAGCTATCCATCGCATTAATCTGCTCAAGAGGAAGGAATGTAAGCATTCTGATGCACTTAAGTACATCACCGTCACCTACATTTCTCCAGTACTGATAGAACTCGTAAGGAGAAGTCTTCTCAGGATCAAGCCATACAGCACCCTTGGCGGTCTTACCCATCTTCTTACCTTCTGAATTGAGGAGAAGTGTGATAGTCATAGCTGAAGCATCCTTACCAAGCTTCTTTCTGATAAGCTCTGTTCCGCCAAGCATGTTAGACCACTGATCATCTCCACCAAACTGAAGATTACAGCCATATTTTTCGTAAAGAGCCATGAAGTCATAGCTCTGCATAATCATGTAGTTAAACTCAAGGAAAGAAAGTCCCTTTTCCATACGCTGCTTGTAGCACTCAGCTCTAAGCATATTGTTAACAGAGAAGCATGCACCGATGTCTCTGATGAACTCAATGTAATTAAGATCTCTAAGCCAGTCAGCATTGTTAACCATAATTGCCTTATCATCACCAAACTCGATGAAACGACTCATCTGCTTTTTGAAGCACTCACAGTTATGATCAATCATTTCTGTGGTCATCATAGAACGCATATCGGTTCTTCCCGAAGGGTCACCGATCATCGCAGTACCACCACCGATAAGTGCAATGGGCTTGTTACCTGCCATCTGAAGTCTCTTCATAAGGCAAAGTGCCATAAAGTGACCTACATGAAGACTGTCTGCGGTAGGATCGAATCCAATATAAAATACTGCCTTTCCGTTATTAACAAGATCTCTGATGGTATCCTCATCTGTTACCTGTGCGATGAGGCCTCTTGCCTGTAATTCTTCATAAACTCCCATTTTAAAATTCTCCAAATCTATTATTTTATTAATATCTATTATAATTAAATATCTGTTTTTAATTAAATATCTATTTATATTTCAATATCTATTTTTAGAACATATTGCTATAAGCTTAATACCGGTATCGATCTGTTGCTCCACCGGTTCTTGTTCTGTTAAAAACCTGTAATTCTGTATTTATCATAATATCTACCAGTCAATTCTATTACTTCTGCGGTTTCATAAGCTCATACATCGCCTTATTTAAGCCTGCCACAGTAAGCTTATACATCGGGAACAGCTCTTTGCAGGCTGTCTCCGCCTCTCTCCAGGGCGACCTTCCCGGCGCCATCTTAGGATTGAGCCATACGACCTTCTTATAATGTCTTTTTACAAGCTTAAGCCACTCATAACCCGATAAACCGCCATTGGGTCCGCGATAGTTACCGCTGTCGGAATAAAGCTCTTCAGGTGCCATAGCCGCATCGCCTACAATGATCACCTTATAATCACTGTCTGCATTTCTAAACAGCCATTCCGTCTCTACCCAATCACCGTTTTCACACTCCGGTGTCTTATAGAGATGACTGTAAATGCAGTTATGGAAGTAATAGCATTTAACATCCTTATAATGATTGGATTTATTAACAGCCTGGAACAAATCATTTAACAATGAGCTGTAAGGAATCATTGTTCCGCCGCTATCCATCAAAAGCATCAGCTTAACAGCATTCTTTCTGGGCTTTTTCATCTGAATGGAAAGCACACCACCCTGACTGCAGGTCTTATCGATGGTTCTGTCTATATCCAACTCAGACTCCGGTATATCAAGGTTTGCCGAGAACTGTCTTAGTCTTCTGAATGCAAGCTGGAACTGGCGATTATCCATTACTCGGTCATCTCTGAAGTCTCGATACTTACGAGCACCCACTACAGAGAACGCACTCTGATAACCGGTCTGTCCGCCTACTCTTACACCTCCGACATTACCTCCCATGTTACCAAAAGAGGTCTTACCCATTGTGCCGATCCAAAATGATCCACCGTTGTGTTCCTCATTCTGGTCCTTGAGTCTTTGCTTAAATTTCTCCTCAACATCATCCTTGTCAATCTGAAGATCTTCAGTCTGATTGAGGTGATTTCTAGCCTCCTCATGAGCAAGTTCAAGCATTTCAGACTTATCCAGCCACCTTAGCATCTGCGCACCGATTTCCGTTTCGCGCTCAGCTGCCTTGAAGCATTCCTCAAAAGCCATATCAAATTTATCATAATCAGTCTCTGTCTTCACAAGAATCATACGTGCGACATAATAGAACTGTGTGATAGAACTTCCGCACAATCCCTTATCAAGAGCTTCCTGTAAATCAAGAAACTCTCCTAATGTCACATGCACACCCTTTGCTCTCAGAGTTTCAAAAAAAGTTAGAAACACTAACTTAATCCGCCCTTCTTAACAAGCTCAAGATCTTCGTCTTTCTTAACAACAACACCGATAAAAGGAAGTGTACTTCTGATCTTGGCAGTAGGTATACCGCCGAGCTGAAGTGCATTTACCCAGTCAATAAGTTCTGAAGTGCTGGGCTTCTTTCTGATATCGTGAATATTTCTGATGTCATAAAATACATCCATAGCAGCCTTGAGAAGATTATCCTCTACATCAGGGAAATGAACCTTAACAATCTGCTCCATCAATTCCTTGCTCGGGAAATCAATATAATGGAAAATACATCTTCTTAAGAATGCATCGGGAAGTTCCTTTTCTGCATTCGATGTAATAATTACTATCGGTCTGTGCTTAGCCTTAACTGTTCTCTTGGTCTCATTAATATAAAACTCCATGCGATCAAGCTCCCAGAGAAGGTCATTGGGGAATTCCAAATCAGCCTTATCAATCTCATCGATAAGCAATACCACCTGCTCATCCTTGTCAAAGGCTTCACCAAGCTTACCAAGCTTAATATACTGAGCAATATCATCTACACCCTTTTCACCAAACTGGCCGTCATAAAGTCTCTGAATGGTATCATAGATGTAAAGGCCGTCCTGAGCCTTGGTAGTAGACTTAATATTCCAAATAATAAGCTCCTTGCCCATAGCCTGCGCAACAGCTCTTGCAAGCTCTGTTTTACCGGTTCCGGGCTCACCCTTTATAAGAAGAGGCTTCTGAAGTGCCATTGCGATATTAACGCTTGCCATCAGCTCTTCACTTGCAACATAATCATTGGTACTCTGAAATTCCTGCATTTTAATCTCCGCATATTGTACTTACATACAATTATTAATCATAGTTTAACAGATACTTATTTTTATAAAAGCAACTCACAGTATAAGTCTTATTTGGCTATTTCATTCTTTCTTTCGCGTCCCATCAGGTCATTAAATGCCTGCAGTGCAGACTTATTCTCAAACAAAACAAGGTTTACCTGCTCGACAATAGGCATTGAGATATCATACTTATCAGCTAAAGCCTTGGCAGCCTTGGCCGAATATACGCCCTCAACAATCTGCTGAACCTCATCCATGGCTTCCTGCATACTCTTACCCTGTCCGATAAGTATTCCTGCTCTTCTGTTTCTTGAATGCATAGAATCACAGGTAACAATAAGGTCTCCTATACCGGTAAGACCCGCAAAAGTAGCCTCTTTACCACCCATTGCGGTTCCGAGTCTGGACATTTCCGCAATACCTCTGGTGATAATTGCGGCCTTAGCATTATCTCCGTAACCAAGTCCATCGGAAATACCTGCTGCAAGAGCGATAACGTTCTTAATAGAGCCTCCAAGTTCGATACCAAGTACATCAGTGCTTGTATATACTCTGAATACGTCTCTCATGAACATATCAGCAATACATTCTGCATTATTTAAGTCTTCACAGCCGACAACAACAGTGGTCGGAAGCATCTTACTTACTTCCTCTGCATGTGACGGTCCTGACAAAACAGCAAGTATTGCATTAGGAATCTCAGATTCAACTATCTGAGTCTGAGTCATCAAGGTCTCTTCCTCTATTCCCTTAGCAACAGTAACTATTTTTTGACCATCCTTAATAAACGGAGCAAAAACCTTAGCTGTACGTCTTGTAAAGCTACTTGCTACTGCCATAATAATCAGATCCTTATCGGTTGCTGCCGTTTCAGGATCCAAAGTATATGAAAGACTATCCGGAATCACAGCTCCGGGCAATCCTTTATGTGCATGATTATCCTTAAGATCATTAATTTCTTTTTCAAGTGCAGACCAAACAGTAACATTGTGTCCGTTACTGTCGAGTAAAAGAGCAAGCGCAACTCCCCAGGTACCGCCACCCAATACAGTAATATTAGCCATTAATTCTCCTTCTGCTGTTCTGCCTTTGCAGCTTCCTGCTCGGCACGCATCTTATTATAAGCGTCTCTCTTAGTCTTAGAAAGAAAGGTCTTACTTTCCTCACCCTTAACAAGTCTTACAATATTCTTTCTGTGCTGGAAAAATGCAAGTACAGCAAGCAAAAATACAATAATATAGCATTCAATCAATGCAGGCTGACTGTTAACGCCTTCAAATCCGAAAACATTCAACCAATTATTCTGTCCGAATACAACAAATTCAATAACAATAGCTGTATATACACACAATGATCCGAGTGAAACATATTTGGTTGTTACAAATGGTATAAGGAACACAATAAAAGTAATAACCCAGATCAGCGGATTAAAAATAATCAAACCGGTGCAAAGTCCTGCTGTGCAGGCAATACCTTTACCACCCTTAAAATGCATATAAAAAGGGAAATCATGTGAAAGTATTGCTCCTGTTGCTGCATAAACAGTAAGAAGTAATCTCATATCAGGATACATGTTGCCAAATGTGAAGAAGACAATAAGCATCGCAATAATTGTCTTAAGTGCATCACCTAAAAGAACAAGCATTCCGAACTTAGTACCCATTACACGTACAGCATTGGTCGTTCCGGAATTACCGCTACCATGCTTACGGAGGTCCACTCCTTTGGCCTTACCGACAATATATCCGGTCTGAAACAAACCAAAAACTAATCCTATAGCCAATGAAAAAGCTCTAGCCGCGATCATCATTTTCGCCACGCTCCCTTATTATGAACTTCAGAGGTGTACCCTTGAAACCAAAGGTATTTCTGATCTGATTCTCAATATATCTGGTATATGAGAAATGCATAAGTTCTTTATCGTTTACAAATATTACAAATGTAGGCGGCTTGATTGCTACCTGAGTAATATAATACAGTCTTAAAATCTTACCCTTATCATTCGGAGGCTGCTGCATTGCAACCGCTTCAGTCATAATCTCATTAAGAACACCGGTTCCTACGCGCATAGCATGATTTTCATACACTGCATCAATGGTCTCAAAGAGCTTGGGAAGTCTCTGTCCGGTAAGTGCAGAAATAAAGATAATCTCTGCATACTGCATGAATGACAATGTATCTCTAACCTTCTCGGTAAAGCGATAGATTGTCTTGTCATCCTTTTCAAGTGCATCCCATTTATTGACAGCGATAATAACAGCTTTTCCTCTGTCATGAGCAATTCCTGCAATCTTGGCATCCTGCTCGGTAACACCTTCCGTAGCATCAATGACAAGTACAACAATATCAGCACGCTCAACCGCACCCACTGTACGAACAATCATGTAATGCTCAAGCTGATCGTGAATCTTATTCTTACGTCTTACGCCTGCAGTATCGATAAATACGTAATCTTTACCGTTATATGACAGCCTGGTATCAACAGCATCTCTTGTAGTACCTGCAATATCCGATACGATAAGTCTGTCCTCACCGAGAAGCTTATTAATAAGGCTTGACTTACCAACATTAGGCTTACCAACAATTGCAACCTTGGGAAGTTCTTCCTCTTCTTCTATCTCATCAAGCTCAGGGAAATGTTCTGCAACAGCATCAAGCATATCTCCCAAGCCAAGTCTGTTAACCGATGAAATAGCAAACGGCTCACCGATACCAAGATTATAGAACTCATATACATCAGCCATATATTTCTCAAAAGAGTCAACCTTGTTAACAACAAGAATAACCGGCTTATGAGATCTTCTGAGCATATCAGCTACCTTGGCATCAGAATCAACAAGACCCTGTTTTACATCTACAAGAAAAATAATAACATCTGCAGTATCGATAGCAATCTGTGCCTGTTCGCGCATCTGCGAAAGAATAATATCGCTGCTGTCGGGCTCGATACCGCCGGTATCAATCAATGTAAAATTATAATCAAGCCAGCTTACATCCGCGTATATTCTGTCACGGGTAACACCGGGTGTATCCTGAACGATAGATATCTTATCGCCGGCCAAAACATTAAATAATGTTGATTTTCCAACATTAGGTCTGCCGACAATAGCAACTATCGGCTTCATTCTTTTGCCTGCCATGTCTGTATTCCTCACACTTCTTTTAAACACACCAAAGGAAAAGTAAACGTTTTTTGCATTTACTTTTCCGAAAAATCTACTATAAAATGACGATTTTAGCTGCCAATACCAAGATAAGTATTAACAAGCTCGCGCCCGCTTGATTTTACAATACCTACGTGAACTTGTAAAGCAGATTCAACATCCGGGACATGAAGATCATCCAGGAAAATATCATCGCCGCTCCTCAAAACATTTTCAGGGAGGAACAGTCTTTCTCCAAGTTCCTTACCCTCAAGCTGACTGATAATGTCACCACCGACAAGCAATCCTGTTACAGTGATTTTTTCACCGTAAAAATTATTCACAATAGGATACAGTCTGATATCCAGCCACGGGAAGGCTTCCATAAGTTCATCTACAACCTGACGCATTATACCCGATATCAGTGTTCCGCATATTGTAGATATAACTCGTTTAGGTCTATTTTGCATTTCCGGCATTGCCTTGGCACGTTTAAGCGCTTCATGGAACTCATCCAGCATAAGACGAGTCTGTCCAACACCATTATCAAGCTGAAGATAACCGTCATACCTTTCGGCCTCAGGAAGTTCTCTACCCGCAACTATATACCATTCATCGCTCGCATGAATAAAATGATATCCGTACTTTTCATAAGCGATTCTTTGATATTTTTCAATCAAATCTATTACTTCGCACGACTCTTCCTTGGTAAAGGTTCTGAGAGGTTCAAGTCCTTCTCTGTATTTGGATAAACCAACGGGAACAACAGATACGCTTTCGAGCTGAGGTAAATATTTCATCATCTGTTCGATAGAAAATTCCAGTTCCTTGCCGTCATTCCATTCAGGGACAAGCACAATCTGTCCATTCATTATGATGCCTGCTTCGTAGAACCTGTCGATTTTTTTAAGTGCCTCTCCCGCAAACCTGTTATGAAGCATTTTGCATCTCAGCTCCGGATTCATCGTATGAATCGAAACATTGATTGGTGAAAGCCTGTACTTGATGATACGCTCTACATCATGGTCGGACATATTGGTCAGTGTCACATAGTTACCCTGTAAAAAGCTGAGTCTCGAATCGTCATCCTTAAAATAAAGACTTTCCCTCATTCCCTTGGGATTCTGGTCTATAAAACAAAATATGCACTTGTTGTGACAGGAACGATAACTGTCCATTAATCCGTTTTCGAAAACGATTCCCAGATCCTCAGAGGCATCCTTTTCAATCTCAAGCTCCCACTGTTCACCATCGGGCTTTTCAACAACCACAACCAGTTCTTCTTCCTGGGTATAAAACTGATAATCAAAAATATCCTCTATTATTTGGTCATTTATCGAAATAATGGCGTCTCCGGGCTCTATCTCCATCTCTTCCGCAATACTTCCCCGCATTACAGAACCCACTATATGCTTATGTACTTTTTCCATAATCAACTGCCTTATATTACTTATTTTTAAGTCATTAGTTACCTTGACTTATATATTAACACAATGATATAAAAATATCAGTATTGTTACAAGTCCATCCGAAAGCATTTCGCTTATGCGAAGCTTAATATAGTCGGATGTGAAATGCGAGGATTAATATGCCTAATGTTTCAGAACTCGAAAATACTATGCCGGTTGGGCAGCTCAAGCTTATAGCAATGCCTTCAATGGCTGCGATGGGCGAAGAAATCAACAAATATCTTGTTGAGTTCAGAAGAATCGTTAATAACGAATCTGTAAAAAAAGATCCTGCTTTCCACGGTTATAAGGAAGACAATTATCTTCTTAAATATGAAGTACCTCGTTTTGGCAGCGGTGAAAGTAAAGCTCATCTTTATGAATCTGCAAGAGGTAAGGATATCTTCATTTTAGTTGATGTCTGCAACCATTCCATCACTTATAAGATGAACGGATATGATAATCACATGTCTCCCGATGATCATTATCAGGACTTAAAGCGTGTTATTGCTGCATGTAACGGTAAGGCCAATCGTATAAACGTAATAATGCCTTTCCTTTATGAAGGACGTCAGCACAGAAGAACCGGACGTGAATCTCTCGATTCAGCTTATATGCTTGAAGAGCTTTACGATATGGGCATCAGCAATTTCATTACCTTCGATGCACATGATCCCAGAATTCATAATTCACAGCCTCTTAAGGGCTTTGACAACTTTATGCCGCCTTATCAGTTTATCAAGGCGCTCCTCAACAGCCAGGATGACCTTGAGATTGATAAAGACCATACCGTAGTAATCTCTCCCGATGAAGGTGCACTCGACAGAGCAATCTACTTCGCATCAGTACTCGGAATCAACACAGGTATGTTCTACAAGAGACGTGACTATACCAAGATTGTTAACGGTAAGAATCCTATCGTAGCCCACGAATTCCTCGGAGATAAGCTCGAAGGACGCGATGTAATCATTATCGACGATATGATTTCTTCCGGCGGCTCTATGATTGACAGTGCTAAGCAGCTTAAGGAAATGGGTGCCAGACGCGTATTTATCTGCACCACCTTCGGTCTTTTCACCGATGGCCTCGGAGCATTTGATAAAGCATACGAAAACGGCTACTTTGATAAGGTTATTACCACCAACCTTACATATCTTCCTCCCGAGATTCTCGGAAGAGAATGGTTCACCCTCGCTGATATGACCAAGTTTATCGCATCAATCATCGACTTTATGAACCACGATGCTTCGATGTCCAACGTTATGGCTACAACAGAAAAAATGCATGCCATACTCGAGGCATATAACAGCAGAAAAAGCATTTTATTATAAATCAAAAGGAGCATGAGAAAATCATGCTCCTTTTACTTATCAAAGATAATAACATTATCTTATATCTATTATTTCTATTATCTTTCTTATCTCTTTTACGCCTTCTTAAAGCTCATATTAACCTTAAACAGATCTCCGTCAGCAATTACTTCGAAAGTACCTTCCTGAAGCTCTGTAAGATTCTTGGCTATAAACAGACCCAGTCCGCTTCCTTCGGTTGATCTGGAAGAATCACCTCTAATAAATTTCTCGGTTAATTCTTTTCCCTGAAGATTATTAGGCTCTGCAGATACATTTTTTATACTTACATGCACATGCGTTTCATTTTCCTCAAAATCAACATACACTCTTGTACCGATCAAAGAATACTTGATAATGTTACCAAACAGATTATCCATTATTCTCCACATCAGTCTTCCGTCTGCATATATAGGAGCGCTCGCCTCACCGCAGTAAATAACTGTGAGTTTTTTCTCATCGAGCTTATCGGTATATTCACCCACCACCTGATGCAGAAGTTCATTAATTCCAAGGCTCTGAGGATTTATCTCTATCGAACCTGATGAAAGTCTCGAAGCTTCTATTAGGTCTTCAAGAAGCTGCTTTAACCTTACTGATTTTTCCTGCAATGTATTTATATAGCCCGACGCAGGTTCTTCATTGATCTTCTCGCTCTTAAGCAGATCAACATAATTAATAATAGATGTAAGCGGTGTCTTTAAGTCATGAGAAATATTGGTAATAAGATCTGACCTCATCTTCTCATCCTTCATACTGTTAGTCACAGCTTCACGTATACCATCACCGACATTATTCACAGCATCAGCAAATTCCACATTGCTGTCAAGCATATTGCTCTTATCTACCTTAAAGCTCAGTTCACCGTCGCTGATCCTTTTGATGCCCTTAAAAAGCGTCATATGGTCATTTATACGTTTGTACTGTCTGATACCCGCATACACATTTATTACAACAAGAATGATGCCAAAACAAGCCAAGCCAATAAAATGCTTAGTCATGTACATTCTTATCAGCAATACAACGAGCAGAGCATTTGAAGAAACATAGAGGACAAACGGGAACAATCCACTTATATATGGATTTTCACTTTCTTCTACTCGATTTCGAATCTTCTTGAATACTCTGTAAGTACCTATCAACAGACTGTTATCGCCAAAGGTATGACTTCTGATACGTCTTACAATGCTAAACACCAGCATACCCGCAGACATACTGTCCACAATACCCAAGCCTACGAATATAGCAAAATAGAAAAGCTCTCCATAAATCATAAGCTTTGGTGATGCCTGCCCCCTTGATGCAGAGAACAGTACATTAGTAATAACCGCCATTACTATAAGGAATATCAGATATATCTCTATTAATATCTTGTCCCACAAAACAAGATATGTGCTTCCATCACTTTTAACACCGGCATTTATGCTCAGGAATATGAAAATCACTATCCAACATATAAGGATGCAGATAATTATAATACTCTGCGTTTTAACGTCACTTCTTCTGTTGTTAATTACACTTTTGCTTCTGGAAAAAGCATCCTGTGTAAGTGAATAGTCGTTACCGACATAAGCCCATATTCTAAGATTATCCGTCAGTTCCTCAGAATACAGTCTTGTATATGTATATAAATCTGATTCCTTAACATTGGAGAATGTCAGGAAATCAAGATTATTGGGAAAATAAATCAGATAATCATTCTGCTCAGAAAAAATTTCATTCAAATCCTCATCTGATAAATTTTCGATATCATAAGGCATATCTTCACAATTGGTATAAGTAGCTATTCTTCTTCCCGAACCAACTCTTATAACATAGTGAAGATTAATAGGATAATTGCTGTACAGGCTTTGACCTTCCTTATACAGCTCATAATAATTTGCAAAGCATCCGCTGGTATAGATAATACTGTCTCTTATCTTGAAATATTCGATCCAGTTATCAGCAAGCTTAGTAATATCGGTCACTCCGTCAATAGTACTGAATGAAGAATCCAATAAAGTAACGGTAACCTCAGTAATTCCATCATCACCTGATGTATAAGTTATTCCGTCAGACACATTCGCCCTTATCATATCAAAAGGGATGTTTGAATCGTAATAATCCATAAACTCATCAAGCGTAAAGGTCTGTCTTGTGTAAATATATCCCTGTCTTCCCCATTTAATAAGGTCATCCACCGAATATACTACATGACTGTCTGAGTCTGATGCGAAATCAGTATCCTTAACATAATCAAGAATATTAATATTGTTATGCTGTGTTGTTCCGTTATCTTCGATTACGTTTCTTGCCGCGCTGTAGGCAATAACATCCTGAAGCTGTCTGGTATATATCTCCGTATAAAGCTCAGAATCCTCAAATTCATCAGATGAATTGGCATACTGATGCAGTTGATATACCTTATCCCCATCCAGATATGTAATACTGAATACAGAATTTAAAAACAAATATGAAATTAACAGAAATGCAGCTCCGAGGAGCAAATGTAAAAGAATACAAAGAAGTACTCTTCTCAATCCGATTTTTTTCATACTTTAGATATTATCCTTCAATCTTATATCCAACTCCCCATACGACCTTAAGGTATTTAGGCTCTCTGGGATTAATCTCAATCTTTTCTCTGATATGTCTGACATGAACTGCCACAGTATTCTCAGCGTCCACAGGTCTTTCATTCCAAATATGCTCATAAAGCTGTGATGATGAATAAACCATTCCTTTATTTTTGGCAAGGAACAGTAAAATACTGTATTCAATGGGGGTAAGTCTTACATTTTCCCCATCAACGGTTACCAGCTTGTTATCATCGTTTATTACCAGACCGTCTATTTTAATAATATTACCGTTCTCATCCTTCTGACTGCCCAGAGAGGTATAGCGTCTTATATTAGACTTAACTCTGGCTATTAACTCAAGCGGATTAAAAGGCTTGGTAATATAATCATCCGCTCCTATATTAAGTCCATTTATCTTATCCTTATCCTCAGATTTTGCAGATAAAAAGATAATAGGCAGTGAGCTTGACATTCTTATTCTTTTCGTTGTCTCAATACCGTCCATTACAGGCATCATAATATCGATTACAAGAAGCTGTACATCCTCTGTTTTCAATATTTCAAGAGCCTGTGAACCATCATAAGCCTTTAATACATTCAATCCTTCTCTTTTTAAGTATATCTCAATAGCTTCAACTATCTCTTTATCATCATCACATACAAGTACTGTATCCATATTATTCTCCTTACCTTAAAATCCCATCCTCATAAATGCCGCAGGTATCAGTTCTATTCTGTTCCCCTGAATAGCTACCACATCATACCTTATCGGTGTGTCCCACGGAATATTGTTTAGCATTCTGTAATAATCCGATACCTTTGCTATTACCTTTTGCTTCTTAATTCCTACTGCTTCGGCAGGACTGCCATAAGCCGTATCTTTTCTGAATTTTACCTCATAAAATACTATAGTTCCTTTATCATTGCCAATGATATCAATCTCTCCAAACCTGCACCTGAAATTATATTCCGTAATATCTATGCCATGTCGAGTTAAAAAATCACCGGCAACAGCCTCCCATTTGCTTCCCTCAGTTCTTTTGTTCACTAATCCCCCTATTTTTTAAGCTTGCTCTTAATCTTATCCATCGAATCGACAAAAAGCAAAATTTCAGCCACAACCTCGTACAGTTCAGGCGGAATCATTTCTCCTATTTCAAGTCTTGATAATGTATCCGCCAGCTTATCATCCCTGTGAACAGGAACATCTGATTCCTTAGCCTTTTCAATTATTTTGTCCGCAATTATTCCGCGTCCGGTCGCAATTACCTTAGGTGCGGCATCATTGGGATCATATTCAAGCGCTATAGCCTGCTTTATCTTCTTTTTCTTTTCTTCAGCCATATATCAACCCTTTAGGTTCTGACATCAAACGAATATTCCGCAAGTTTCATACTTCCTGTCATATCTATCACAGGACCAATTCCACTATTTGAAGAGTCACTGCCTTCTCCGGAAGTCTCTTCACCCTTTATACTCATTCTTGCCTTGCACGAATATCCCTTAGCTTCAAGTCGTTTGGTAAGTTCATCCATGTGAACATTCAGCAAATCAAGTGTTTCATCATCTGCCACAGTAAACTGTGTGGTGACTTTTTTATCCAAGCCGCCGGTATCCATTGCCACATATACATCCAATGGGCCCAAATGCTCCATATCAAGATGAAGCAGTGCCGACACCTTGCCGTCGTTGTTACTCATCTTTTTGCCGTTAGAATATACATACAAATCGCCGTGAGCACTGTCCCCGCCTGAAAGCTTTAGCGGCAACTGAACATATGCATACATCTGATTTACCTGATTCAGGAAATCAAGATTATTGCCCATATTTCCGGCAGACTCTCCTGCAGGCGTATTCTTCAGTCCCGCCGAATCCAACGACTCATTTATCACATTTAACTGTCTTTGAAGTCTCTGATATAGCTCTTTTACATTATTCTTATCAGCTACCTGTTCGGGAGTAATGTTCCACTGAGCCTTCATTGCCTCTAAAACATTATCTCTTATCATCGAATTATTCATAATCCGTGCAAGACTTTTTGTATCTCCCTCAGATATTGCTTTATCTATTGAATTCTTCAAAAAGTCAATAAGCTGTGCTGTTGACGCATCTTTTCCCGGAATATTTAATTCTCTAAGCTCCGTATTTCCTTGAGTTCCCTTAAGTTCATCCGCAAAAGACAAAATTTCATTTCTCAACGACTCTATTGATTCGGCACTTAGATTAATCCTGTCATTCACAGCATTTTCAGCAATACCGGGTTCTTTTTCCAAAGCCGTTGTTTCTTCCGTTTTTGCACCTAACAACAAGAGTGCACGCTCCATCGGGGATAGATTACTATTATCCGCAGCCTGCGTCTTTTCACCTGCTCCAAGCTCGTTAATAACAACACCTGCAGCGGAATCTTTTATCGCATCCGAAGCTTCCTTAATTCCTTCTTCAGCACCTTGTATACCATTAGCGGCAGTAGCTGAAGCATCAGGCAGCTCATTATTATCACCAACCGCTTCCCAATCATATTCGGCGGCTATACTTAATGCCCCTTCAAAGACCTTAGCCGCACTTACCAAAGCATTAGCCTGATCCCCTGCATTAATCCCCGAATTGGAATCTTTGATCAGGTTGTCCACAAGTTCGGTTAGCTTACCTGCTACATCATTCATGCCTTCTCCAAGCTGATGCGACAGATTCTTGTATGAATTTAACTGTTCAAGATTATTTTCATTTACTTCAATACCCAGCCTATGAAGATCAACTATATCAATCACACTTGAATAAGCATAAGCCGATATATCTCTGAACATTCCGACAAGTGATGCACGGTCTATACTCATACCGGCCTGCATCATACTTTTGGTCATTGTGACTGTATCTGAAGTAAGCGGGAGTCCCGCCATAGATAACGCTTTAGAAATATTGGGATCTGAAGACGTATTTGTAAAAAGCGGTGACAAAGTAATACCCGAAGAAGTACTTCTCACCTGGAAAACAACATCTTTTCCGGGTTCTACATTAATACCCGACGATAATTTGGCATCAATATATTTATTGCCATCCACCTGTAATCTGACGCTGTCTCCGTCTCTCGAAACCACCTTGGCCTGTATAGAATCACCTGCATGAAGTGAAGACAATGTTAGCTGGGAACCATTTCTTCCGACGACAGGCAGACTTTGCTCTGTACCTGCTGTATTGCTGACAGATATTCTGTTTCCGGAGGTTGCGTCTGATATTATCATATAAACTTTCCTATAAAGGATCTTCTGTGAATAGGACAAGGTCCGTACTCTTTTATTGCGGCTATATGTGCTGCAGTGCCATATCCAACATGTTTGGCAAATCCATATTCAGGATACATTTTGTCATATTCCATCATTTCACGGTCTCTTGTAACCTTAGCAAAAATGCTTGCCGCTCCGATTGATATACTTTTGGCATCACCTTTAATGATCGGTACCTGTTTTATATCAACTCCTGGAATATTAACTGCATCGTTTAATAAAATATCGGGTTCCACACCCAATTGCTTTATAGCTTCTCGCATAGCTTCATACGTAGCCTGCAGAATATTTATCTCATCAATTCGTTGCGGTGAAGCATGACCGACTGCACATGCCACTGCCTTTTCCTTAATTTCATCATAGAGCTTTTCACGCATCTTTTCAGAAACCTGTTTTGAATCATTGATATACAAAATATCACAATCCTTGGGCAGGATTACCGCGCCTGCAACCACAGGACCTGCGAGCGGGCCTCTTCCGACCTCATCTATGCCGCATATAAGCCCGAATTCAGCATATTTACGCTCATATTCACCCAGTGCATATATACGCTTCTTTTCGTTCTCCAATGCCTCTATGCGCTTAATTCCGGACTGTACAGCCTTGACAACGCCGCTGCGCTCATCATTCTTATATTCTTCGATTATTTCATATAAATCTGCGACATCCGCATTTTTAATCAACGCACTGATTTCGGAAATACTTTTCACTCTGATAACTCCATCTATTATTTAACAGTTCCAAATGATCCGAAAGGATAAAATCTTAATACCGCTTTACCGATTATCTTACCCTTGTCAACATTGCCAACAGTAGGGAAGCGACTATCAACCGAATCGTTACGGTTATCTCCCATAACAAAGTATTCATCTTCACCTAATGTAATAGGTTCTCCGGCTCTGATTATGTGTTCAGGGTCTATTATCTCTTTTCCATATGACTCTTCGAGCGGCTCACCATCAATGTAAATTGTTCCGTCCAATCCTATCTGAACAGTTTCCCCGGGTAAGCCAATAACTCTTTTTATATAATATGTACTCTTATCATTATCGTAAGGATAAAAAACTACAATATCAAATCTCTTGGGATCAGAAAAACGATAAACAATCTTATTTACCCAAAGGTTATCACCGTTTTGCAGTGTGGATTCCATCGACCTGCCATCAACAATTGTTCTCTGTCCTACATACTTAACCAGCAAGAATGCAATCAAAAAAATAGCAAGCAGATATACTGCATCCAGGAACAATTCTTTAAGTACTTTATTCTTTGAAGTTTTCTTTGCTTTTCCGGCACCTGAAGTATCTGATTCAGACTGTACAACACCGGTCATATCTTCATCAATTTTACTCATAACAAATCTCCGCTCATGGTCTTTCTAAAGTAAGCATTCCCATTTTTCCGCTTCTGAAATCATCCAGCATCAGAAAAGCAGCCTTATCTGTATCCGGTTCATCACCCTTCTTAAGAGCCTTTCTGGACACCGCCACAGCCTCAAGAACAGCGTATTTATCCAGCGACTCATCAACTGAATATCTATCGGCAATAACCCCTTTATAGCTTTCCTTAAGATACTCTATAAGATGACAAGCCAAATCCTGCTTATCGATAATCTCATCATTAATAGAGCCGAGCATCGCTAATCTGATACCAACCTGCTGGTCCTCAAATTTAGGCCACAAAATACCGGGGGTATCAAGAAGTTCAATACTCTGACTCAATCTTATCCACTGCTTACCTTTGGTAACTCCGGGCTTATTACCTGTTTTGGCAGTAGTCCTGCCGACAAACGAGTTGATAAACGTTGACTTACCGACATTGGGAATTCCGCAGACCATCGCTCTTATAGGCCTATTCTTAATTCCTCTTTTCAAGTCTCTTTCTATCTTTTCCTTGCATACTTCTCTTACGGCATTTTCAACCTTTTTAACCGCACCTCTGTTACGTGCATCGAGAAGAATTACCGCAATACCTTTATCCTCAAAATACGTCTTCCACAGTTCATTTGCTCTCTTATCAGAAAGATCACATTTATTCAGGATAACCATTCTGAACTTATTTTTACCCAGTTCATCAATATCAGGATTACGACTGCTCAAAGGAGCTCTTGCATCCAGTAGTTCAATCACAAGATCAACCAACTGAATCTCTTCCTTCATCATACGAACTGCTTTGGTCATATGACCCGGATACCACTGATAATTCATTACTTAACAAACCCCATTTTTCCATCTTCACAGGGGAGCTTAAACCATACTCGCCCTACTATATCTTCTAAATCAACCGGTCCTAATCCGGATGATCTGCTGTCCTCACTGTCCGAAGGAGCATCTCCCATTACAAAATACTGTCCGGTCTCAAGTACCAGTTCATTTTCCGCAATTCCGGCTTCATATATATACTGCTCAATCACAGTACTAACCTCGCCGTTTACATACAGCCTGGCATTTTTAATAACAACCGTATCACCGGGCACAGCGACAACCCTCTTGGTATAGTAATATGCATTCTCGTTACCGTTCGGAAGAAAAAGCACAATATCTCCGGCCTTGGGTTTTCCCAAAACATACTTAAATCTGTCTACAAGGATTCCCTGCTCATTTTTAAGTCCGGGCTCCATCGAGATGCCGACAACATTCGATGTCATTCCATATAGCATAACCAAAGCACATGCAGCAAAAACAACAATTAAAATACTTATTATCCAGCTGAATATCTCTTTGACATGTTTTGAATTTATTTTCTTTTTACGTCTGTAAAATGACAGACCTTCTGTACGCTTAGCCATAACGGATTTATTTTATCATACTTTTCTTATTGCATAAACAATACTTAAGAAATCGTAATAAATAGGTTTCTGTATAAGGAAAAAGGACAATCCTTCATAATGAAGAATTGTCCTTCAAGCTTTTTTGAGTAAAGATCAATTAGCGAACAACTTCCTTAACCTTTGCCTTCTTACCAACGCGATCACGAAGGTAGTTAAGCTTTGCACGTCTAACCTTACCATGTCTTACAACTTCAATCTTCTCTACATTGGGAGAGTGAAGGGGCCAGGTCTTCTCAACGCCTACGCCGTTAGAAGTCTTTCTAACAGTAAAGGTCTCTCTGTTGCTTCCGCCCTGTCTCTTAAGTACGGTTCCTTCGAAAACCTGAATTCTCTCACGGTTTCCTTCCTTGATCTTACCGTAAACACGTACGGTATCGCCTACACCGAAGTCATCAACTGAAGCCTTAAGCTCAGCAGCTTCGATTTCCTTAATAATGTCGCTCATTTCAAGCTCCTTCCATACAATGGATGTTCTTAATACCTTTCTGGTAACAGAGGACCATCTTTGTTAACACAACGTTAATACTCTACACCAATATACACAAAAAAGCAAGGACTTTTTTATCAATTTTGGCTTTATAAATATATATTATCTTGCAAAACCAAACCATGTGAAAACACGATTTCCAAGATACAATCCATTTTTACTCTGAAGTGCAAACGAAGCATCATTATCGATAATGACCTGTCCAAAAGGAACATGTCCCAGTTCCAATTCCCTGTTAATCATAAAGTTCTCTAGATCGGTTCCAAGGCCAAGCCTTCTGTATTCGTCGAATATATGCAGCATACCGATACTTCCCTCGTAATGAGTTCCGATAAATCCGGCAAGCTTTTCTTCCACAAATATACCATACACCTGACCACGTTCTATTCTGTTTCTGACGTAATCTGTTTCACCATGGCCATAATGCTCAGCCAATATCTCAGCATAGCTTATATCCAGCTGTTTAATATTCTTATTCTTTATCTTTTTATGAACCTTTTCTGTATATACTGCATTTTTTACATCACAGTAAAACTCAAAACGCTCATCATCCTTAATAACATCAAATATTTCTCTTGTCGAAATAAATATGTGCGCCTTTTCAGGAATCAAGGCTAATATTCTATCAGCACTTATCGATTCAACAGCTTTTTCTTCGGAAATACCTAAGCCTTCATTAATAAATACTATTCCGGCCTGAGGAATATATATCATAAGAGGATTTGTTGATATTATTTCACCTGTTCCTCTTTTAATAGCCTCTAATAAATGAACATTACTCTTCTTATCTTTTGAGAGCTCATCAATAATTCTCATTGATAGCTCATATTTCTCATAAAGGTCCGGTCTGACTGACTGTGTAAGTTCTTTAGACTTTTCAAGTCTCCACGCATCAACTTCCTTCGGATTACCCTTAAGTAAAATATCCGGAACCTTCTTATCCATCCATACTTCCGGTCTTGTGTACTGCGGATACTCAAGCAGATTACCATGGAAAGATTCAATGTCTGCAGACACATCATTGCCAAGCACACCCGGCACAAGCCTTGAAATAGCATCAATCATAACAAGGGCAGGTAATTCCCCACCGGTAAGGACGTAATCACCGATAGAATATCTGTCAGTAACCACCTCATCAAGCACTCTTTGATCAATACCTTCATAATGTCCGCATATAAAAACAAGTTCTTCTTCCCGAGACAATTCGTTGGCAATTGTCTGCGTAAAAGGACGTCCCTGCGGAGTGACATATATAGTTCTCGGCTTCTTTTTGCCTTCACACACGCAGTTAGCCATATAAGCATCATAAACAGGCTGTGCCTGCATCAGCATTCCGGCACCGCCTCCATAAGTGTAGTCATCTACACGATTATTTTTATCAGTCGAATAATCTCTGATATTTACTGCCTTAAATGACAAAAGGCCCTTTTCACAGGCCTTTCCCAAAATACTTGTATGTAATCCCTGTTCTATGAACTCAGGAAACAATGTAAGGATTGTAAAATCCATTTCTACGCCTCATCCAACAGTCCATCCATTACATGAACTTTAACAAATCCCTCTTCTACATCCACATCAAGAATACATTCCTTGATTGCAGGCAACAAAAGCTCTCTGCCATCATTCATATTAATCTGATAGACATCATTAGCGCCGGTTTGAATAACATCAACGAGAGTACCAATCTCACTATCATTCTCATCAATTACTTTGAGTCCGATAAGGTCAGCAATAAAATACTCATCCTTTGATAATCTCACAGCATGTTCACGATCAACAAAGATTCCGCACTGTCTGAATTTGACAGCCTCCTCGGGCGATTCAATACCTTTGAGCTTGAGAAGTACTTTATCCGGTGAAACCCGGGCGCTCTCAACATCATAAGCAGTCTTTGTGGATTTAACCTCAACAAAAACCTGCTTGCAACGCTTAAAGCGTCTCGGGTCATCGGTAGTAGGATAAACTTTCATTTCTCCATGAACGCCATGAGAACCTGTAATGATACCAATCTTGAAATAATCTTCCATACGGTTCCTTTTCCAAATCAGTTCATTAAACGATCTCTACGTCAACTC
>DCIR01000055.1 GCA_002317155.1 Lachnospiraceae bacterium UBA1721
GTCACCTCTCTAAACCGTAAGCATTCGCTTGCGGTTTATTTTGTATAGTGGAAATGATTTTTCCGTATGAGTACAAAGGAGCAGTAATGGCAATATTAATAGGAATAGTAGTTGTTTTCATGTTGATGTTTATATTGGGGGTTCAAAGATCAATAATAGTTTTTATTGCTCTCTCTTTGATGCTTCTTTTTGCTGCATTTTGCGTTATCTTTTTTATTGTTTCGTTTATTAATTTACTTAGGTCTCATAAAGATAGAGGATGTTTTGGCGGATTTATGTATTTTGATAGTGAAGAATCCACAGAGGAGAAAGATAAGAACAAGGTAGCATTTGCTTCATATAAAATAGGAGATAAACAGATTCGTAATTTATTTCCTACCGACGAATTTATGCTTAAACTGTATAAAACTGATGAGGAAGTACCGCTACGAGTATGTAATATAGGAAGAAAGAGCTATGCAATTGACAGAGTGACAATGGTAATTATTTTTATAGGTCTTCCTGTTTTTAGTATCATCACGGTAATACTGGTACCATTAATAATGCAATATATGTACATATTCAATGTGTGAATATGCGAAATATAGTAGCTATTACTATATGTTTTATGCGAAATATTTTGTTATTATATATTGTGCGTGTTCTTTGACATTTTGTCATTGAATAATGATTGCGAAATTGTAAGTAGGATTATTATAAATAATCCACTCTCAATAAATTGAACACTTTATTTGGAGAATAATATGAAGGTCGGATTGGTTTTATCCGGGGGGATGGCTAAAGGTGCATATCAGGTAGGTGCTTTGAAGGCACTTAGCAATTACATACCTCGAGAGGATATTGTATGTATAAGCTGTGCTTCAATTGGTACGCTTAATGGATATTCGTATGCAATGAACAAGCTTGATGAAGCTGAACATATGTGGAAGGAAATCTGCATTGAGGATAACAGACTTTTCATCAGCCAGGTTCTCAGAAGCTGTATTCTTCAGGAAGATATTAAAAATCTGTATTCTCCAAACGACAAGTTCAATCATGATTTCTTTGTATCGCTTTTGGATTCTACACATATGAAGCTTAACTACAAAAATATGGCGCGAGAAGATACTAGCAAGTACGCAGCTATTCTTCGCGCAAGTGTAGCAATGCCTTTCTATAATCCATCTGTCAAAATCAACGGTAATACTTATTATGATGGCGCGATGATAGATAACATCCCTGTATATCCGTTGATAAGAAGAAATCTGGATTATATTATCTGTGTTTATTTTGATACATATTCTTACAGATTTGAGAACAAGGCTTTTGACAGTAAAGTCATTCAGATTACTTTCCCGAATGAGAATTTTATCAAGCAGTCTTTGATATTTACAAAGGATAACATCGATCACATGATAGAAACAGGCTATGATCACACTAATTTCCTGCTTAATGAAGTGATGGGAAATGATCATACTAATATAGAACGTATTAAGCGTGGAATTACGCATAAGAATTATGATAATACAATCCGTATTACCGGCGATGTTTTGACTACTAATTTCAATAAGTTTGCCAAGAAATTGGTTCGCAAGGATATCGGTTAATTCGCAAGTATATTGGTTAATTCTCAAGGACATTGGTTAGCAGTGACGGTCAGTTGTTAGGAGTAATGATTATGGAAAAAATAGCTGAGCTCCAAAGTATTATTGATACTTACGACAATATTGTTTTTTTCGGTGGTGCAGGCGTATCCACAGAGAGTGGTATACCTGATTTTAGAAGTGTAGATGGCTTATATAATCAAAAGTATGATTATCCGCCTGAGACCATTTTGAGTCATTCCTTTTATATGAGAAACAGAAAGGAATTTTATCGTTTTTATAAGGATAAAATGCTGCTCGAAGATGCACAGCCCAATGCTGCTCATATTAAGCTTGCTGAATTGGAAAAATCAGGAAAGCTGAAGGCGGTTATTACTCAGAATATAGATGGTCTTCATCAGAAAGCGGGAAGCAGGGAAGTACTGGAACTGCATGGTTCTACGCTTAGAAACTATTGTGAAAAGTGTCATACTTTTTATGATATGAAATATATGATTGAGTCGAAGGACGATTATCCGGTGTGTGAAAAATGTGGCGGACCGGTTAAGCCTGATGTGGTGCTCTATGAGGAAGGTCTTGACGACTATACTGTCAGCAAGTCGATTCAGTATATAAGTGAGGCTCAGGTGTTGATTATTGCCGGA
This sequence comes from Lachnospiraceae bacterium UBA1721, assembly GCA_002317155.1. Classification (GTDB taxonomy): domain Bacteria; phylum Bacillota; class Clostridia; order Lachnospirales; family Lachnospiraceae; genus AC2028. The sequence continues at coordinate 2,228 of DCIR01000055.1, forward strand.
ACTTCACTTGCAGTATATCCGGCGGCCGGACTAATAGATTATTTCAAGGGTGAGAAGCTTGTGGTGATAAACAAGGCTTCAACACCTAGGGATAATTTTGCTGATTTGGTGATAAATGTGCCTATTGGTGAGGTGCTTTCTCAAATCAAAGTGCAGGGATAATGAACGCATATTAAGATACAGATATATGTTTGAGGATGTATAAAAAGCAGATATTTGTGTTTGGGATATAAGTAGTGAATGGCGAGATCATTCACAGGAGGAAAATGATTATGAAAAAGAGATTATTAGCTATTTTGCTGGCGACAGCAATGGCAACTACAATGCTTAGTGCTTGTGGTAAGGAATCTAATTCTTCAAGAGTAGAAGATGAGGATGACGATGACGACAAAGACGATGATGATAAAGATTCGGGTTCATCAAGCGTTGACACAACAGGACTTCAGAGCGCGCTTAATGTTGATTTGAGCAGTCTCGATTTATTCAGAGGCGATGATATGTGTGAGGCTTCATGGTGCGATTTTAGCTTGCTGCTTAAGGCATTTACTGACAGCCAGACATATGAAGACCTTGAGGCTGCCGGAATAGTTATTCCTGACAGAACCGTTACAGAGGCGAGAGACATCTATGACAGCCTTGATTATACTGAAGAGATGTTCTATGGAACATATTGTACTAATCACACAGAATCAGAGTACTACACTCATTTTTCTATAGATAATCCTTCTGATGGATTTATCGATAATGCAACCTGGCAGCCGGCTTCAAACATTTTTTCAACCAATGAAGCAGACTATGAGTACAGCTGGGAGATGAAGGTACTTGATAAGGAAATATCAGTGCTTCCTTATGCATTTTCCGCAGGTAAGGGATCAATTAACCAGGGTGTAGAGTTCACCAGCGGAATACAGTATCTGGTATCTGATACAACTCACCATTATATAAAGCTGTCATATGCGGCAAGGGATCCTCAGAATCCTACTGACTATAGTACTGCTACCCAGATTGCAGCATACGAGATTGAGGATGGTAAGCTGAAGGTTAATTTTGTCAGTGGCTGGAGCTACGATGAGGATAATAATTCAGCTTCTGTTAGATTTTCTGATCACTATGAAGAGTATGATTTTTCATTCCAGGGAATATACATTACTCTGAGCAATGAAAATGGCTCTGTAACAATGTGCAGCAGACAGTTCAGTGATTATTCAGCAGACAGTCAGGGAACTTTGCTTGCACTTATAGATGGTGATATGGCTGAGGGCCAGGAGCCAATGGATGGCTTGATTGATGAAATATATTTTACTGCTTCAGCAAGAAAGCCCGGCGAGAAGAATTATGTATCTTTGTATATGTATGATGCATCAGGAAGCTATGCTTATGGCGAAGAGTATGCTTATGCTTCTAGCAGTACGAGAGATTCACTGATTCGTATTGATGAAGATGGATTGTTCTCTTTGGCATATGCTGATAGTGATGGCAATATTCATCAGGGAAAATTTGTGTGGTTTAACTGCAATGATGATGGATTGATTCTTGCAAATAAGGATAATGTGTATTATTTCATGTCTACTTTTATGGCAGATTCGCTTTATCATGTAGATGATGTTGTGTTCGATTTCGGAAGCAATATTTCCGGTGATGATATGCAGGCAATCGGAAACATGGATCAGGATGCACTTCAGATTATTTTTGATACCAGAGATGATTTGCTTGATGATCTGCGTGAAGCTTTTGACAGAGAGGGTGTGGACGCGGATGTTGATGAAGAGACCGGTGAGATTACTCTTAATTCTGAGATTCTCTTTGGCAATGATGAGTACGAGGTATCAGAAGACGGTAAGGTAACACTTGCTAAATTTATTGGATGCTTCGCAGAAGTCCTTGATAAGGATGAGTATGATGATTTCATCAAGGATATTCTGATTCAGGGTCATACCGATACAAACGGAAGCTATGATTACAATCTTGAGTTGTCTCAGAAGAGAGCAGACGCAGTTATGGAGTATTGCATTAACGATGCGGGATTGACTGATGATCAGTCGGCAAATATGGCAATGCTTATGATTTCAGAGGGATGCTCATTTGACTATCCTATCTATGATGAAGATGGAAACGTAGATATGGCAGCATCAAGAAGAGTAACATTTACCTTCCATATCAATGTAGATTATAGAAGAGAATAATAACGTAAAAGAATTCGCATTAAGACTTGCAAACCGCGGAGTTCTATGATATTATAGGACTCCGTGATATATTTTCCTTGCTCGCATTGAGCGGGCCAGAGACCAAAAGGAGGTAACTAAAATGACCAAGTATGAATTAGCCGTGATTGTCAGCGCTAACCTCGAAGACGAGCAGAGAACTGCTACTGTTGATAAGGTTAAGGCTCTCGTAGAGAGATTCGGTGGCAATATCACAGAGGTGGATGACTGGGGCAAGAAGAAGCTTGCTTACGAGATCCAGAAGATGAAGGAAGCATACTACTACTTCATTCGTTTCGAGGCTGATGTAACTGCTCCTGCAGAAATCGAGAGCAGAATCCGTATTATGGACGGTGTCATCAGATTCTTAGTCGTTAGACAGGACGAAGCATAAGAAAGAGAGTAACGTATGAACAAAGTAATTCTTATGGGTAGACTTACCCGCGACCCCGAGGTTAGAGTTTCTCAGGGTGAGAGACAGACCAATATTGGAAGATTTTCAATCGCTGTAGATCGTAGATTTAAGCGCGAAGGACAGCCTGATGCAGACTTTTTCAACTGCACTGCTTTTGGCAGACAGGCAGAGTTTATTGAGAAGTATCTTCATAAGGGAACCAAGGTTGTCGTTGTAGGAAGCATTCAGAATGATAACTACACCAACAAGGACGGCGTACAGCAGTACAGCGTTCAGATTATGGTTGACGAGATTGAGTTCGCTGAGAGCAAGAATGCATCAGGCGAGAGCAATTATGGTGGCGGATATAACAACGCAGCACCTGCATCAAACACTCAGCCCGGTGGTTTCATGAATATTCCTGACGGCATTGTCGAAGAATTACCGTTTACCTAAGCGTATTATTTCAGGAGGATTTTATTATGGCATTCACAAAGACCGAGCGTCCTGATGGCCCTGCAAGAAGAAAGGGTGGCATCCGTAGACGTAAGAAGGTTTGTATTTTCTGTGGTAAGGACAACGTTATCGATTACAAGGATTCAGCAAAGCTGAAGAAGTTTGTTTCTGAGAGAGGCAAGATTCTTCCCCGCCGCATCACCGGTAACTGTGCAAAGCATCAGAGAGAGCTTACTACTGCTATCAAGAGAGCACGTCAGTTAGCACTTATGCCTTATGTACAGGATTAATACAGACTGTATTAAGTTAAAATGAAAAATGAAGGCACTTCCCATTTGGGAGGTGCCTTTTTTATGGTGTGTAAGGGGATGCGGGGAGCAATATTGAGAATAAATGCTACTTGGTAGGTGTAAAGATATGTAGAAAAATGGACACGGTATATACTAAAAGGTATAATATACTGAAGGGCTTGCTGATATGACTAACAGCGGATGATTCCGTGATTGATGGTACGGAATCTATATGGGAGAACAGTCGATGATAGAAACTTTAAACTTCCTTTCTGATAAACAAAAAGAAATATATCAAAAAATGCAGGGATATTTAGGCCTGGCACTTTTGACATACTATTTTATAGCCAAGGTGCTGGAGAGATTTAGCTTTACATTAATCAGACCATACTTCTCGTGGAAGGTGTTTACTGTACTTGCGGTAGGATATATATTGCTATTTTGTAAGTTTACATGGAAATCGATACTCGCAACGGCAGTGGTTATGATAATATCCTGCGGTACAGGGGAGTGGTACAACTACTGTGGATTTCTATTTATAATAATTTGCTCAAAGGTTGATCTGAAGAAGCTTGAGATAATAGTATTTACTATACTAACGAGCTTTATTGGAACATCGGCACTGTTGGTGAAGTTGGGGAAGATAAGCAGTAATGATAGATCAGTGATAGAATCGCGAGGATATAATATTGAATGGTTTGGATTGACAAGGCATTCTCTTGGTATGGTTCACCCTAACACTGCGGGATTACTTGTGGCAGAAGCTATACTGCTTATGTTTATGATATTTTGGACGAAATTGAAGTGGTGGCATTGGGTGATTGCGGTAGGGGGATTTGTTTTTATATGGAAGTATATTGATTGCAGATCAGCGATGGTGTTGCTTGGAAGTTCGATACTTTTTATGATTATTATCAGAATATTGCCGAAAATAATTGAAAATAAGGTGATTCAGGTATTGCTTTCACTGTTCCCGGTATTTATGGCAGCTTCTTCTTTTTTTGTGGCATATCTTTTTGACAAAGGAAATGAGTTTGCTGTGAGTGTTTATAAAATGAGTTCAGGGCGAGTTTCCGTTTTGCGAGATGCAATAAAGACTACTGAAATTACTTTGTTTGGAAATTACGATGGATATTATCTTGATAATATGTATGGATGGAGTTTATACGTACATGGTATTTTATTTGCTTTGCTAATAGTTATATTGTATGTTTTGGCATTGTATAAGTTGTTAAAGGATAAGAACTATGTAGTTGCTGCAGTTGGAATGGGATACGCATGTTTTTCCTTTTTCGAAAATCTTGCATCAAATCCTGTATATAACCCATTTTGGTGGGGAGCAGGAGCTTTGATAATGGCAAAAGAAGTAACATCGAATGTGACAGCAAATACAAACGTTGAGATATAAAAATGAATAATGATTGAAAATTAATGCAGGCAGCGCTTTTTTTATGAATAAGCGCTGCTTGTTTACATAATGAATTATGAACAAATATTAAGATTGATTTTAGTGAAATATACTTATATATTTTACTAATTCTCTAAAAAATGATAAAATATATAGAATTGACAAAAAATGCCTACTTGGTGACATATATCAAACTAATAGTGGAGACTAGGAATGTATAGAAAAGCTACAGAGGGCTGGGTGAAGCATATAGATTTCACCTTAATTGAACTGATTTGTTTATTTATATCGTTATTCATTTCTGCATGTATTAGACATGGAAATTTAGGTATTATAGGTTTTTGGGATAAGTATGATATTTTAGTGCTTATAATGATAGCGGTAGATTTCGCAATGAGCATTATATTACATAGCTACAGTAGTGTGTTACGTAGAGGGGCGTGGAGAGAACTCAAAGCTACGCTGATGCTCATATTTTTTACCTGGGGTACAACTTTAGTACTTTTGTATATGGCACATATGGGTAATACATATTCTAGAAAAGTAATAGGGATAGCGGCTCTTATTCAGTTGGTTATTTCATATACTACTAGATTGATATGGAAGGCGATTATTAAGAAGATAAATATGCGTGTGGACGATAATAAAATACTTATTATTGCGCATAAAGATGAAGTGCATGAGATATTACGACAATTAAAGAAAGATGCTTTTAACTATGACAGAATAGTAGGTATTGCTACATTTGAAGAGAGTAATACCGAAGAAGAGATAGAAGGTGCTAAGATAATTGCTACAGCCCAAAATGTGGTGGAGTATGTACAGAGAAACTGGGTAGATGAAGTTATAATAGCGGTAAGGCCTGGAGCGAAACATCCGCTTGATATCTTCGAAGCATTAATAGATATGGGTGTGACTGTGCATGTGCGAATAGATACTCTTCATACTGGAAGTGCAGCAGTGCAACAGGTGGTAAGCAAGAAAGGTCATATGCTTCTGCTTACGAATAGTAGGAAGTTTATGTCGAGAGGCCAAGCCATAATAAAGAGATCTATGGATATTTTAGGCGGATTAGCAGGATGTGTAGTGCTTGGAATCTTGTATATATGGGTGGCACCTAAGATTAAGAAGGAATCTCCAGGGCCAGTATTTTTTAAGCAGACGAGAATAGGTAGGAACGGAAGAACCTTTAAGATATATAAGTTCAGAAGTATGTATATGGATGCTGAGGAACGTAAGAAGGAACTGATGGAGAAGAATAACATCAAGGACGGGCTGATGTTTAAGATGGACTTTGATCCTAGAGTAATCGGTAATTATATCGATGAAGAGGGTAATGAGCATACGGGAATCGGAGACTTGATAAGAAGAAAGTCTATTGATGAATTTCCGCAGTTTATAAATGTACTTAAAGGAGACATGAGTTTGGTAGGCACTAGACCACCGACACCTGATGAGTATGAAAAATACGAGCTTCACCATAAGAGCAGATTAGCATTCCCGGTAGGAGTAACCGGAATGTGGCAGGTAAGTGGTAGAAGTGAGATAACTGATTTTGAAGAAGTAGTAAGGTTAGATAATGAGTATATCCAGAATTGGAGTATAGGGCTGGATATAAAGATTCTATTTAAGACGGTAGTAGTGGTGTTTATGGGCAAAGGGGCAAAATAAAATTTATTTACTTTGACCATAGAATAGTGGTGTGCGCAGGAGGCTATGATGGAGAGATATGAACGCGAAACAGACATTATTGATTTGATAGAGACTATTTGTAGGAAGTGGAGAATAATTCTAATCTTCATGTTAATCGGATTATTTGCAGGACTGGGTATAGCTTTTTTTAAGTCGTATAATTTGAAAAAACAATCAACAAAAGAAAGCATTGTTATGACTGCTGAACAGCATTTGGCTGAAGTCGAGAAAAAATTATCTGATAGGGGTGACTATAGTGAACTTAAGCAGGTAGCTGATAATAATGTAGTAAATTATTATTATAAAATGAAGCAGTATGACTTACAGGCAGATTATATAAGAAAATCCATTTATTACAATATTGATGAGCAGAATGTGGCTCAAGCTAAATTGACTTATTATATTGATAATAAGTATGTTTCATCATATTCAGTAGTAGATTCATACTACAATATAGAAAATATAATTCAGTACTATATTGATAGTATGCAGTCGTACGAATTATATGACAACATAATATCTAAAGTATATCCTGAGAGCGAGTATAAGTATATAGAAGAGTTGATTGATATTGGTACATCGTCGGGAAGTAATATTTACATTAATATAGTAGCTGATTCATTAGAAAATGCTCAAAAGATATCGGATATAATACAAAGTGAAATGATTACTGTTACTAAAAAGGCTGAAAACATCTACGGGGATGTGGAGTGTGAGTTACAGATTAATCAGTATTCTGTTTCAAGTGATATTGTGATGGTTCAAAACCATTCGGATTCGTTACAGAAGTTGAATGATATATCAATGAAAATTGATGCTATTAATAAATCAATGACTGGAGCACAATTAGAATATTTTCAAGCAAAATTAGGAATGTATGAAGCAGAAATAAGTGAAGAACCTAGTTACTCTTTGATGTATTACTTCCCTAAGAAATTAGTTGTTTTAGCAGTAATATTAGGCGCATTAGTACCTATAGGATTTGTGTGCTGCGCATATTTTATGAGTGGAAGTATGAAGACATCACATGATCTAGTAGATATAACAGAATCAATTTTGCTTGGTGTCATAGCGGAGAAGAAGATTAGTAGGAATCCTATAGATAAATTATTGGATAAAATATTTATTAATAAAGCATTTGATAGTAACTATGAAACGAACTGTGAGGTGGTTGCAAATTATATCATCGAGTTAATGAAGAAGTATGAGGTATCATCGCTGTGTATGATTGGCTCGGTTGAGTATGCAGAAGATAAAATGGTAGTTAACCTAGTAGAAAGATTAGTAAAGAAGAATTTGGACATAAAAATAGCGGATAATTTCTTGAAGAATACCGAAGGAATGGCTATTGTTAATAATTCGGATGTGATTGTAATATGTGAAAAAGCCAACCAATCAATGTGTGACAATATTAAGCAAGAAGCTAATTTATTACGTTTAGATGGTAAGAAAATATTAGGTTGCCTTGTTGTATAGTTTATTAATTACATAGTATTAAAGATTGGTTTGTTCATTATAGCAGATGCTAGGAGATGTATATATGAGAACAGTTGATAAGAATAGTATTCCTATTTGCAATATCATGGGAGTAAATCTTGCTGCTATAAACATGGAATGGCTTCTTGATTTCACAAGAGAGAATATAAGTGATTTGGGTGGTGAATACATATGTGTTACAAATGTGCATACAACTGTTACTGCCTATGAAGATGACGAGTATAAGACGATTCAGAATTCATCGATTCTTTCAATTCCAGACGGCGGACCATTGTCTACAGTAGGAAGGAAAAGAGGATATAGTAGTATGAAAAGGACTACAGGCCCGTCTTATATGGTAGAAATATTTAAGTTGTCTACCCGAAATGGATGGAAGCATTTTTTTTATGGTTCAAAACAAGAAACCCTTGATAAATTAAGAAGTGAGTTAGAAGTTAATTACCCTGGCATAGATATTGTTGGGATGTATAGCCCTCCTTTTAGGCAGTTAACGGATGATGAAAATGTTAAAGTTGTCGATATGATTAATAAAACAATGCCTGATTTTGTATGGGTGGGGTTAGGGGCACCGAAACAGGAAATTTGGATGTATAACCATAAAGGTGTTATTAATGGATTAATGGTTGGGGTTGGTGCTGGATTTGATTACTTAGCGGGTAATATAAGAAGAGCTCCCGAGTGGATGCAAAAAATGAATCTTGAGTGGTTGTTTAGATTGTTTCAAGATCCCAAAAGACTATTTAAGAGATATTTTAATACGAATATAAAATTTATATGGCATGCAATAATTAGAGGAAAATAGTGATGAAGGCAACAGTACTTATTGTTCACAATTATTATCAAATCCCTGGCGGAGAAGATACTGTTGTGGCTAATGAGAAGAAGATGCTGGAGGATAATGGGCATAAAGTAATTCTATATTCTCGTAATAATAATGAGTTAAAGGAAATGAGTTTGTTAAAAAAAATATTCCTTCCTCTGTCAACAATTTATAATTTTAGGACGTCACGAGAAATAAAAAGAATAATAAGAAATGAAAATATTGATATAGTCCATGTTCATAATACATTAAACTTGATTAGCCCTGCTGTTTATTATGCTGGATTAAAAATGCAGAAACCGGTTATTCAGACAATTCATAATTTTAGGTTGCTATGTCCGGGAGCAACCTTTTACAGAGATGGTCACATTTGTGAAGACTGTGTTTCAAAAGGGTTAATGTGTGCTGTGAGACATAAGTGTTACAGAAATAGTTTTTTGCAAACATTGTTATGTGCTGTGAGTACAAAGGTTCATAGAATTACTGGCGTATATAAAAAAATAAACTATATTTGTTTGACGGAATTTAATAAAGAAAAAATGCAAATGCTCAAAGGGGTAAGAGGGGAAAAGATATTTGTAAAGCCCAATTTTGTTACTTCTAGTGGTGATTATGTAATAGAAGAAAATAGAAAGAATCAGTTTGTATTTGCGGGGAGAATAGACAAACTGAAAGGTATAGATATTCTATTAAATGTTTGGGCTAATATAGGAGTTGATGCACCTAAGCTAGTAATTTGTGGAACAGGTCCGTTAGAAGATTGGTGTAAAAAGTTTATTTCCGAGAAGTGTGTAAATGCGGAGATGGTTGGATTTGTTTCAAATGAAAAAGTTAAGGAAATAATAGGTAGTAGCAAGGCTTTGATTCTTCCTACACAGTGGTATGAAGGGTTCCCAATGTCAATAGTAGAGGCATATTCAACCGGTACGCCGGTGATTTGTACTGACTTGGGAAATTGTGGCTGTGTCGTTGAAGAAAATGTTACCGGATATAAATTTAGAAATGGTGAAGAATTAAAATTAATTGTTAATAATTTCGAGGATTTTGGGGAAAAGGTTATTAATGTATTTAATAACCAATATACCGAGTCGGAAAATTATAAACTTCTAGAGTCTATATACAATAAAGTTTTAGGAAAAGAAATATGAAAAAAATTTTGGTATACATTCCTTCATGGTGTAACAATTCAAATGCTGAGGGGATAGGGTCTTTTGTTGCCAATGTCTTTCATAATATAAAAGGATATGAATTCTTTTTTTTACAGTTTGGAGATATTGAACCTTTTTTTAAAAAAAATATTTTGAGTAAAGGTGGAAAAGTCGTAAATAAAGTTGAATTAAAGAAAGGGTGGTCGGGTAAGCGGCAACTTATAAAAGAATTGATTTCTGAAATTGAGCATAGTCAGTATGATTTTTTGTATTTTAATACCTCCACCCCTGTAGATAATTATGTTGTTAGTTGTGTTAAGAAAAAAACATCTATAAAAATAATTATTCACTCTCATAGTGTAATGCCCAAAGATAATATGACTAATAGAATAAAGCAGTTATTTTCGTTGTTTGATAAGACGAATGAAATTAGGTTTGCCTGTTCACATAATGCTGCCCAATGGGTGTTTAATAAAAATGTAATAAAAAACAATGAATATACTGTTTTGGTAAATGGAGTTGATATTAATAAGTTTTCGTTTAATCAGCTTATACGAAATCAGATGAGAAATGATCTAAATATTTGTGAAAATGATTTTGTAATTGGTCATGTTGGGACTTTGGATTATAACAAAAATCAAATATATCTTGTTGAAATAGTTAAAAGGCTTTTAGCGGATAATAAGAATGTTAAGTTGATTTTGATTGGGGATGGTAGTGACAGACGTGAAATAGAAAGTAAGATATTTGAGTACTCTCTTGAGAGTAATGTTATTTTGTTGGGAACTAAAGAGAATATAAATGAATATATGCAGGCATTTGATTGTTTTCTTATGCCTTCATTGTATGAAGGATTTGGTTTAGTCGCAGTAGAAGCACAGGCTAGTGGATTGTTTACTGTGTTATCGGAAGGGGTTCCAATTGATGTTGTAGCTGAAAAGGAAAAAGTTATGTTTCTACCATTAGCACAAATTGATGAATGGGTTAATGTTGTTAGCGAATTAGCGGAAAAATCAGGTTATAACAGAGATATCGATAGGAAACAGTTTGAGAAAGTTGATATTAGTAATACAGCATTGTTGTTTGAAAAGTTCCTAAATGAATCGGGAGAATAATAATGGTAGTAATCATTTTATTGTTTTCATATTGGATTTTTTGTTCATTTTTCGGAAATGATTTGATCCAACTTAAATTATTTGGAGTGCCCACATTTTATATGTTCATGGGGATTGGCTTGCTTCTTTTCTTTGTTATGCTGCTCAATTACAAAGGCTTACCTAGAAGTGTATTTGTCAATAATAAAAATTGTTCAAAATGGTTAAAAAGTATTGTGTGCTTCATAGCACTATCGTTGGTATATTTAGTATTATCTTTTTTCAATTTTTTCAGTTCTGTATTTAGTATTGATGCAGAATATAAAGCAGAGTATGTTTTCAGACATGGATACTTAGCTTTTACGTTTCCTATTATATTCGTGTTGATTATTCTAATGTCAAAGAATAAGGATAGGCTATCCCGTATTATTAAGAACAATAAAATGATGTTTGCACTTTGGCTGTTTGTATTTGTGGGTAAATTTCTTATTGGTTTTGATGTTAGAACATACAGATCTGTTTTGTTGTTTTTTGCATCTCTGATTTTTTTTAATAATCCTAAAAAGCCTTATTCATATGTTGTTTTGGGATTAAGTATTATGTGGGGGTCTAATATTGAACAGAGTAGTACGACAGTTTTGGGACTCTTATTAGCGTTTTTGTTTACACTATGTGGCAGAACTATTTACGTTTTCTTTCATAGATTTATTGGGTTAAAGATGTATGTTGTAATTGGGTTAGTCTCTGCTTTAGTATACTTGCTATTTAATGGAATAATTATGCTAAATGATCCTAATACGATGTGGAGAGTTCAATATTGGGCATATGAATTTCAAACCTTGGCCAAAACGATGTTTATAGGGGTTGGGTATGGCGTAGCATATGCAAGCCCTAACTGTTTAAGTGGGATTAATAATCCATATGTGTTCCTTGATCAAGCTGAAGAAGGGACTGGAATTTGGGTAATTACTCAACATAGTTCGTTAATGAACAGCTTTTATAGGTTAGGTTTAGTAGGGGCATTATTAACAGTAAGTATATTTATAATAGAACCTATTCGCTGGATATTTATGGTTGAAAAAAATAAAGAATTCAGGAATGATTCGTTGATTAAGTGGGCAAGTTTTAATTTTGTATTTAACTTAAGTGTAATACTTACTAACCCGGGATTGGAGAGCCCACCATTTTATATTGGATTTGTTTATTCTTATGCAGTTTTGTTTGCGGTATTACTTCACAATACCAATGAGAAAATGAAGCATATTGGGAGAGCGTTTGTATGACTTTTATAATTTTGATTAATTATAATGGATACGCAGATACTTTAGAGTGTGTGAATAGTATTTTTGAGAATGAAAATTCAGAATATAGAATTATTATCGTAGATAATGGCTCAAATTCAAATGACGTAGAACAACTGTTGAAGTTAGAAACCACTACAAATAAAGTGAAAGTGATAGTACAAGAAAATTTAGGATTTTCTGGTGGTAATAATGTTGGCATTAAATATGCATTGGAGCATGGAGCAGATTACATATGTTTGTTAAATAATGATACTACTGTGGAAAAGAATTTTCTTAGTGAATTAATAAATGTTTTTAAGCTTTGCTCCAATGTAGGAGCAGTTTGTCCAATTATATATGATTATTATGATAAGGATAATATTACATATATGGGTGGTTATATTAATTATAAAAACGGAAGAACTTGTATTTATGGGATGGATATTGATTTGTCGGGCAGATCAATGGAACTGCAAAAAACAGATTTTGCGACGGGATGCTGTTTATTGATGCCTCATGATGCAATTGAGCAAGTTGGTTTATTGTGTGAAGATTATTTTTTGTATTACGAGGATTCTGATTATTCGCTCAAGATACGCGAGAAGTATGATATATATCTGCAACCCAAAGCGAAAATATACCATAAAGAATCGGTTTCAACCGGTAACATGTCGGATTTGAAGAATTATTATCTAGCGCGTAATAGGTTATTTTTTATAAAGAATAGTTTTGTGGGAGTTCAAAAGGTTAAGGCGTTGGTAGTAGCAATGTTAAGTAATATAAAGAATTCAATAAAGAATAGAAATTCAGTATATTTAATTGGCACCTTGGATTTTTTTAGAAAAAAAATTGGAAGAAGGTAGTTAGGAATTGAAAAAATCTAGAAATTCATCATTAGAGTTGTTGCGTATTTTATTAATGCTGGGTGTAGTGGTTTTACATTATAATAATGGAAATATCGGGGGAGGATTTAGATATGTGGTCGAAGGGTCGGTAAATCAATATTATTTGTTTTTATCAGAAAGTATATCTATTCATGCTGTGAATACATTTGTTTTGATTTCGGCTTATTTCTTATCAGTAGTTGATAAAAGAAGTGTCTTTAAGGTGATAGAACTATTGATTCAAGTTAGTGTGTTCCGTGAGATTTTTTATATTGTTGAAAATATTGGACATATTTCGATTGGCGGTATTATTTATAATATTATTCCGTTAAATTATTTCGTGATATTATATTCAGTTATTTATTTGTTAAGTCCTTATATAAACAAGTTGTGTAACAGCCTAAGTAAAAAACAAATGAAGAAGTTGCTGATAATGAGTCTCTGTTTTTTCTCAGTATGGACTATACTAATTGATTACATAGGTGATTTGATCGAAAATGATTTTACTCAATTAAGTACAATAGGTGCATTTGGTAGTCAGGCTGGATATACCATTGTCAATTTCTTTGTTATATATATTATAGGTTATTATATTCGGCATTATATAGGTGTGATAAGTCCAGGTAAAAGTTTAACTGGGATTGCTGTATGTGTGAGCCTTCTCTTTGTTTTATCTATCGCAGAGCATATTCTTTTATTACCAAGTATAGTGACTTGGAATTATAATAATCCGATTATTATAGGCTTGTCGATTTTTTGTTTATTGTTCTTTGGTAATTTTAGCTGGAGCAGTTGTGCTGTTAATGAATTAGCGCAAGCGGCGTTCACATGTTTTCTTATACATACATATTTCTTAAAATTTTTTGAGATAAATAATTTTGTAAATGGAAATTTGGGGGTGCTAATACTACATCAAATTGGGGTCGCGATTGTGCTATATTTGCTTTCATATGCTATATATAAGGTTTATTCATTATTGAGTAGGATGACTCTAATACCAATAAAACGATTATGTGAAAAACTGGATGAGAGATTATATTGAATGATAGGGATATTCTTTATATACAAGTGCTGTTGAATGTATTATTTAACAAAAGGAACAATGAAGAATTGGTAGAAAAAAGATTAATCTTATGGGGGGATTATGGTTATTCATTTTTTGAAAAGATATATAATAAATAAAAAATGGAGAAAAATAAATAAACATAATTATACGACCATCCGTGCGATTTATGGAAATATGGATAAAGTCCATATAGGGAGATATACGTATGGAGAAATATATGTATCTTCTCCAAATACTGAATATGAACTTTGGGTAGGGGATTTTTGCTCTATTGCGGGTGATGTTAAATTCTTACTGGGGGCAGACCATGCAGTTGATAGAATTTCGACATATCCGTTTAGAAGTATGATTTTGAATAATGGAATAGATGCTATCTCTAAAGGAAATATTGTGGTTGGAGATGATGTTTGGATTGGAGAGGGTGCGATAATTTTGTCTAATGTTAATATAGGGCAAGGTGCGGTTGTATCTGCAGGAGCAGTTGTCACCAGAGATGTTCCTCCATATGCAATCGTAGGTGGGATACCAGCCAAAGTTATAAAGTATCGTTTTAGGCAAGAAATAATCGATAGATTAATGAGAATTGATTATAAAAATTTAACAATAGAAAAAATAGAAATATTAGTTAATAAGCTAAGCACAGAGATTAGTGATGAAACAGAAATAAAAGATGTGGAAAATATAGCTAGAATGATTAATAGTTAGTTGTATTGTTGGGAAACGAAGGTTAAAGGAAGTGTTTGATAACAATGAATAATATAGATGTTAGTGTAATAGTTCTTATATATAATCCACAAATTAACAAGCTTTTGTATACATTGGAATCGGTTTTAAGTCAACAATATATTGGATATGAGATTATTATTGCGGATGATGGATCGATGGTTAATTGTTTTTGCGATATAAAGAAATTTTTTCAAACAAAGGGATTTGACAATTATAAATTAGTAGATAATAAAGTTAATAAGGGAACTGTATGTAATATATATTCAGGCTTGAAAGTGGTTTCCGGAAAATATGTTAAATTATTGTCGCCAGGTGATGCTTTGCGTGGAAATGATTTGTTGTCGAAATGGATTAGTTTTTTGAAAATGAGTACCTTAAAATGGAGCTTTTCGGATGTTATTTGCTATAAGGAGAATGATGGAAATAAAGAAATTGTAAGTGTAGATGCTCATCCTCAAGATGTTTCTTGCTACAAAAAGAATAAAATAAGTGTATGTAGATGGAAATATATGGTTTGGGACGATATTGTAATTGGTGCAGCTGTTTTATCAGAAAGAGTAATATTTGAGGAGTATATAAATAAGATCCTTGGAAAAGTTATATACGCAGAAGACAATGTATGGAGAATGATGATGTTTGATGGAATTGTTGGAGGTTATTTCCAAAACGATTCTATCTTATATGAGTATGGGGATGGGGTTTCTACAAATGGCAATGATGTTTGGAGAGAAAAACTAAAACGCGATTGGAATATGACGAATGATATTATTTTGCAAAAAAAAGAACTCGATAATTTTCAGAAGAAAATTATTAATGCGTGGAAACGACGAGGAGGTAATAAATTTAGCAGATTGCTTATCAAAGGGAAAATCGGTAATATAATGCGGAATAGATTCTTTAGAAGAACCACTCATGTATGAATTGGAATAGATAATATTGGGGTGAAAAAGAAAATTGATTAAAAATAGAATCGAATGTGAGATATAGGAGAAAAAATGAAAATACCTTTTGTTACATTTAAGCCAATGGAAAAAGAACTTGATGATGATTTAAAAGATGCTTTTAACAGAGTATATAAAAGATCGTGGTATATTGAAGGCGAAGAAGATAAGAAGTTTGAAAAAGCTTTTGCGGAGTATTGCAATAGTAAATTTTGCGTTGGGGTTGGGAATGGACTTGATGCATTGTTTCTTGCCTTAAAAGCTATTGGGATAAAAGAAGGAGACGAAGTAATTGTACCTTCGAATACATATATCGCGACAGCTTTGGCGGTTACTTATGTTGGTGCTACGCCTGTATTTGTAGAACCTAATATTCAGACATATAATATTGACCCTGATAGAATAGAAGAAAAAATCACAAACAGAACAAAGGTTATTATGCCAGTTCATTTATATGGACAAGCTTGTGATATGGATCCAATTATGGAAATTGCTCGAAAACATAACTTATATGTTGTTGAAGACTGTGCACAAGCGCACGGAGCAATGTACAAAGGTAAAGTTATAGGTTCATTTGGAGATGCAGCAGGCTTCTCGTTTTATCCTGGAAAGAATTTAGGAGCACTTGGTGATGCTGGAGCTACGGTAACTAATAATGAAGAGTTGGCAAATAAAGTACGTGTACTTGGAAATTATGGTTCCGATTATAAATATCATCATATAATGCAAGGAAACAATTCACGTTTGGATGAATTGCAAGCAGCTTTTTTATCTGCAAAGCTTCCGCTACTTGATAAAATGAATGAAGAAAGAAGACGGATAGCTCAGAAATATTTGGATGGAATAAGAAATTCTGAGATTGTGTTACCTTATGTTCCGGAGTATGCGGTTCCAGTGTGGCATATATTCGCTATTCGTTGTACGAGACGAAGTGAGTTGGAAGCGTTCTTAAATAATGCAGGAATTGGCACAAATAAACATTATCCTATACCAATGCATTTGCAGGAATGTTATGTGGGACTTGGGTATAAACAAGGTGATTTACCTATTGCAGAGGAAATAAGTGAAACAGAGTTAAGTCTTCCTATGTTCTATGGAATGACCGATGAAGAAATTCAATTTGTTATAGATAAGGTGAACGAGTTCAAATGAAATTAAGAGAGCTGGAGTTAAGAGATGCACCACTTATGCTGGAATGGATGCATGATGCAGAAGTTGTTGGTAATCTGAAGGCCAATTTTTTGGAAAAAACAATTGAAGATGCCGAACGATTTATTAATTTATCTCATGATAAAACTAAAGATGTTCATTACGCTATATGCTCTGATGAGGATGAGTATATGGGTACAGTATCATTAAAGCACATAGAAAATGGTCGCGCTGAATTTGCTATAACTGTCAGAAAATCTGCTATGGGCCGCGGATATGCTTGGTGTGGTATGGAAGAGATTATTCGTCTTGCTTTTGATGAGTATAATCTAGATAGCGTATATTGGTGTGTATCGAGAGGCAATAAACGAGCAGTTAGATTTTATGACAAGCATAACTTTCATGAGGCGTTAGATATTCCACAAAATATATTAGATGAATACAAAGCTATTGATGATTTGAAGTGGTATTCGGTTCTTAGGGGCGATATTATTGATGAACGAGAATTGGTTGCGGGTTGTAAAGTTATGAGAATAAAAACAATTCCGACTGTTAATGCAGGAGAATTGTCTTTTTTTGAAGCACAACATGATGTGGGGTTTGATATAAAAAGAATCTATTACATTTCAAAGGTGCCGGAGGGTGTTAGACGTGGTTTTCATGCGCATAAGAAGCTAAAACAGCTTTTATTTTGTCCATATGGTAGAATTCAATTAATATTAGAAAATCGCTATGGACGCGAAGAAATCGAATTATCAGATCCTTCGATTGGAGTTGTTATAGAAGAACCAACATGGCGAGAAATGTTATGGCTTCAAAGGGATTCGGTATTGTGCGTGGCGGCATCGGATTATTATGATGTTAATGACTATGTTAGAGATTATGATGCTTTTCAGGATATGTTAAAAGATTATTAATGTATCTACTACTAAGAATTATGTAATGGAACTAGAGGATGGGTATAGGAAAATTTAGAGAAAAGTATAATAGAATACCATTGGAAGTCAAAGTATCTTCAGCATATGCGATATGTAGTATTCTACAGCGCTGTGTATCATTTATTACGCTTCCGCTATTTACAGGACTACTCACAAAAGATCAATACGGGCAATATACCGTATATTCTTCTTGGGTAGGAATCTTAATGATTTTTTTAACTCTTAATCTTGCATATGGTTCATTTCAAACAGCGATGGTTAAGTATGAGAGCAAAAGGCTAGAGTATATTGCTTCTATACAAGGAATTTGTCTATTATTATCAGTGGTGTTCTTAATAATATATTTACCATTTAGAAATTTGTGGAATAAATTGTTTCAACTACCGACACAATTTGTTTTACTTATGGTTTTTGAAGTGCTGTTTACAACTTCAACACAACTTTGGATGGGTAAGCAACGTTTTGAGTATAAATACAAAAGTGTCGTTGCGGTAACTTTTTTGACATCACTATTTTCACCAGTGGTTGCGTATATATGTGTAAAATATAGTGAAGAGAAAGGCTATGCTCGTATTCTTGGTTATTCCACGGTGCTGATTATTGTGGGAGCGGTGATATTTATTGTCAATTTTGTTAAAGGGAAAAAAGTATATGTCAAAGAATTTTGGAAATATGCATTTGGATTTAATGTTCCGTTATTAGCATATTATTTATCTCAGGTCATTTTTAATCAAAGCGACCGGATTATGATTAGTCATATTACTGGTAGTAGTGATGCAGCAATGTATGGTGTTGCATATAACTTTGCTATGATACTTTCATTTATTATAACGGCAATAAATGGGGCATATGTTCCTTGGATGTATAGGAAACTTAAAGATAATAAAGGAAAAGAAAATGAGACTGTTTCAATATCATTATCTGTAATGATAGGATTGATGATTATGTGCATTATTTGGTATGCACCGGAAATAATTTATTTCATGGCAGGAGAAGGATACAATGAAGCTGTTTATGTTGTGGCTCCAGTTGCGCTAAGTCTATATTTATTGTTCTACAGTCAACTATTTATTAATGTACAATTTTTCTATGAAGAGAAAAAGCTGTTGGTTTTTGCTTCAATAGGTGCGGCATTATTAAATATAGGATTGAACTATTTACTACTTCCCATATGGGGATTTGTTGTGGCTGGATATACAACTTTGGCCAGTTATATAGTTTTTGCTTTTACAAATTGTATTTCTATGAGATATGGTCTGAAAAAAAGAAATATGCAGGATAATATTTATAATTATAAAATGTTGATGTTGCTTTTTATAGCATTTATGGCATGTGGATTTTTGGGCGTTTTTTTATACAGTAAGTTGATAATTAGAATCGTAGTAACGGTAGTAGTATTGGTGTTGATAGTAATTTTCCGCAATAAGTTCTTAAATGTTTTGAAGCAAATTAAAGGGAAATGACGCGAAAATGAATAAAGAGAAAATTAAGAAGCTTAAAGTAATATATTATCCGTATAAAGCTATTAAAAATGTTGTGTTAAAAATTATCTTTCATTTTCAAAGCGCTATATCACTAAATAATATTTCGAGAAATATAAAATGTGTTAAAAAAAAGATTAATCTAGGTGAAGTGTTGAACGTGGTATTTGTTATTCAATATATCCCTGGATGGAATAAGCTTGTACCTATATATGACAAGATGAGGGCGGATGATAGATTTAATCCGATTATTGTATGTGTGCCTATGAATATACAAAATCACCTGCTTATGGACGATAAGGCAAATGATACATATGAATATTTTATTAATAATGGATACAGCGTGATTAATGCATTGAATGAAGATGGTAGTTGGTATTCATTAGCTCAACTTAAGCCAGATTATCTTTTTCATTCAAGACCATATGACTTAACTATGCCGATTTGTTATTCAAGCAGAAAAGTGGCGAAGTATGCGTTGATATGCAATGTATTATATGGTGCTAGTTTTACGAAAGATATGCAATCAGTAACATTGAACAAAGAGTATTTCACTAATGTATATTGCTATTTTTCGGTTGATCAGGGAGAAACAGATTACTATAAGAAGAGATTTTACGTTGGATTTAAGAAGAATATAACTAAGTGTTTTCCATATGGCGCTATTGGATTAGAACAAATGTTGGCTTGCAGAGTTGATGAAAGAACTACAAATCACAATAAGACGGTTATATGGACTCCGAGATGGTCTACGGATTCGCTAGTTGGTGGAAGTAATTTTTTCAATTATAAAAAATTGATTTTTGATTTCGCAAGGAATAATCCAGATGTTTTGTTTATAATACGCCCACATCCATTGATGTTTAGCAATTTTGTTAAGACAGGAGAAATGAGTCAAGCAGATGTAGATGAACTTAAGCAGTTTTGCAAAAGTGAGTCCAATATTGAATTAGATGAGGAGAAAGAGTATTCAAAAGAATTTTGGAACAGTGACATTCTTATAACGGATGTTTCAAGCATAGTACCGGAATATTTTATTACTGGTAAGCCTATAATATATTGTCATTCAAATATAGATTTTCATTATAGTGAGGCTGCTGATGCAATAGTAAAGAGTTGCTACGAGACAAGTAATTCAGATGAACTTATGAAATATTTAAGTTGTTTACTTCGAGGTGAAGACACGAAAAAAAGTCAAAGAGAGGCAGTAGTCAATCAATATTATTCTGACGTGGCCAATAACAGCAAGCATATTATTAATGCATTAATTAATATGGAATAGTATAGGATGAATTAGTATAATTGCAAGATATATTATAATTGTAATAAAGGGCAGTTATTGTTTATTTTATAATTGATTTGATAAAAAATAGATATATTAATGAGTCTATTGGTTTTTTTTATATGATAGAAATATAGCTTATACTGGAAGCGGTGTAATGATTTATTTCAGGCATTTGATGGTTAAAATGGGGATGTTTTATGAATCGATATGAATTTGAATTGATGACTTTTTTAGAAAAGCAAGGAGAAAACATATATCAGATACGAACACTAGCTGATTCCTTGAAGGTTTCTGGAACGGCTATAGGTAAAAGCTTAGAAAATTTGATTTTAGATGGATTAATTGAAAAGAAAGGCGATGTTTTATTTTTGACGGATCGCGGGATAGAAGCTCTAGAGCCATATCGGGTAAAGAAAGCAGTGATATTGGCAGCAGGATTCGGATCGCGTATGATGCCTGCTACTGCGGACAAGCCAAAACCGATGGTTACGGTAAATGGCACGAGGATTATAGATACGTTGTTAGACTCGCTGGTAGCTGTTGGTATAAATGATATTACGATTGTAAGAGGATATAAGAAGGAAAAGTTTGATGAGATTATTGCTAAATATCCTTTTATAAAATTTATCGATAATGATAGGTTTGATAAGGAGAATAATATTTCTTCTGCAATTACTGCGTTGAAGGAAATTGATAATTGTTATCTATGTGAAGCAGATCTTTATATTTCAAATCCATGTATTATTACAAAGTATCAGTATACGAGTAACATTCTTGGGTCTTATTCGTTGGAGACCGATGATTGGAGTTTTCAGCTTGATAATTCTGGACATATTATAAATTACCAGAAGGGTAATACATATTGTTGGAATTATTATGGTATTTCTTATTGGACAAAGAAAGATTCAGCTCAGTTAAGAAAAGATTGGATGGATATATACGAAACAAATAAAGATGTGTTTTGGGAAGAAGTACCGCTTGTTTTGAGAAAAGAGAATTACCAGGTTGAAATTAGACAATGTCAAAAAAAAGATATCATGGAGATCGATAATTATTACGAACTGGCGCAATTAGATTCAACTTACAGAGAAAGCTATGAGACAAAAATATGAATATTACAATAGTAGGGGCTGGAAATGTTGGTACGCAGATTTCAACACATTGTGCAGAGAAAGGACATAAGGTTACTGTTTATAGTTCTAAACCAGACAGAATTAGAAAAAAGCTTACTGTGATTAACGATGTGGATGAAGTTATTCATCAGGGGGAGATTGATAAAGCTACAAAAAGTGAAGTTGTGGCATTTGAAAAAGCAGAACTTATTTTTGTATGTGTGCCGGCAACATTAATGAAAGAGGTAGCAAGTAAGATTGAACCTTTTGCAAAAAAAGGCATGAAGATTTGTATAACACCTGGGACTGGTGGGGGCGAGTGTGCTTTTAGAAAGTGTATTGATAAAGGGGCTATTGTTTTTGGATTGCAAAGAGTACCAAGTGTCGCAAGATTGGTTGAATATGGAAGTACGGTTAGAGCAGTTGGATATCGCAGTGAATTGTTTGTAGCAGCAATACCTATTTGTGAAACAGATAAATGCTGTGAAATAATAGAAGGAATTGTGGGTATAAAAACAACTCCTTTACCGAATTATCTGAACATAACGTTGACACCATCGAATCCTATATTACATACAAGCAGATTAAAGAATTTGTATGGTGGCTGGCATGAGGGAATCGTTTATGATTCTGTTCCGCTTTTTTATGAGGAGTGGAATGATGAGTCATCTGAACTTTTATTGAAATGTGATGATGAAGTTCAAGAAATTTGTAGAAAACTAGATGGATTTGACCTTTCATATGTTAAATCGTTACGGATTCACTATGAGAGCATGAATGCAGAAGCAATGACTCAAAAGATAAGCAGTATTATAGGATTTAAGGGGTTGACTAGTCCTGCGATAAAAGTTGAAAGAGGTTATATTCCTGATTTTAATTCAAGATATTTTACAGCTGATTTTTCGTATGGATTGACTATATTAATACAGATTGCAGAATTTGTGGATTTTGATGCACCATATATGAAAGATACATTAAATTGGTACTATAATATTGTGGGAAGAAGAAATGAATATCAGTTCAGTGATTATGGAATAAATAACTTTAATGACTTTATGAAGTTCTATGGTCAATAGAATTATGTGAAAGAAATCTGGAGAAAAAGATTAAGCATCTTAAATTGATTTGTATAATATTATTTGTGAAGAGTCATTGTTAATTAGTATGGGGATAAGGTTATTGGTATTTGGTGAAGCTATTAAATAATTCAAGGTGAGGTTTCTAATGATGAATAAAAATGAATTTAATATACTCAATAATCTTTACAATGGTAGCAAGGGAAGAACAAGTTGCTCCTTTGATGTGGCAAATATAAAAGCAATTAAAGATATGATTGCGTATAATGAACTGATTGATGAAGGTTTGATTTCTAAAGATAACGGGTCGTTAACAAAAGCGGGAATAAAAGCTTTGGAGCCATACAAGGTCGATAATGCGATTATCCTTGCTGCGGGGGCAGCAACTCGTTTTATTCCTCTTTCGCTAGAACAACCAAAAGGTTTGTTTGAAGTTAAAGGAGAAAAGTTGATTGAACGTCAAATAATGCAACTCCAGGCGGCAGGTATAAATGATATTACGGTTGTTCTTGGCTATAAGAAAGAGATGTTTTTTTATTTGAAAGATAAATATAATGTTAAATTTGTAATAAATGATTTGTTTAATATCAAAAATAACATTGAAAGCATTTATTTGGCAAGAAATGACCTCAATAATACATATGTTTGCGTTAGTGATAGTTATTTTGTGGAAAACCCATTCAATCAATATGAGTATCAGTCGTTTAATGCGGGGATTAGTATAGAAGAAAGATCAAATGAAATGTATGTAGATACGGATTCGCAGGGCCGGATTTACAGGATGGAAAAAGATTGTGAAAAGGGTCAGATTTTGTTAGGACATGCTTTTTGGAAGAAAGATTTTTCTGATGCATTTGTTAAGATTGTAGAAGATGATAGAACTGTTGGAAAATATAATAATTCATTTTGGGAGTGGCTTGTAAGTGATAAACTTGAAGAACTTCCCCCTTTTTATTTTAAGGAATATGTATGCGGAAATATATTTGAATTCGATTATTTTGAAGAGCTAAGAAAATTTGATGCTCATTATCTAGGTAACACTAATAGTGAAATTATCAGAAATATTAAATTGGTTTTTCGCTGTGATGAAGAAGATATTATAAATTTTAGAAATGTAAGTAAAGGAATGACTAATACTTCTTTCATATTCCAAATCGATGGAGTTGATTACATATATCGTCATCCTGGAGATGGAACAGAGAGTATAATCAGTAGGAGAAATGAAAAGACTTCATTGATAAAAGCTAAGGAGATAGGAATTGATCCTACATATGTTTATGCTGATGTCAATGAGGGATGGAAGGTATCAGTATTTGTATCTGAGTTTAGAGAACCGAATTATGATTCATTCGAAGACTCTAAAAAAGTTATCTCTGTACTTCGAAAGCTCCATACATCTGGTGTGAAAGTTGGATATGGAATGAGAGCTTGGGAAGATTCATTAGTAACTGAAGAATTATTGAAGAAAAAAAATCCTGAGTGCTTTAAGAAATATGAGAATTTGAAGCAAAAGATAGAAAATCTCTATAATAAAACACTTGGTGATGGAGTAGAGAAGTGTTTTTGCCATGGTGATACTTATCAGCCTAATTGGATGTTGAAGCCAGATGGTGATGTGATTTTGATTGATTGGGAATATTCAGGTTTCTCTGATCCAGGCATAGATATTGGATATTATATTGTTGATGCGATGTATGATTTCGACGAGGCAGAAAGATTTATTAAAGAGTATTTGCAAGATACATATACTGAAAAGAGATACTTTCATTTTATGGCTTATGTAGCTATAATAGCGTATTATTGGTTTGTATGGGCTTTATATAGAGAGTCTTGTGGTGCAGTAATGGGGGAAGCCCTAATAAATTGGAAAAATATGGCAGAAAAATACGTTGATTATTTACTGTCGCAATAATTTAGAAGAAAGAGCAATGAAATGTCAATGAATGAAAACGATAAAGGGCTAGTAAGGGCCCTCGGATTAAAAGAAGCTATTAGCATGACGATTGGAACTGTTGTTGGCGTTGGACTATTTACTTGTGGATCATCGCAGATTGGATTAGTTGGGCCTTGGATTATAGGATTCACATTTATTGCATTGCTTATTTCGATATGGCCGTGCTTGATTTATGGTGAAATGTCTGCGGCACTTCCTTGTGCAGGTGGTACTTATAACTATGCCAAGAGAGGGTTAAATAGAGTTTGGGCTAATTTGTCAGGTTGGCATTATATTGTCTCTGTTGTCGCAATTGGGGCAGGTGAGACATTAGCTTTTTCCAATTACTTTAAGATTTTACTTGAACAGTTCGGTGTCAGCATTGATTGGCTCGACTCACGTATTATAGCTATAGTGCTTGTGGCTATTTTCCTTGTATTAAACTTTAGAGGTATTGAACAGTCGGGTAAAGCGCAGACTGGATTTATGTTCTTCTTTTGGGCATGTTCCATCGCATGGTTTATGTATATGATTCCAAAAGTTCATGTTGAATATTTTGGTGGTATTACTATGAATAGTTTGCCTCCGTTCAATGAAATGATGTACATCTTTGGTTTGGTATGGTGGTGCTATACGGGCTTTGAAACTTGCGTATCAATGGGGGCGGAGACTAAGTATCCACAATATAATCTGCCACGTGCATTGAAGATTTCTGTTTTTTTGGTATTTGCTCTTAATGCATTATTTCAGTGGTTCCTGGTGGGTTTGGTACCTCATGATTTTTATGGATTACTTGCTGTCGCGGATGCTCCATACGCAGAAGGATTGAAAGCGGCTGGGTTGATTGGTTTTCCGATTATTCTTTTATGCATTGGAATTGCGTTTGGCGGAGATCTTTCTACAATCAATCCTGGAATTGCAGCGCCTGCTAGATATATTTATACAATGGCACAGGATGGTGCGCTTCCTGCATTTTTGGGCAAAATACATCCTAAATATAAAACACCATATGTGGCAGTTATCGTTGTTGGTGTGATTAATTTCATTTTGATAGCTACAGGTTCTATTGATTATATTGCATCAGTTTCACTTATATCTTTGGCAATCTGTTATATGATTGGCTGTTTGGCGTATCTTGGTTTAAAGGTAAAGTACGCAGATATGAAACGACCATATGTTGCACCTCTTGGTAAATTTGGCTGCTATTTTACTATTGTTATATATTGTTTCATGCTTGTTTTTGCAGATAGGATCGCGCTTATTACGGCTGGGGTGATTACGGTGCTATGCTTCATTTTTTATTTTATATTTACCAAAAAACATGCACCGGAATTAGTAAGCGTGGAGGCGGAGATAGGAGAGATTGAAGAACCTACAGTTGAAGAAAAATTAAAAATGGATAAAGTTTATAATATTTGGAAATGGGTAACGATAGTTGTTACTTTGATTGCAATAGGTATATATTTAGTTCCGATTATTGTAAAGCAATTTAGTGTGTGAATGGAAAAATAAGGAGACAAGGTTTATGAGTAAGGCGTTAATTACTGGAGTGACAGGCCAGGATGGTTCTTATTTAGCGGAATTATTATTGGAAAAAGGATATGAAGTATATGGAATGATTCGTCGTTCATCTGTTGACTACAGAGAGCGTATAGCACATTTGGAAGGAACACCAAATTTCCACTTGAAATTTGGCGACTTAGGAGATTCTATTTCACTTGTTAAGCTTATTGGTGAGATCAAACCTGATGAAATATATAATCTTGCTGCTCAGTCGCATGTACAGGTTTCTTTCGATGTACCAGAATATACAGCTGATGTCGTGGCTACGGGTGTGCTTCGCATACTTGAAGCGGTACGTGTATGTGGTCTTGCGAAGACTTGTCGTATATATCAGGCATCTACGTCTGAGTTATATGGAAAAGTTGAGGAGGTGCCTCAAAAGGAAACAACTCCATTCCATCCATATAGTCCGTATGCTGTCGCGAAGCAATATGGATTCTGGATCGTCAAGGAATACAGAGAGGCATATAATATGTTCTGCTGTTCAGGTATTCTTTTTAACCATGAGTCTGAACGTCGTGGTGAGACTTTTGTTACTAGAAAAATTACTCTTGCAGCTGCTCGTATTGCACAGGGAAAGCAGGATAAGCTGTATCTTGGAAATCTTGATTCTCTTCGTGATTGGGGTTATGCGAAGGATTATGTTGAGTGTATGTGGCTGATTCTTCAGAATGATAAGCCGGAGGATTTTGTAATTGCTACAGGTGTGCAGCATTCTGTCAGGGAGTTTGCAACATTAGCATTCCATCATGCGGGTATTGAAGTTGAATGGCAGGGAAGTGGTATGGATGAAAAAGGAATAGACAAGGCAACAGGTAAGGTTGTTGTTGAGGTAAGCCCTGATTTCTACCGTCCTACTGATGTAGTCAATCTTTGGGGCGATCCTACAAAGGCTCGTACAGAACTCGGATGGAATCCTACTAAGACTTCTTTCGAGGAGCTTGTTGAACTCATGACAAAGCATGACATGGAAAAGGTTGCAGTAGAAAGAGCTGAGGAGCATATCCGTATGAATTTGGCAGAGTACCTTGAAAAGGGAGTTGTTAAGTAATGATGGAAAAGAATTCCAAGATATACGTTGCAGGACATAGGGGAATGGTTGGATCTGCAATTGTTAGAGAACTTGAAAGACAAGGATATACAAATATTATTACAAGAACACATAAAGAACTTGATTTGATTAATCAAGTTGCGGTGGAAAAGTTTTTCGAAGATGAGAAGCCTGATTATGTGTTTCTTGCTGCTGCAAAGGTTGGAGGAATTATTGCTAACCAAAGTGCTTTAGCTGATTTCATGTATGACAATATGGTTCTTGAGATGAATGTAATTCATAGTGCATGGAAGAACGGTTGCAAGAAGTTAGAGTTTTTAGGCAGTTCATGTATCTATCCCAGAATGGCGCCGCAGCCTATGCCTGAAAGTTGTCTTTTGACATCTGAACTTGAAAAGACAAATGAGGCATATGCTTTAGCCAAAATTAGTGGTCTTAAGTATTGTGAATTTCTTAATAAGCAGTATGGAACTGATTATATTTCAGTTATGCCAACAAATCTTTATGGCCCTAATGATAATTATCATCCAACTCACTCACATGTATTGCCTGCATTGATTAGAAGGTTTCATGAGGCGAAGGAAGCAGGACTAGAGTCTGTAACTTGTTGGGGAGATGGATCACCCCTTAGAGAGTTCTTATATGTAGATGATCTTGCTAATCTTTGTGTGTTCCTTATGAACAACTATAGTGGAGATGAGACTGTAAATGCTGGAACAGGCAAGGAATTGACTATTAAAGAGCTTACGGAACTTGTTGCTAAAGTGGTTGGCTATGATGGAGAGATTCTTTGGGATATTTCTAAGCCTAATGGTACTCCTAGAAAACTTTTGGATGTTTCTAAGGCTGAAAAGCTTGGTTGGAGATATATGACAGAGCTTGAGGATGGAATTCGTCTCTCGTACGAAGATTTCCTTAATAATCCAATGAGAGCAGAGAGATAAAAGTTATATGAGGGATACAATATGAGCTGTTGTAGATGAACTGCAGCAGCTCATAAAAGTTTAAAATAGTAATTAGAAAATATACATTTGGAGTTTGACATGAATATAGTATTATTATCTGGTGGATCAGGAAAACGTCTTTGGCCACTTTCGAACGATATAAGATCAAAACAATTTATAAAAATATTTAAAACTGAAAAAGACGATTACGAGTCTATGGTGCAGCGTGTATATAGTCAGATAAAAAAAGTGGACTCTGATGCAACAGTTACAATAGCTACTTCAAAGACACAGGTATCTGCAATACATAATCAATTAGGGGAGAAGGTTAGTATCTCAGTGGAACCTTGTCGTAGAGATACATTTCCGGCGATTGCATTAGCCACATCATACCTTGTGGATGTAATGAAGATTAGTCCGGAGGAATCGGTAGTTGTATGTCCTGTTGATCCCTATGTGGAAGATGATTATTTTCAGGCGTTGAAAGGATTGGCGGAACAGGCAGATAAAGGTGAGGCTAATCTTGTGCTTATGGGGATTGAGCCGACATATCCTTCAGAGAAATATGGATATATTATTCCGGAATCTTCAGATAATACATCAATGGTTAAAACATTCAAAGAGAAACCAACTGAAGATGTAGCACGTGAGTATATAGCGCAGGGTGCTTTATGGAATGGTGG
This sequence comes from Lachnospiraceae bacterium UBA1721, assembly GCA_002317155.1. Lineage (GTDB taxonomy): Bacteria > Bacillota > Clostridia > Lachnospirales > Lachnospiraceae > AC2028. The sequence continues at coordinate 31,343 of DCIR01000055.1, forward strand.
CGTATTTGCATATAAACTCAAGTATGTGTTACAAAGAGCCCATGAATTGATAGAATTTATTGATTATGCAGATTTGTTTGATAAATATGAGATACTGACAAAGATATCATTTGACTATGCAGTAGTTGAACATGAGGACAAGATACAGGTTCAGAGATTTTCCGGAGAGTGGAAGGATCTTGGTACTTGGAATACATTGACGGAAGCTATGGAAGAAAATGTAATAGGTAAAGGTATCATGAATGATGCTTGTTCTGATGTACATATTCTTAATGAGATGGATGTTCCGATTCTGGCGATGGGACTACATGATGTGGTGATTTCAGCTTCTCCAGAAGGTATTTTAGTAAGTGATAAAGAACAGTCTTCTTATATTAAGCCTTTTGTGGATAAATTTGAGCAGCAGATTATGTTTGCTGAGAAGTCATGGGGAAGTTATAAAGTAATTGATGTAGAAAGTGGTTCTATGACAATTAAGGTTACACTTAATCCTGGCCACAAGATGAACTATCATTCACATAAGAATCGTGATGAGGTTTGGGTAGTGCTTTGGGGTGAAGGTAAGACCATAGTTGACGGAAGAGAACAGAATGTGAAGGCTGGTGATGTTATTACTATGAAAGCTGAGTGCAAACATACTGTAATCGCTAGTACGGAGCTTAAGCTTATTGAAGTTCAGATAGGTAATGAGATTAGTGTGAGTGATAAGCAGAAATTTGAGATGAATTAATATGTGGATGTGTTTATTAAGAATAAGAATCTGCTAATATTTAGAACTAATTGAGAAATGTGATTATTGTCTTACAGGGCTGTTATTAAATGAGATATAAACTTAATACCGATGATATTGAATTATATGCTCAAAAAAGAATTGCAGAAGTATATGGAGATTCATACCTTAATATGGTATGGAATAAAAAGTCTGATGAGTATGATTTTACAAGTGATGATGGTAGAGCGCTAGAAGTAACTTCAGTTATATCTTGTGAAATAAGAGAAGTAGTACAATATGAAAACGCTATAGACAAGAAGGGATCAGCTAATATTTCAAAAGTTACCAGTGCGATAAAGGTTAATGAGTCACAAGAGACATATATGTTTAAGGGTGGATCATTAGCGCAGTATCGTGTTAAGTGTATTGATAGTATTAGGCGGAAGAATGAGAAAGCTATTCGGCGTGAATTATTTGGAAAAAACTATTCATCAATTGAATTATGTTTATGTATACATGAAGCACCGTTTTTTGATGAGCTATCAGATTTCGATTTTTTGAGCGAGGAATTTGAAAAATCCTTGTTTGACAGATTGTTTATTATAACAAGGGATAGATTTTTTACATTTGTAAAGTGAATGATTAAGTTCTTGTGTAATTACATTACTTTATTGTTTTGACTGCCACAGATGAAGAACACATTATTACATTCAACATGTATAGATAACTATATCTTACGGATTTTTTACGGTCTTGAATCTTTATGATTCAAGACCTTTTATTTTATCCGACCTACTCCCATTCCCCTTACTATATGTTATATTATATCTATACATCAAGTCAGTTCACTGACTTTTACGGGGGGTATTTATATGGCAATGACAGAAAGACCAGTAATAGAGATGCTGGCAGACGGAAGTAAGTATTGGGAGCATGAGTATGAGAAGTTTTATCTTAAAACTTATGTTCCTAAGTCTGACCTGGACGGACAGGTTAACAACTATTCCTTCAGAGCGCCGATGCTGATCGTGTTCGAAGAGAATAGAATGGACAAGGCAGCGGCAGTTGATTTCGCTGATAAAAATGGTCTGGCAAAAATTGCGGCAGATACATATTCTAGTGTACTCTTCGTATATCCTACCTGCGAGGGCGGATGGGTTAATGCGACTGAGGAAGTCTATTCATCACTTATAGCTGAGACTAAGATGGATCCCAGATATGAGGATGGTATCATCACTCTCAGTAATTTCTTTACAGGTGAATTCCAGGGATATTTTATAAAGGGCGCGATATTCAGAGCGGATATTTATAGCTATGGTGCATCGGCTGATTTTGTGGCGCAGAATTTATTAAAAACATTGCAGGGTGAGTATCTTTGGGGACCCGGAGAGATTACGCCTGCTATGTGCTCGATGGAAAGACTTAGTGTGATCCCGAATGTTGAGCGTAAGGACATCGGAATTCTCAGCGTAGGTAATTCTTCAGAAATTAACGCTGCATTTGAAGGATGTGAGAATCTGTTAATCAAAGATAGTGCAGATTATCCGGCAGATTTTAAGGCATTTGTTCGTAAGTTCAAAATGTGGTGCGGAAACATGGAAATCGAGCCTGATTTTGAGGCTCTTGGAATAATTGAGGACGCAGGCTTTGTCAGTGTAAAGACATCAACGGACAATAAGCTGGTGAAGGAGCCTGAACACAAAATAGGTTATTTTGCATACTACAATAAGGGGCTTTTTGACAATGGACCTGTTCCGCTACTTGTTGGATTCCATGGTGGCGGTGATTCTACCATGTATCTGACATATGTATCTGGCTGGTGGGAGATAGCGCATAGATATGGCTTCCTTTATGTGGCTGTTGAGAATCATCAGTTTGTAACTGCAACCGAGGCAGCAGCTGTGGTTGAAGCAATCAAGGAGCGCTATAACGTAGATGTACATAGAATTTATGCATCTGGTTTCTCGATGGGTAGTGGCAAAACCTGGAACATGTTCGAAGAATATCCTGAGATGTTTGCCGGATTGGCTCCTGCAAGTGCGCTTTTCCCTGTCAAAAATAATCCACTCAGCCAGTCGGCAGGCGAGAATCACAATACTGATATAGCGGTTCCGATTTTCTATTCGGGTGGTGAACTTTCACATCTTCCGGAACTTCCTTGTCAGGCTGAGTCTGCAATAGAGAGAATTCAGTATGCCGCAGAGGTTAATAAGCTTAAGGCTAAGTTCAATGTAAAATTTGAAGATAGAGATAGCTGGGCTGATCCTGTATACGGTGATGCACCTGACAGAGTTGAGAAGATTTGCGATGAGTCAAGAGGCAGTACACTTACAGTCAGATATTATGACAGCGAAGACGGAGTATGTCGTACTGCATTTGCTAGTGTGAGCGGGCAGGTGCACGAGTGTCGTCATCATACCAATGAGAATGCATGGAAATTTATTTCACAGTTTACACGATAAACGATGAAAAGCATGATAGTGAACGCAAAAACGACCGCCGTCATTAATCCCGCAAAGATTTTATAAGGCAGTCGTTTTTTGCTTTATCAAATAATTAAAACTTAAAGTAGATGGGGCACACAATGAATTACACAGTAAAAACAGATGAATTAACACGTGAGTATTTTGATTCAATATTGATTTCGACAAGATATCTCGATTCGGATCTTCCGAACCTTGAGATGGAACTTTTCGGTGAAAAATTTGAGACGCCGGTAATGACTGCAGCTCTTTCGCATTTGCACAAAATCTGTGACAATGCTATGGAAGAGATTGCGATCGGAGCTAAGAATGCCGGGGCTGTTCATTTTGTCGGTATGACAGAGGAGGATGAGCTTGCCGAAATCATCGGCACTGGTGCAAGAACAGTCAAGATAGTGAAGCCGCACGAGAAGGATGAGATGGTGAAGTTTAAGATTGATCATGCTGTCAAGTGTGGGGCTTTTGCGGTTGGAATGGATATCGACCACGCTATCTCATGGGAAGGAAAATATGACAATGTCATGGGATTTCCGATGAAGCCCACTACTTCCGAGAAACTTGCTGAGTATGTAAAAATGTCAGACAGACCATTTATTGTAAAGGGTGTGCTCAGCCCTGAAGATGCGGCTAAATGTGTGGAAGCAGGAGCTTCGGGAATAGTGGTTTCACATCATCATGGAATCATGGATTATATGGTTCCGCCTCTTATGGTTTTGCCTGAAATTGTCAAGGCAGTAGATGGCCAGATTAAAGTGTTCGTAGACTGTGGAATTACCAGGGGCGCAGATGTGTTCAAGGCGCTTGCGCTTGGCGCTGATGCTGTCTGTGTCGGCCGCGCACTTATGGACCCTCTTAAGGAAGGCGCCAAGGGAGTGACTAACCAGATAGAAGCAATCAACAGAGAACTTAGCGTGATTATGGCTAGAACCGGTGCGAAGAATCTTAAAGAGATTGATCCTTCAGTTCTTAGATTTAGGGCGTTTTAGGCGACGAATATTTGTGCAAAAACTACCGCTTATTCTTTTTTTCGACCGCTCATTCCTTTTGTGTTGAATTCATATTTTCGGGATGTTAATATCCTTTCACAAGATTTTCTTATGGGGGATAAATATGAAAAGATTAGAAGATATGGATTTGATTGATGATTTCTTAAACAACGCGCTTGCAAATAGTACAGAATATGCTGAAGAGGCATATCGTATAATTTTAGAGGCGCTGCTTGGTTTTAGTATTGGAGAAATCAGTATTATCAATCAACGTACTTTTGCACCACCGCATCCAGATATGAGAGGCATACGTTTGGATGTAGAGATTACTGAACGTGACAAGTATGGTCAGAAAATTAGGATGTACGATTATGAGCCTCATGCAGAAAATGATTTGGATTTTCCAAAACATAATCGATTCTATCAGGCAAAAATTGATAATAAGAATATGAAGTCCGGAGATGATGACTTCGCGCATATGCCGGAGTTGTATGTCATAACTATTACCAATTTTGATATATGGGGATACGATTATATGCTCTATACTTTTGAGAACTCTTGCAGGGAAGTGCCCGAAATCAAGTATGGAGATGGCTTGCATTTCTTATACTTTAATACTAAAGGGAGTAAAGGCGGTAGCGAGTCAATAAAAAACATGCTATCATATATTCAAACAAGCCGAGATATCAATGTGGTTGATAATTCAACTCGAAAGCTTGATGAACTTATTGACCGAGTCAAGGATTTAGAAGAAGTGAGGTCTGGATATATGACATTAGGACATTTGATAGATAGAGAAACGCGGGAAGCAAAAGTAAAAGCAAGAGAAGAAGGCTTGGAAGAAGGTCGCGTGCAAGGTCTGGCGGAAGGACGCGAGCAAGGCTTGGAAGAAGGACGCGTGCAAGGTCTGGAGGAAGGTCGCGAACAAGGTCGCGAACAAGGCCACGAGGATGGCCAATTGCAAGAACGTGAGAAAAATATTATGGCTATGTTTAGAAATGGTCTTTCTGCAGAATTAATATCTAAGTATCTTGAATTGGACATTAATGTGGTGAACTCAGTGCTTGATAAAATGACTGTTATGACACATTGATGAATATTTGAGAGTATTATACAAGGTCTTGAATCATAATGGTTCAGGACCTTTCTTTTGTTATACACGACGGGCCAAGTGATTACAGATCATTGGCGATATGATATAGTATATTTGCTATTTATGAACATATGCATGAACAAATGCGTAAACATACCTTTCGGAGATTACTATGGGTAAGATTGAAGATTTTTATAACAAATTCAATGAGGAAAAAAGACTGGACACTCGCCATGGACAAATAGAATTCCGTGTGACTATGAAATATGTTCATGACTATTTGGACAGGGTAATGTCTGAACGTGGATTTACAGATAAATCACAGCTTCAGCTTCTCGATATCGGAGCAGCAACAGGTCGCTACAGTGTGCCTCTTTGTGAGGAAGGTTACTCTGTGACAGCCGTAGAACTTGTTAAATATAATTTGGGTATTCTTAAGAAAAAGAACAGTAATGTTACTGCTATTCAAGGGAATGCATTGAAGCTTAAGAAGCTGGCTGATGAGACTTTTGACCTCACGCTTCTTTTTGGCCCGATGTATCATCTGATGACTGCTGAGGAGAAGATGCAGGCACTCCGAGAGGCAAAGCGTGTCACTAAAAAAGGCGGATATATACTGGTCGCATATATTATGAATGAGTATGCGTTTGTGATTCGTGCTATTCAGGAAAATATGATTCATGAGTCTATCGAGAAAGGGCTTTTGACAGAGGATTTTCATGTGATTCCCAACGAGGATAGTGTATATGACTTTGTGAGAATTGAGGATATAGATCGATTTAACAGTGAAGTGGGACTTGCTAGGGAGAAGATTATCTCACCTGACGGCCCAGCCAATTATATCAGACCTTTTGTTAATAAGCTTGACGATGAGGGCTTTGAGTATCTGGTAAAATATCAGCTTGCCACAGCTGAGAGAATGGATATCATCGGAGCTGCGGCACATACGGTGGATATTTTAAGAAAGATGTGATTAAGCATATATTGGTAAGTTTTTGCGGACATAATGTGAGCAAAGAGATAATGTGAGTAAGAGGTTTGTGCGAGCAAGAGAGCACAGGGAGCTGGAGTATATGGAGAAAGGTAGTCTGATTGAGCGTCGCCTTGATAATGCGGTGTTCAGGGAGATTAAAAAGACAGATAAATCTATAGTGATGGGTGCCGGAATTGGTCATGATTATTCTGATATTAACGGAATTATTACGGCTGATGGCACAGGCGAAACTCCGGCTATAGCATGGATAAAGGCTACTAATAATTTTGCTTGTTCATTGGCAAACGCAATCGGAGCTAGGCTCACATTACTTTTGCCAGAAGGTACCAAAGAGTCTTTTATAAAAAAATGTATGTCGGAGTTTGCTGAGCTTGCTGAAAAATCAGAGATGCCGATTGTGGGTGGACATACGCAGGTAAGTGATAGCTTTGCTGCACCATTTTTTACTGTTCATATATTTGGACACTCAGTGCAGAATTGTGACGATAACTCAACATCAGGAGCAAAAAATATTAAGTACCCTGATAAGCGAAGCATCTGCGATGGCAGCAGTATTATTATGTGCGGCTATGCAGGAATGCTTGGCACTGATATATTGATTCAAAAAAATGAATCGATTATAAAAGAAAGATTCGGCAATTATTTTTCATCGGGATATGTATTCGGAACTGAGAAATGCAGTGTAGCTAATGTTGCGAAAATGATCAGGGTGGCTTTGAAGAATGACGCGAAAATTGCGCCAACTTTGGGGAATGACGCGAGAATTGTGGCGACCTTGGCGAATGGCGCTGGAATTGAGTCGGCGCTGATGAATGACACGAGACTGGCAGCAGATGATCTCAAAATATCATATCTCCATGACATCTCCTGCGGTGGAGTCTACGCTGCTCTATGGCAGCTTGGTCGTTTTGCCGATTGTGGATTTACAGTTCATAACGACAGGATACCGATCAGACAGGAGACTATTGAGGTCTGTGAGGCACTTGATAAAAATCCGTATCTCATAGACGGAACAGGTGGACTTCTTATCGTGTGCGACAATCCGGAACCGATTTTAGGTGCTCTGGAAGAGCATGGAATTGTAGCTGCGTTAATAGGAAGAATCGTGAAAAAAGGTGAGCGCCTCGTCGCTTTCGGAGACGGGGAAACGCGCAAGCTGGCAGCCTCCACCGGGGATGAGATTTATTGATGACTTGTGCGAATTATGATAAAATTAAATGTACGGCAAAAAAACTTTAAGGAGTTTTGAGATGACTATATTTAAGTGCAAAATGTGTGGCGGAGATCTGATTATTCAGGGTGATGCAACAGTTGGAGAATGTGAATGCTGCGGAACTCGACAGACCTTCCCTCGCCTTGATAATGATAAGAAGGTTAATCTTTATGACAGAGCGAATCATTTTAGACGCAACAGCGATTTTGATAAGGCGGCTGCTATCTACGAGCAGATTCTTAATGAGGATAAAGATGATGCTGAAGCGTACTGGTCACTCATCCTTTGCCGATATGGAATCGATTATGTTGAGGATCCTGTTACAGGTAAGAGAATTCCTACGATTCGAAGAGCACAGTACACGTCTATTTTTGCTGATGAGGATTATAAGTCAGCAATAGAAAAAGCTTCTCCGGAACAGAAGGTTGTATACGAGGAAGAGGCGCAGACCATCGACAATATTCAGAAGGGTATCCTTGCTATTTCAGAAAAGGAAGAGCCTTTTGATGTGTTTATATGTTATAAGGAGAGCGATGATAACGGTCAGAGAACTGTTGACAGTGTTCTTGCCAATGACCTGTATCATCAGTTGACACAGGAAGGCCTCAAGGTGTTCTTTGCGAGAATCACACTTGAAGATAAGCTCGGACAGGAATATGAGCCTTACATTTTTGCGGCACTTAATTCTGCAAAGGTAATGGTGGTTCTTGGTACCAAGCCTGCATATTTTAATGCTGTTTGGGTTAAAAATGAGTGGTCTAGATATCTTTCACTTATCAGACTCGGACAGAAAAAGACACTTATCCCTGCATATAAGGGAATGGATCCCTATGATTTGCCGGAGGAATTTTCACATCTTCAGGCACAGGATATGGATAAGCTTGGATTTATGCAGGATCTTCTCCGCGGAATCAACAAGATTGTCAATGAAGATAAGCTCAAAAATGCTAACAAGAATATTGATTCTGCTAAGCAGCAGGCTATCAATACCAACGAAATTGCACTTATCAAGAGAGGTAAAATGGCTCTTGAAGACCGTGAGTGGAATAAGGCACAGGGCTTCTTCGACGATTTGCTCAGCCATGTAAATGCGGAGTGTGCGCAGGCGTACTTCGGACAGCAGCTTGCGGAAATCAAGCTTTCCAACAGACAGGAATTCATTAATTACTTTTTGAATAAATACTCTGAAAGTAAGGTGGTAAGACGTCTTGCCGGAGAGGTGGCTACAGATAGAATTAATGCAACGATAGAAAAATATGCAATCAAGGATTATCTTGAGGCCGAGGTTTTACTTAATCTTTATGTATACTATCGAGGCTATGATACAGAACTGGACTCACTCAATCAGCTTAAGGCGGATGAGACAGCAGAGCTTAACAGCATGAAAAATCTTGCGCGAGCTAAGCAGTATGCAAGTGGTGAATTTAAGAAGGAGCTTGATGAAGCTCTTAAGACAATTTCGGATGCACTTGACACCAGAATAGCAGAGGCTACTGCAAGAGATAATGATAATATTGCAAGAATTACCAGCGAGTATGCACAGGTTCTCGATGCGGCAGATGCTAAGGCACTTGAGCTGTATAATGAAGCAGAGTCCAGACGTAATGCAGAGTATATGTCTATAATCAATAGAATGAATACTGCGGCAACAGTGCCTGATTTTACAGAGTGCCATGAGAGATTTTCTGCGTTAGGTAATTATATGGCAGCAGCGGTAATGGCCAATAATTGTACTGTTGAGATTAATAAGATATACGAGCATGAGAGAATGGTACGTGAGCAGGAACTTGCAGCTCAGAGAGCAGAGGAGGAGAGACTTCGCATTGAGGAGGAAACTCGCCTGGCAAATGAGGAAAAGGCAAGAAAGAAGCGTAAGCTTATTATTATTCTTTCTGCTATCGGAGTAGGTATAATTGCTATCGCAGCTCTCGTATTGTATTTGGTATTTGGACGATAATGGAAAAAGACCTGTTTGCACCGATAAAAAAATATTTTGAACAGTATGGTTATGTTGCCGACGGAGAGGTCAACGATATCGATCTTTATATGGAAAAAGGCGATGAAAGCGTGGCTGTAGAACTTAAGGTCAATTTGGATTTTAAGTCAGTGCAACAGGCCGCATTAAGGCAGAAATTGGTCGACACGGTTTTTATCGGTATCTTTAAGCCGAGTGATTTGAATTCGCGTTCTTTCAAGGATAAGATTTACATCTTGAAACGACTGGGAATCGGTCTGATAGTGGTTTCAAAAAGGTCGCATACAGTGGAGATTGTAAGTGAACCGGTTGCGAGTGAACTTGATAATCTTAAGGCGAGTAATAAAAGAAAAAAGAGAGCGTTGTCAGAAGAGTTTCAAAAGCGTCGCACAAAGAATAATATCGGTGGCGTGCGAGGCACAAAGCTGATTACCGGATACAGGGAAGATGCGCTTCTGGTTCTTGATACTCTTGCTGAACTTGGTGGTGAAGCAAAGACAAAGCAGATTCGAGAGCTTAGCGGAATCCAGAAAAGTACAGATATTATGCACGACAATTTTTATGGATGGTTTGTGAATGTTGGCCGTGGAGTATATAAGATTTGTCAGGCAGGATACGATGCGCTTGAAGAATTCGAGGACACTATTTATTTGTTAAGACGAGGCAACCGGTAAGGACTGATGGAATAAGGTGGAGCGAATTAAGGCGGGGCGGAATAGGACAGATTGTAATAAGTCAAATTTGAATAAAGCAGATCAGAATAATACAAATCAGATTAATACAGATCAGATTAAAACAGATTAAGCGTAGATTCGTGATGAATGGTCTATTTAGTGTGTGGGTAGGATGAAGCAGAAGGCAAGCAGAAATAAGACAATTGATTTTGATATAGCAGAAGGCAGGGAGTATCTGGAAAGGTGCGTCCCTGCGCTTTCAGTTAGGGAGATGGCTGCCGCTGAAAATGAAGCACATTATCAAGAAGGCAGTCCGGATAATGTTTGTTATAGCAGTCAGGATTGTAGTCAGGATAACATTAGCGATGCATGTGGTAGAATTAGTTCCGTCGATTCGGTCCGGAATGCTTATATCATAGGTGACAGTTTTGAAGTGATGGATATGCTACCGGAAAAGTGTGCTGATTTGTTGATAGTAGATCCGCCTTATAATCTCGCCAAGAATTACCACGGTAATAAATTCAACCGTGTAGGTTCGGAAGAGTATAGAGCTTTTACCGTTAAATGGGTAGAAAAGGTTCTGCCACTTCTTAAGGAAAATGCTTCGATTTATGTGTGCTGTGATTGGGAATCCAGTCTGATAATCGGTCCTGTATTATGCGAGTATTTTCATGTACTTAACAGAATTACATGGCAGAGAGAAAAAGGTCGCGGTGCTGAATCCAACTGGAAAAATGGTATGGAAGATATATGGTTTGCGGTAAACAGTAAGTCTGCTCCCAAGCGTGCTCAGTCTATAGGAGATGAGGGATATACTTTCAATTTGAATGCGGTTAAGGTTCGTAAGAAGGTAATCGCACCATACAGAGTGGACGGTAAGCCTAAGGATTGGGAAGAGACTGAAGACGGTAATTACAGAAATACCTGTCCGTCCAATTTTTGGGATGATATATCTATCCCCTACTGGTCGATGCCGGAAAACACTGCGCACCCCACACAGAAGCCTGAAAAGCTCTTGGCCAAAATAATTCTCGCCAGCAGTAATGAAGGCGATATAGTTTTGGATCCTTTTGCAGGATCGGGCTCTACTGCAGTAACGGCCAGGAAGCTCGGAAGAGATTATATCGCAATTGAACAAAATGAGCTCTATGGAGCATGGGCACAAAAACGTCTGGAGATGGCCGAGACTGATAGATCAATCCAGGGGTATAGTGATGGTGTATTCTGGGAACGCAATACCTCGGGGCTGCAACGTAGCTCTCAAATCAAAGGTGGTTCAGGGAACAGACTTAATGCAGGAAAACAATAAAGTGCAAGTAGTATGCGGGGTAATTCGAAACCTAATACTTAGAACACAGCAGTCAATTGATGATTGCTGTGTTTTGTTATACACGACGAGCTAAATGAAAACATGTGCTTAAGAAGGAGTAACATATGGATATCAGAAATGAACTTTTATCGCTTAAGGAAGAAGCCTATGGTGATTTCCAGGCCAAGATAGTTCCTAATATTGAGCGAGAGCGGATTATAGGAATCAGAATTCCGATGCTTCGCCAATTAGCTAAGAAATTAAAAAATGCTCCTGAAGTAAAAAGCTTTTTTGCTTCTTTGCCGCATAAATATTATGAGGAAAATATTCTGCATATAATCCTTATAGAGGATATTAAGGATTACGATGAGTGCATGTCAGAAATAGAAAGGTTTTTGCCATACATGGATTGCTGGGCAGTGACGGATGATAAAGTTCCGAAGGTTCTTGCCAAGCATCGCGATGAATTGATTAAGGATGTGTACAGATGGGTTCAGTCAAAGGAAACTTATACCTGCAGGTATGGTTTGCATATGCTTATGTCGCAGTATTTGGATGCAGATTTTAAGCCGGAGTATCTGGAGCTGGCAGCAGGAGTAAGGTCAGAGGAATACTACGTGAACATGATGAATGCGTGGTATTTTGCGACTGCACTTGCCAAGCAGTGGGATGCCACGATACCATATATCGAAAAATATAAGCTGGATTCTTGGACTCACAATAAAACTATACAAAAGGCGATTGAAAGCTTCAGAGTAACCGATGAACATAAAGCATATTTGCGAAGCCTTAAAGTGTAGAATGATTTTGAGTCTTGATGTATAATTTATTCGTTCGTTTTGGGTAGTGTGGATTTTAATGTGAGTAATTCAAAATAACATGTGAGATGGAGACGACATGGATATCAACCAGTTGAAATCAATGGAGCCGTTGTTTGGTTCATGGTATGTGACAGACGTTCTTGGCGAAGGAAGTTTTGGTAAGGTCTTTGAGATCGAGAAACGTGACGAACGCTTTGGCAAGGTATATAAAGCGGCATTAAAAGTGATCAGCATTCCACAGAACAGTGGAGAAATCCAGAGTCTTAAAAGTGAGGGAATGACTGACAAGGATGTGTCTGACTATTACATGGGAATTGTAAAGGAAGTCATAAACGAGTACGATTTGATGGCGCGCCTTAAGGGTAACAGTTATATAGTCAGCTGCGAGGATTATTATATTTTGGATCATGCTGACGGAATGGGCTGTGACATTTTGATTCGCATGGAATTACTCTATCCGCTGGTTAAAACGCTTGCATCCAGAGAACTTACTGAGAGAGAAGTTATTCAGCTTGGAATAGATCTTTGTCATGCATTGGAAGTATGTCAAAATTACAATATCATCCATAGAGATATTAAGCCTGAGAATGTATTTATATCTGATATTGGTACTTATAAGCTTGGTGACTTTGGAATAGCACGAACTGTTGAAAAAACTACCAGTACTATGTCAAAAAAAGGTACCTATACATATATGGCACCTGAAATTTATCATGGAAGGTCATATGGTAAGAATGTAGATATTTATTCTATTGGTTTGGTAATGTATCGACTGCTAAATAAGAACAGAGCACCTTTTGTCCCTCCGTTTCCGAATCAAATCAGTTATTCAGACAAGGAAAATGCGCTTGTCAGACGTATGAGTGGTGAGATGCTGCCTGAACCTGAAGGTGGTTGTGTGGAATTGAAGCGAGTTGTTTTGAAGGCGAGTGCATTCAGAGCAGAGAATCGTTATCAGAATCCTGAAAATCTAAGAGCAGACCTTGAAAAGGTTCTTTACAAATTGGATTCATCAAGTATGACGGAACCGTCTAATTCAGTGGATTCAAGGGATGAAACCACTTTGGATTTTAACAATTATCCACAAGTGGCCGCTGAAGCAACACCCGAGGTAATTCATAAAGATAATTCTCTGAATATAGATGATGAGATTACGACATCATTTTCATATAATGCTATTCAAGCCGGTATGCCGGAGGCATATGCAGGTATACAGGCGCAGCCGTACATGCAGAATGCACAGTCTTCTGTACAGAATATAAATTCACAGAATATTAACGTTCAAAACGCCGGTATGCAGTCTGTACAATACGCACAGTCTGCGCAGTATGGACAACAGAATTCATATATACAGCCTGTGCAGTATGCGCAACAGAATCCATATGCACAGTCCGTGCAGTATGCGCAACAGAATTCGTATGCGCAGCCAGTGCAGTATGTGCAGCAGAATCCGTATACGCAGCCAGATCAATTTATGCAGCAGGCAAATGCTGTTAAGCAGCCAAGTGTTAAAGCGATAGCCGTTGAGCCGATGCATGGCCGATATAAGGCGCTTACTATTATTTCTGCAATAGTTATTGGTATACTTGGTGGTCTTACTGGTGCTTTGACGGATATTTATATAGAAAAAAACGGAATTAATTATAGAGCAATACAGCTTAATCCGTTTGAGGTGGCATGTCTTATTGTAATGGTTCTTTCTGTTATAGGTTTTTTGAAGTGTGGACGATATGCTTTTTATGAAAAGAAACCGAAGCAGGTATTCAGGATAATTGGAATTGCTTTTGCCGGAGTATTATGGCTGATTCAGGCAATTATGTTTGGACTATCGTTTTCGTATTCGTATAAATTCTTTCCGATTAGAATATCTTATTTAATTGGAAATAGAGATACTAGGTACATATATTTTTTGTGGGCAGATATATTGGCGCTCCTTGGAGCAGTAATCATTCTTTGTGTGGTCGATTCTTTGCATAAGAGAAACACCAAAGTAGTAAAACTTATATTAACTATCGCAGGCGGGGGAGTATTAACATTTGTTCATACCATTCTGCGTATTATTCGAAATAATTACTGGATTACCAAAGTAGAAATAATAGGTATGATTTTGCTTGTACTATTGTTCATACTAGGTGTTTTGTGCGAAGCTGTAATGAAAAGTAGATTGCAGATGGTTATGAAGCGAGTATGGCTGATGCTGGTATTTCTACTTATAGTATTTTTAATTGCAGGAAGAGTGTTATCAATGGAGCTTCTTCTATGGAGTGCTGCGATTATGGGAATAGTGGTTGCATACTGGAGTAACAAAGTAGAAATCAAAAACAAAGTATAAAATAGGAATAAAGCATAAGACAGGAACAAAGCAAAAGATAATATGTAATGTAGTAAAAATAATTTAACACGTAGGTTGACATACTACATGCAAAATAATATAAAGTATTTCGGAAATCAAAATATTTGATAGTCAAACTATTTGACGTTCAAAATATTTTAACCGAAATACTTTTTTTGTGTTTCGATACTATTAAATTATTTTATAAAGTGAGGAAAAAAACATGTTAGAGAAATTGACTGAGCTCATCGTTGAAAAGCTTGATGTAGAGGCAGAGAAGGTTACTGCTGAAACTTCTTTCAAGGAGGATCTTGAAATCGATTCACTTGATCTTTTTGATCTTGTAATGAACGTTGAGGAAGCATTTGGTGTAGAAATCCCTTCTGAGGATCTTGAGGGCATCAAGACTGTTGGCGATATGGTAGCTTACCTTGAGTCACACGGTGCTAACGCATAATTTGTAAATGTTTATTAGCAACTGGCTCAGGGCTATGAACTGAGCCTGATTGCATAATTCGGGAGTATTATCATGAATACAAAGATTACAGAACTGCTTGGTATTCAGTATCCTGTTATTCAGGGTGGTATGGCATGGGTTGCAGAACACAACCTTGCAGCAGCTGTTTCCAATGCAGGCGGATTCGGTATTATCGGCGCAGCTTCAGCTCCTCCGGAAATAGTACGTGAAGAAATCCGTAAGTGTAAGGAACTTACCGATAAGCCTTTTGGTGTAAACGTAATGCTTATGAACCCCAACGCAGATGAGGTTGCTCAGATTGTGATTGAGGAAGGCGTTAAGGCAGTTACCACCGGTGCCGGCAATCCTGCCAAGTATATGGCAATGTGGAAAGAGGCCGGAGTTAAGGTTATGCCTGTTGTTGCCAGCGTTGCAATGGCTCGTCTCATGGAGAGAGCAGGAGCAGATGCTGTTGTTGCTGAAGGTATGGAGAGTGGTGGACATATTGGTCAGACTACTACCATGGCACTTCTTCCCCAGGTTGTTGACGCTGTATCGATTCCTGTAATCGGTGCCGGCGGTATTGCTGACGGAAGAGGAATGGCTGCAGCACTTATGCTCGGAGCAGAGGCAGTTCAGGTAGGAACCGCATTCCTTGTAGCTAAGGAAAACATAGTTCATGAGAACTATCGTAAGAAGGTTATTTCAGCAAGTGATATTGATTCAGCTGTTACCGGAATGTCTACCGGACATCCTGTAAGAAGTATCAAGAACAAGATGACCAAGGAGTACCTCAGAATGGAGAAGGAAGGCGTAGAGCTCATGGAGCTTGAGAATCTTACTCTCGGTTCACTCAGACGTGCAGTTATCGAAGGTGACGCGCAGATGGGTACTGTAATGGCCGGACAGATTGCCGGAATGATCAAGGAAGAAAAGACCTGCCAGCAGATCGTAGAGGATATGGTAGCAGGGGCTATTGAAGAAATCAAAAAGGCTTCTAGATTTGTATAGAAGATATTTTAAGGAGCTTCAAGATTTGTATAATCTTGAAGCTCTTCTTTAGAGGAGATAGGAAATGCTTCAGAATAAAATTGCGCTGGTAACAGGCGCGAGCAGAGGAATCGGAAGAGCAATTGCTGTTTCACTTGCCGAAGCAGGAGCTTATGTAATTGTCAATTACGCCGGTTCTGAGGATAAGGCTAACGAGACTCTCGCACTGATTCGTGAGAAGGGTGGAGACGGCGAATGCGTTAAGTGTGATATTGCAGATGAAAATGAATGCAGCGAGATGTGCAAGGCTGTTTTGGATAAACATGGCAAGGTAGATATTCTTGTCAACAATGCGGGCATTACCCGTGATAAGCTTGTGATGGCTATGAGCGATAAGGATTTTATGGATGTAATTAATACCAATTTGCTCGGTGCCTTCCACATGATCAGAAATCTTTCAAGAAATTTCCTTAAGCTCAAGGGCGGAAGAATTATTAATATCGCTTCTGTAAGCGGAGTGCTTGGAAATGCAGGACAGGCAAATTATTCATCATCAAAAGCCGGAATTATCGGTTTGACCAAGAGCGTGGCAAGAGAATTTGCAGGTAAGAGCGTATGCGTAAATGCAGTTGCTCCCGGATTTATTCAGACTGATATGACAGATGCTATGCCTCAGGCGGTTAAGGATGCGGCAATCGAGACTATTCCTATGAAGAAAATGGGACAGCCCGAGGATATTGCAGCAACAGTGAGATTTTTGGCAAGCGAAGATGCAAAATACATCACCGGTCAGGTTATTTGTGTAGATGGTGGTATGGCTATTTAAGGTAGACCATTAGCTTGGTTGATTTGATTCACTACTTATATATTTATCGACTTATTCGAATGGTCGATTTATTTACACAGTGTCCTATGAGGGGACTTTTCACAGACTAGAATGGAGAAAAACATGAAGAGAAGAGTAGTAGTTACCGGACTTGGAGCAATCACTCCCATTGGTAATAATGTGGAGGAATTTTGGAACGGAATTAAGCAGAGCAAGCTTGGATTTGCACCCATTACCCATTTTGATACCACAGATTATAAGTGCAAGATCGCAGCAGAGGTTAAGGATTTTGTTCCTACTGATTATATGGAAAAGGCTGCAGCAAAGCATATGGAGCAGTTCAGCCAGTTCGCTGTGGTAGCAGCAGGTGAGGCTCTCAAGGATTCAGGACTTGATATGGAGAAGGAAGATCCCTTCAGAATCGGATGCTGCATCGGATGTGGTGTAGGAAGTATGCAGGCTATGGAAAGAGAGCATCTTCGTCTTGCAGAGAAAGGCCCCCGTTGGGTAAGCCCTCTTTTTGTTCCTATGCAGATTTCAAATATGGCAGCAGGTAACGTTAGTATTCAGTATGGCCTTAAGGGTAAAAATATTGACATTGTAACTGCTTGTGCATCAGGAACCAATTCAATCGGTGAAGCTTTCCGTACAATTCAGTACGGTGATGCTGATGCAATGGTTGCAGGCGGAACCGAGAGCGCAATCACTCCTATGTGTATTGCAGGATTTTCATCAATGACAGCTCTTTCATTCTCTGAGGACCCTACAAGATGTTCTATTCCTTTTGATGTAGAGAGAAACGGATTTGTAATGGGTGAAGGCTCAGGTGTCGTTGTACTTGAAGAGCTTGAGCATGCTAAGGCTCGTGGAGCTAAGATTTATGCAGAGGTTGTAGGCTATGGATGCAGTGCAGATGCTTTCCATATCACTTCACCTGCAGAGGATGGTTCAGGTGCTGCAAGAGCAATGAGCAATGCTATTAATGATGCAGGTATTGCTCCTTCAGATATTACTTATGTAAATGCACATGGTACCAGTACTCACCACAACGATCTTTTCGAGACAAGAGCTATTAAGCTTGCTTTCGGAGATCACGCTAAGAATCTTAAGGTTAATTCAACCAAGTCTATGATTGGTCACCTTCTCGGAGCAGCAGGTGCGGTAGAGTTTATCACTTGTGTAAAGACTGTAGAAGAGGGATACATCCACGAGACAGTTGGTCTTAAGAATACTGATGAAGAGATGGATCTTGACTACTGCCGCGAGTCATACACCGGCGAGGTTCCTTATGCTATCAGCAACTCACTTGGCTTTGGCGGACACAATGCAAGTATTCTTGTAAAGAAGTGGGAGGCTTAAAATGTCAGTATATACAACAGCAGAAATAATGAACATTTTGCCTCATCGTCATCCCTTCCTTCTCATCGATACTATCGAGGAGCTTGAGGTTGGTAAGCGTGCTGTGGCAAAAAAATGCGTTACCTTTAATGAGCCCTGCTTCGCGGGACATTTCCCCGGAAATCCTGTTATGCCCGGAGTACTTATTCTCGAGGCACTTGCTCAGACCGGCGCAGTAGCACTTCTTGATCAGGATGAGTTCAGAGGAAAGACTGCTTATTTTGCAGGAATGGAAAAGGTACGTTTCAAGAGAAAGGTTGTTCCAGGAGATACACTTGTACTTGAGGTTACTCTCGTAAAGCAGAAAGGACCTTTTGGTATCGCTAGTGCAGTTGCTACCGTAAACGGAGAAACCGCTGCAAGTGCAGAACTTACTTTTGCAGTTGGATGATGATAAAAATAGGAATAGATTGATTAATATGGGAATTAAAATAATCGGAACAGGAAGCTATCTTCCTGAGAAAGTAATTACAAATAAGGACCTTGAGAGTTATCTCGATACCTCTGATGAATGGATTCGCGAGAGAACCGGTATAGGCAACAGACATGTGGCCGAAAAAGGTACAGAAACTGTAGCATCTCTTGGCGCAGAGGCTTCAAAAAGAGCAATGGAGATGGCCGGAGTGACTGCTGATGATATTGATTTAATCCTGGTTGCATCTTGTTCATCACAGGAACATCTTCCGTGTGTAGCCTGCCAGATTCAGGAAATACTCGGGGCAAAAAAAGTAGCAGCTTTTGATATCAATGCAGCATGTTCAGGATTTATGATTGCACTTTCTGTAGCGAATGCTTACATTGAGACAGGTGCTTTTAAGCGTGCACTTGTAGTAGGAAGTGAAGTACTTTCAGAGCTTGTAGACTGGAACGACAGAGGAACCTGTATTCTTTTCGGAGATGGAGCTGGCGCTGCTGTTGTTGAAAAGGGTGAAGGCAGCTTCCACTATAGTCTCGGTGCTGACGGTACCGGCGGTAAGGTACTTTACTGCAACACTAATGAAAAGATTCAGATGATCGGCCAGGATGTATATATGTTTGCGACCAAGGTGGTGCCGATTGTCATTCGTGAGACACTTGAAAAGGCGCAGCTTACAACTGATGACATAGACCTTTACATTCTTCATCAGGCAAACAGCCGTATCATTAAAACTATCTCAAGAAACCTCAAGGTTGATATTGAGAAGTTCCCGATGAATATGGAAAAGGTCGGCAATATTTCTTCAGCTTCGATACCTGTTCTTCTTGATGAAATCAACAGACAGGGTATACTTGTAAGTGGAAAGAAGTATTTGTTTGCAGGCTTTGGTGCAGGACTTACTTATGGAGCCTGCATTGTAGATTGGGCTTAATGTGATAGAGGCGATGCATTTCACATTTTAGCCTGTATGCTAAAGTGTGAAATGCGGTAGAATATGTCGAAAAAAGATAGTAATAATTTAAATGAATTACTGGCAACTTTATTCAATTCTATAATGATTACCGAGAGCAAGGCGATTATCACCGAAGAGTTTAAGGATATAAGCCATAATGATATGCATATCATAGAGGCAGTCGGAATTGAAGAACCCAGAAAGATGTCTGAGATAGCCAAGCGTTTGGGGGTTACAGTCGGAACACTTACCACCAATATTAACAGCCTTGAGCGCAAGAATTATGTTATTCGTGAGCGTAGCGACTCTGACAAAAGAGTAGTGTTTGTGACATTGACCGAACGCGGAAGAAAGGCATTTTTTTATCACAGAGATTTTCACAAGAAATTAATCAGATCAGTGGTATCGGAATTTAGTTCAGATGAGAAAGAGGTACTCATGCGTTGCCTTAATAAGCTGAACGATTTCTTTACAAATGACTGAAATAGTGGATAATTAATATTGTGATGAAAATGACCGGATATTCTGGAGGGGTTAATGTCAGCAGAATCAGTTTTTAAGAAAATTAAAAATGTAGACAAGAAGCTGTTGATACAGTTAGTGGTTGTATTTATATTTCCTCTGATATTGTGCATAGTAATATGCGCATTCAGGGGATTAAATTTTTTTAAGTTATATATTCCTTATTCAAAGGATAATGACAGTTTGTTTTATTATAAGCTGGTAGAAGGCGTATTGTCGCCCGGTGGAATAAAGGGATATTACGGTTTTAATGAAAATCATGCCCAAATCGGATCGTTTGCGGCATGGAATCCGGTAATAGTGTTGCCGTGGATTGTGTTTGGAAGATTGTTCGGATGGAATTCATTTTCACCGATTCTTTATAATGTTATTTTCTTTTCTATTTCTCTGACTGCGTTTGTTGGATTGGCAAAATTAAATATAAAGCAGACGGCATGCCTACTGGTTGGATTGGCATTATATCCGCCTTTGCCTCTTCATTTGATGAATATGCTTCCGGAAGCAAATGTGGCATCATTTATACTATTGGATTTTGCCTGTGTTTTTGCATATATTAATTCTAAAAAGCGAGGATTCCTTGCGACATCTTTGGGCTTTTGCATATATCTTACTATGTGCAGACCATATTATTTCCTGCTATTTGTAATTACATTTTATTATTATGCGAAGAGTAAAATGAAAAACTGGTGGATGTTACCGATAGCATCCATGGTGGTGGCAGTTGGAGCTTATCTGCTGACAACCAAGTATTTCACAGCTGAATATTTTGAGCCATTATTCAGTTACCCGTATATGGATTTTATAAAGCGTGGAGAAATTAGATGGGCATTGAGCAATACATACCATACCATGCTTGATACCGCACGCAGCATATACGATTATGTCAGAGGCGGTATAATGTATGGCGGATTGCCAAGTGTTCAATATGCGATTGCCATGCTGATGTCGATACTTCTTCTGATAGCTTCAATCAGTAAAAAGAATAAAGAGAAGAGCGCAGTATATTGGGGTATGGGACTGAATTATATTTGCGTCTTCATGGCAATATTGATATTGCTCAGAAAAGCGAATGAAGGAGCGCGTCATAGTTTTGTTTTTTCACTCATCGCATTGATTTTACTGTTTACGGTAGAATTTGATGTGCGCGGAGCCATTCGTCATTTACTGATATTTGCGGTTTTGATTTTCTTGGCTACTAAAGGAACCTATCAGCTTAGAAGCTATGACCTTTCTAATGTATGTGCAGTTCCACAGGATGAGATAGAGGCTTTGGAAGCTGAGCTGAAGGATTCATTAGTGATATCAGACAGTGGTGATAAGTACGAAAATACTATTGCCTGGGTTTTGGTGGATTACAGTGGCGATAACTACATGATTACGGATTATCATTCACTGTTCGCTGTTCCGGGGGCGATGGGACTTAATATTTGCAGCTATGATTATATTGTTGGAAATATTGATTGCCTCAAGTCCGGATATTTAGCTGTTCCACCCGGAGGCGATATTGATGAACTGAGCCAAGAGAGGAATTTCACAGAGATTGCAAGAACTGCGAATATTCTGATATATAAGGTTGATTATTAATGGATATATCAATAGGATGAGAATGTTAATAGAATTGATATTGATAGAATAAGATTATCAACATTTACTGTAGAATATTACTTTGTTTATTATCTACAAAATGATACAATAATGCGTGAATAACAATGACTTACGGAGGATTAAAACAGTGAGTGCAAAGGAATTAATTGAAAGCGGAAAAGCAGTACTTGGTATTGAGTTTGGTTCGACCAGAATCAAGGGAGTACTTATCGATGAGAATCATACACCTATCGCATCAGGCGATCATGAGTGGGAGAACCGTCTTGATAATGGAGTATGGACTTATACACTTGATGATATTTGGACAGGACTTCAGGATACCTATGCTAATCTTCGCAAGGATGTAATGACAAAGTATGGCGTGGAAATCAAGAAGCTTGCAGCAATCGGTTTTTCAGGAATGATGCATGGCTATATGGCATTTAATAAGGAAGGTGAACTTCTCGTTCCTTTCAGAACCTGGAGAAATACAATTACCGGACCTGCTGCAAAGGAACTTACCGAGCTTCTCGGATTTAATATTCCTCAGCGTTGGAGCATTGCACATCTTTATCAGGCAATTCTCAATAATGAAGAGCATGTTAAGGATATTACATATTTCACAACTCTTGCAGGATATATTCATTGGCAGATGACAGGTGAGAAGGTAATGGGAGTCGGTGAGGCTTCAGGTATGTTCCCTATTGATTCTTCAATTTGCGATTACAATGCTGCTATGCTTGATAAGTTCGCAGCACTTGATAATGTTAAAAAATATGGCTGGGATATCCGTGAGATTCTTCCCAAGGTTCTTCCTGCAGGCGCAGAGGCCGGTAAGCTTACTGCAGAGGGCGCTAAAAAGCTTGACCCTTCAGGAAACCTCGAGGCAGGTATTCCTTTTGCTCCCTGTGAGGGTGATGCAGGTACAGGTATGGCAGCTACCAATTCAGTAGCAAAGCGTACCGGTAATGTATCAGCAGGTACCAGCGTATTTGCAATGGTTGTTCTTGAGGAGGATCTTAAGAAGGTACATGAGGAGCTTGACCTTGTTACTACACCTGCAGGTGCAACAGTAGCCATGGTTCACTGCAATAACTGTACCTCTGATCTTAATGCATGGGTTGGTCTTTTCAAGGAATTTGCAGATATGTTTGGAATGGATATCAGCATGAATGATATCTATGGCAAGCTTTATACCAATGCTCTTAACGGCGATAAGGATTGCGGCGGACTCCTTGCATTCAATACTTTCTCTGGAGAGCCTGTAATCGGTCTTAATGAAGGTAGACCTATGTTTGCTAGAAAGCCTGCAGCTAAGATGAATCTTGCTAATTTCATGAGAACTCATCTCTATGCTTCACTTGCTACTCTTAAGGTTGGTTGTGATATTCTCTTCAAGGAGGAGAAGGTTAAGTGCGATACCATCTATGGTCATGGTGGACTTTTCAAGACTAAGGGAGTAGGTCAGGGAATTTTGGCAGCAGCAATGAATGCTCCTGTTGCTGTAATGGAGACCGCAGGAGAAGGCGGACCTTGGGGTATGGCTCTTCTCGCTGCATACATGGTTAATAAGGCTGACGGAGAGACTCTTGACGAGTATCTTGCAAACAAGGTATTCAATGGTGAGAAGGGTTCTGTAATGCAGCCCGATCCCGCTGACGTAGCAGGATTTGATGCATATATCGAGGAATATGTTAAGGCTATTCCTGCAGAAGAAGTTCTTAACGATGCATTGCCTCTGTAATTAAATATATGAAAAAACGTGCCACTTAATATGATGTGCTCTGCAAATCTTGACAGATATCATTAGAGTGGCACTTTTATTGGCAATTTAAATAGCAATAAGTAAACAATTCAGAGCAATATTGCTATCGCAAATGATTCGCCGAGGAAATATAATGACATTATGATATATATGAGAAGGTATATTTCATAAAATATAATTACTTTTATAAGGAGAAAAACAATGAAGATTTTTGTTGACACCGGTAAAATCGAAGAGATCAAGAAGGCTAATGACATGGGCGTTATCTGTGGTGTTACCACCAACCCTTCACTTATCGCTAAGGAAGGTGGACGTCCTCAGGAAGAAATCCTTAAGGAGATCGCTTCAATCGTTGATGGCCCTATCTCAGGTGAGGTTAAGGCTACTACCGTAGACGCTGAGGGTATGATCGCTGAAGGTCGTGAGATTGCAAAGCTTCATCCTAATATGGTTGTTAAGATTCCTATGACTGTTGAAGGCCTCAAGGCTGTTAAGGTTCTTTCAGCAGAAGGTATCAAGACCAACGTTACTCTTATTTTCTCAGCTAACCAGGCTATTCTTGCTGCAAATGCAGGTGCAACTTATGTATCACCTTTCCTTGGCAGACTTGATGATATCTCTATGCCCGGTATTGACCTTATCCGTCAGATCGCTGAGATCTTCCAGATTTATGGTTATGACTGCGAAATCATCGCTGCTTCAGTTCGTAATCCTATCCATGTTACTGACTGTGCACTTGCAGGCGCTGATATCGCTACCATTCCTTACAGCGTAATCGAGCAGATGACCAAGCATCCTCTTACCGATCAGGGTATTGCTAAGTTCCAGGCTGATTACCTCAAGGTATTTGGTAACTAATTCGAGAAATCTGAATTAATTATATATAATTAGGGCGAGCCTATGGTTCGCCCTTTTTTTATTGAAAAGAAGCATTCTCATTGTATTTATTGAAAAAACACTTTGTTTATTGTATGGTTTTAGTGTATCCAATATCATGAATGCAGATTGGCTGGGTGAGTATGAAATTAAGTATAATCGTGCCGGTTTATAACATGGCCAAAGACAATAAATTGCAGTTTTGTATTGATTCATTATTGAATCAGACCATAGATGATTATGAGATAATCGCAGTCGATGATGCATCAACAGATGAATCACCTGAGATCCTGAAAAAATATAGTGAAGATTATCCCGATAGGGTAAGAATATTTTTACAGAAGGAAAATAAGAAACAGGGTGCGGCAAAAAACGTCGGACTGAAGGCAGCTACCGGAGAGTGGATCGGATTCATCGACAGTGATGACTGGGTAACTCCTGATTATTATGAAAAATTAATCGGCAAAGCCGAGGCTACCGGAGCTGATGTTGTAGGGTGCCATTATTCCATAGTTCATGAGCATACATTTGAAGTTGGTGATGTGGTATGCAATAACAGTCTTGACCAGGCCGGATTCCTTGATGGAGAGAAACATAAAAAATTATTCATGCAGTTTGGAAGCATGGTAATCAAGGTATATAAGAGAAATATTATTGTGGAAAATAAACTGGATTTTCCGGAGGGTATCTTCTATGAGGATAACTGTGCAGGTCCTATATGGTCTGCTTATTTTTCTCATTTTGAGATGGTTGATGAACCCTTGTATTATTATTACCAACATTCGGATTCTACAGTACATACCGTGGAAATGTCTCGACTTTATAATAGAATGACAGCGTGCGAAATCTTGAAGGAGAGATTGACTGAGAGAGGATTGTACGGCAAGTATCATGATGAGCTGGAATATATTTTCAGTATGCTATATTTCAAGAACACTTTGTTCTCATATATGCTTGCAAAACATACTGAGGGAATAGGATTTGTAAAAAAACTGAAGGCAGGAATGCTGGAGCATTTCCCGAACTTCAGAAAGAATAAGTACTATGTGGTGCCTGATGCTGAGGAAGCAAGGATGATAGATTTGCTTATGAAAAATACCACGCAGTTTTATGTTTATTATTCGCTGTTGTGGTTCTATCGTCGTAAAATCAGACATCAGTAATCATAGTAATAAAGATATCAGTGGCAGGGTAATAAATGAAAGCAGTGTGCTCACCAATATACAGTTGGCTGACAGTTCCATCTCACTGTGATGAATCTCTGCAAGGTTGAGAATAATAGATGCGCACGGAGTTGCTGCGAGTATTAGTATGCTTGCCTTAAATGAGTAGGGCAGAGGCAGAAAATATACGCACGCATAACAGAATAGAGGAAATACAACCATTTTTCCGAAACATGATGCGTATACTGCAGGATTGGTCCAAAGTTTCTTGAAGGGAACTGTGGCGAGTCTGATACCTACTATAAGCATACATACAGGAGTGGTCATTTTGCCAAGCAAATCGACCGCATCAAGAACGAGTGACGGAATGTAGTTCTTGGCTCCGGTAACGTATAAAGGAATAGCTACAAGAAAAGCAAATGCAGCAGGATTAACAAATGCAGCTTTGACAGTCATGTATTTCTTATCTCTGGTGAGACAATAGATACCCATTGTAAATACCAGGATATTCATAGTGATGACCTGGATAGATGAGTAGCACATAACCTCAGGATTATCGGGAAGCAAAGCTTTGACAATCGGAAGACCGAAGAAGCCTACGTTGCCGAGAACCATAGCGATATTCATAATGCGATATCTGGCGTCCTCATGTTTTTTTCTGAAGAGTAGATAAAGGATGGCGCAGAATGCAGCCTGAAGCAGAAACGATACTAAAAAGTAGAAGCCCATCCATTTGAAGTCCTCAAGTGAGAAGTCGAGCTTAACAAATGAAGAAACCTGCATGCAGGGACCGAGTACATATATAAGAATAGCGGAAAGCGTTGAGAGATGATCTCCCAATGCTTTTTTTGTTTTAGATAAAAGATAGCCGGGAGCTATAAATAATAAAGTAGTGAGAACTGTTGAAAGGGCAATTTTAAATTCCATGGTTAATTACCTATTAATAATATGTTGATTAATATATATGCGTTGTGCGCTGGTAAACAATATTTGTTTCTTCGATTGTTTATATTAGCATACTAATTAAGCTTTCTATATATTATTATTTCACAAATTATCCTTTGCGTGGATGCAAGATAATTGGAAGGGAGGAATAGTAAAGATTAATCGGGTATAGGTAAAATTAATTACAAAGAGGGTATAATAGAAAATAGCAATAGGCAAAAACTATAACCAATGATAAAAACGGCGTATTATACAATAACTGAACATAGTGATAACATAACGATTGTAAGGAACAGCAATACAAAAACTGATTATAAATGAAAAGAAAGCATCTCTAACAGGGATGGACGGAGGAAGAAGAATATGAGCAAGAAGACAAGAGCAGAGAGAGAATTAAGATTTGAAACCAAGCAGCTTCATGTTGGACAGGAAAGCGCAGATCCCGTAACTGACGCAAGAGCAGTTCCTATTTATCTTACAAGTTCATATGTATTTCATAACAGCCAGCACGCAGCAGACCGTTTCGGACTCAGAGATGCAGGTAATATTTACGGAAGACTTACCAATCCCACACAGGGAGTATTCGAGCAGAGAATTGCAGCACTTGAGGGTGGTGTAGCAGCACTCGGAGTTGCATCCGGAGCAGCAGCTCTTTCATATGCATTCAGAGCAGTAGCTCATGCAGGAGATCACATTGTAGCAGCTAAGAATATCTACGGTGGAACCTACAATCTCCTTGCACACACTCTTCCTGATTACGGAATTGAGACCACCTTTGTAAATCCTTTTGATTATGAGGGAATCGAAGCTGCAATCAAGGAGAACACCAAGGCAATTGAGATTGAGACTCTTGGTAATCCCAATTCAGAAGTAGTAGATATCGAGAGAATCGCTAACATTGCACATGCACACAAGATTCCTCTTATCGTAGATAACACCTTTGCAACTCCTTATCTTGTAAGACCTATCGAGTATGGCGCAGACATAGTTATACATTCAGCAACCAAGTTCATCGGTGGTCACGGAACCACAATCGGTGGTGTGATTGTAGATTCAGGTAAGTTTGACTGGATTGCTTCAGGCAAGTTCCCTTGGTTGGTTGAGCCCAATGTATCTTATCACGGTGTAAGCTTTGCAAAGGATACAGCACCTGCAGCATTTGCTACATATATCAGAGCAATTCTTCTTCGTGATGAAGGAGCTACACTTTCACCTATTCATGCATTCATTTTCCTCCAGGGACTTGAGACACTCTCGCTCAGAGTAGAGAGACATGTAGAAAATGCACTTAAAGTTGTAGAGTATCTTAAGAACCAGCCTCTTGTAGAGAAGGTAAATCATCCTTCAATCACAACTGATGCTACTCAGAAGGAACTTTACGCTAAGTACTTCCCTAACGGAGGCGGCTCAATCTTTACCTTTGAGATCAAAGGTGGAGCAGAAAAAGCACAGCAGTTTATCGACAACCTTGAGATTTTCTCACTCCTTGCAAATGTAGCGGATGTTAAGTCACTTGCTATACATCCCGCATCAACCACTCATTCAGAGTGCAACGAGGCTGAGCTTCTTGACCAGGGTATCAAGCCTAACACTATCAGACTTTCAATTGGTACCGAGAACATTGCAGATATCATTGAGGATCTCGATGAGGCATTCAAAGCAATTGCAGAGTAATAAAATAATTTATACTTTGTGAGTAGTGTGATATAATACTAGTACGCAAATACCTACTGAAGTGATGGGTATTTGAACTAATGGGATTATGAAGGAGAATTATCATGAGTGATATTAAAAAGAGTGCAGCAGAACTTATAGGAAAAACACCTCTTCTTGAGGCTTCAAAATATGCAGCTAAGGCTGAAGTAACAGATGCAACAATTCTTGTAAAACTTGAGTATCTCAATCCGGCAGGATCTGTTAAGGATAGAGTAGCTCTTGCAATGATCGAGGATGCAGAGGCAAAGGGAATTCTTAAGCCCGGAGCAACAATTATTGAGCCTACCAGCGGTAATACCGGAATTGGTCTTGCTTCTGTAGCGGCAGCAAAGGGATATAAGGCAATTCTTACACTTCCTGAGACAATGAGTGTAGAGCGTAGAACCTTCCTTAAAGCATACGGTGCAGAAATCGTTCTTACTGAAGGCGCTAAGGGAATGAAGGGTGCTATTGCTAAGGCTGAAGAGCTCAGAGATTCAATTCCCGGATCAGTAATTTTAGGACAGTTTGATAATCCGGCTAACCCCGCTGCTCACAAGGCAACTACAGGTCCTGAAATTTGGGAACAGACTGATGGTAAGGTTGATATCTTTGTTGCAGGTGTTGGTACCGGCGGAACTGTCAGTGGTGTAGGAGAGTTCTTGAAGTCACAGAATCCTGATGTTAAAATAGTTGCAGTAGAGCCTGCAACAAGCCCTGTACTTTCAAAGGGAGAGGCAGGACCTCATAAGATTCAGGGTATCGGCGCAGGATTTGTTCCCGCCACACTTAATACCAAGATTTATGATGAGGTAATAGCAATTGAGAATGATGATGCATTTGCAGAAGGCGCAGCTTTCGGTAAGGCAGAAGGCGTTCTTGTAGGAATTTCTTCAGGAGCAGCTCTTAAGGCAGCATCAATTCTTGCTAAGCGTCCTGAAAATAAGGGTAAGGTAATCGTAGCACTCCTTCCCGATTCAGGTGACAGATATCTTTCAACTGCACTTTTCCAGAGCTAATATTAAAAGCTTTAGGCATGGCAGAAACAACTGCCATGCCTTTTTATAACTTTAATGGACAATGTAAAACAGATATAGGTGATTTATGACACTTAACCAGTTAAGATATGTAATAGAAGTAGCAAACTCAACTTCAATGAACGAAGCGGCTAGAAATCTCTTTATTTCTCAGCCCAGCCTTTCGGCGGCAATCCACGAACTTGAAGCAGAGATAGGAATGGATATTTTTATCAGATCCAACAGAGGAATAGTTGTTACTCCTCAGGGTAAGGAATTCCTCGGATATGCTCGTCAGGTTGTAGAGCAGTATGAGCTTGTGGAGGCTCGCTATATCAGCAAGAGTGAAACAAAGAAGCGCTTTAGTGTATCAATGCAGCACTATACTTTTGCGGTAAATGCATTCATCGAGGTTGCCAAAAAGTTTGGATTGGATGATTATGATTTCTCAGTCTATGAGACCAGAACCAGCGATGTTATTCAGAATGTTAAGAATTTTAAGAGTGAAGTTGGTATTCTGTATCTGAATGATTTTAATGAGCAGGTGCTGCGTAAGATTTTTGCCGAAAATGATCTTTCCTTCCATAAGCTTTTCGATTGCCATATCTATGCATACATCACCAAAAAGCATCCGCTGGCAAATAGAGAAAAGGTAACTCTCGAGGAACTGTCTGAGTATCCTTGCCTTGCGTTTGATCAGGGCGATAACAATTCGTTCTATTTTGCAGAGGAGCTTTTCAGTACATTTGAGTATAAGAAGATTATTCATGCGAGCGATAGAGCGACTTTGTTAAATCTGTTCGTGGGTATGGATGGCTTTACTCTTTGCTCCGGTATTATCTGCGAGGATCTTAACGGTGATGAATTTACAGCAGTCAGACTCGATTGTGATGATCTGATGACTATTGGATATATCAAGCGTAAGGGAATACCGCTTTCGAAAATAGGTGAACTTTATATTGAAGAGGTGATAAAATATAAAGAAAACGTATTGGAGTAAGTATGATAAAAATCTGCGGATTAAAAACTAAAGAAGAGGCACAATGGGTTGCAGAGGCAGGAGCAGAGCTTGCCGGGTCAGTTGTGTTTTTTCCGAAGAGTAAAAGAAATATAAGTATTGAGACTGCGAAAGAGGTCATGACCGGACTGGAGGGCAAGGTTAAGCTTGCAGCGGTAACGGTAGAGCCGAGTCTGGAACAGATTAAAGAGATTGAAGCTGCAGGATTCGACTATCTTCAATATCATGGCAGGCTCGAAGCTGAAAAACTGGAGCAAATCAATATACCTGTAATTAAGGCATTTAATGTTAAGGATGTCAGTGACATTCGGACATTTGTTGATAATGACAAAGTGGTTGGCTTCGTATTTGATGCCAATGCACCCGGAAGCGGAGTTGGATTCGATTACGGTGTGTTGGACAGTGTAAGGCCTGAAATTAAGGAAGCTGAAGCTAAGGGCAAGTTTGTGCTTTTGGCAGGAGGACTTGGACCGGACAATGTCAGAGAGGCTCTCGAACAGACAGGATTTAAGGGCGTGGATACTTCTTCGGGAGTTGAAAATGAAAGCAGTGATGGCAAAAGCCGCGAGAAAATTTTTTCTTTCGTGAAAAATGCTCGTATATAAAAAAGAGATATGATGCGCAATCTTAAGAAAACTTAAGTTGCGCATTTTTTATTCGCAATATATGTTATATGTATAGCAAACGGTGAGTTTAAGTCGGTTATTATTGATGCTATTTTATAGTATAATAAAAACGGTATTCGAGTATGGGTACCGATATGTCGTAAATCTTAGGAGGAAACAATGACTTTAGAAGCTGCAAAGACCAAATTAAATGAGTATGGACAGTCGCATGTTCTTAAGTATTATGATGAATTGAATGCTGCAGAGCAGGCAGAGCTGCTTGAGCAGATTGAAGTTACTGATATGAGTATTCTCTCGGCTGCACTTAACCCTGATGAGCTTCCCAAGAAGGGCGTGATATCACCTATTCCTTGTATGGATCTTGATGAGATAGCAGCAAACGAAACAGAATACAGAAAAATAGGTGTTGATGCAATTAAAGCAGGTAAGGTGGCAGCAGTTCTCCTTGCAGGCGGAATGGGTACCAGACTTGGTTCTGACAATCCTAAGGGAATGTATAATGTCGGAATTACCAGAGAGCTTTATATATTTGAGTGCCTTATCAATAATATGATGGATGTTGTCAACGAGGCGGGAGAGTATATTCATCTCTTCATCATGACCAGTGATAAGAATAACGATTCAACCATCAACTTCCTCAAGGAGAAGAATTTCTTCGGATACAAGGAAGAGTATGTTCATTTCTTTAAGCAGGAGATGGCAGCAGCTACTGATTATCAGGGTAAGATTTATCTTGAGAGTAAGAATCATATGGCAACTTCTCCTAATGGTAACGGAGGATGGTTTATCTCACTTATGAGAGTCGGCCTTCTTGATCTTGTTCATGAGCTTGGTATTGAGTGGTTTAATATTTTTGCAGTGGATAATGTGTGCCAGAGAATTGCAGATCCTGTATTTGTAGGTGCGACTATTGCTAAAAAGTGCATGGTTGGCGCTAAGGTAGTCAGAAAGAATGCTCCTGACGAGAAGGTTGGAGTAATGTGTCTTGAGGACGGCAGACCTTCTATTGTAGAGTATTATGAGCTTACAGATGAGCTTATGAATGCTAAAACCGATAAGGGAGAGCCTGCATATAACTTTGGCGTTATCCTTAATTACCTTTTTGAAATTAATGAGCTTGAGCGTATAGTTAAGGAAGAGCTTCCTCTTCATATCGTAGAGAAGAAGATTCCTTATATTGATGAGAATGGAGAACTTGTTAAGCCTGAGAAGCCTAATGGATATAAGTTTGAAAATCTTGTGCTTGATATGATTCATCAGATGTCAAGCTGTCTTCCCTTCGAGGTTGTTCGCGAGAGGGAGTTTGCTCCTATCAAGAATCCTACCGGTGTAGATTCAGTAGAGAGTGCAAGAGAGCTTCTTAAAAAGAATGGCGTGGTTCTTTAATAGTTGACCTATATTTTTAACGTATGTACGGATTATGTGAGTTATCCCAGATGAGAGGTGTTTGTATTTATGAGTAAAATACTTGTTACAGGCGGCGCCGGATTTATCGGCAGCCATACAGTAGTTGAATTGCAGACTGCGGGTTATGATGTGGTTGTCCTTGATAATCTGAGCAATTCATGTGAGAAATCACTTGAAAGAGTAGAAGCTATCACAGGCAAGAAGGTTCCTTTTTATAAGGCAGATATTCTTGATCGTGAAGCACTTGAGAACGTGTTTACCAAGGAAGATATAAATGCGGTTATTCATTTTGCGGGACTTAAGGCTGTTGGCGAATCTGTGGCTAAGCCTTGGGAGTATTATGAAAACAATATTGCAGGTACACTTACTCTTGTAGATGTAATGCGTAAGCACAATTGCAAGAATATTATCTTTTCTTCAAGTGCTACTGTTTATGGAGATCCCGCTTTTATTCCTATTACAGAAGAGTGCCCTAAGGGACAGTGCACCAATCCTTACGGATGGACTAAGTCAATGCTTGAGCAGATTTTGTCTGATATTCAGAAGGCTGACAATGAGTGGAATGTAATTCTGCTTCGTTACTTCAATCCTATCGGCGCGCACAAGTCAGGAACCATGGGCGAGAATCCTAATGGTATTCCTAATAATCTTATGCCTTATATCACTCAGGTTGCAGTAGGAAAGAGAGATCATCTCGGAGTATTTGGCAATGATTACGATACTCACGATGGAACCGGAGTAAGAGATTATATCCATGTAGTTGATCTGGCTATTGGACATGTTAAGGCAATCAAGAAGCTGGAAGAAAATGCCGGACTTAAGATTTATAATCTTGGTACAGGACATGGATACAGCGTACTTGATATTGTGAAGAATTTCGAAGAAGCAAATGGTGTTAAGATACCTTATGAAATTCAGGCACGTCGTCCCGGAGATATCGCTACATGCTATTCGGATGCCACTCTTGCAAAGGAAGAGCTTGGATGGGAAGCACAGTATGGAATTAAAGAAATGTGCGAGGATTCATGGCGTTGGCAGAAGAATAATCCTAACGGTTATGAGGATTAATCAAAAAAATCTAACAAAAAAACCTAATGAAATCAATTCATTAGGCAGATATATATAATGTATCAATATGAAATCGGAATTAGTCCTCTTCGATTATTTGGAATTCCAGGTAGTCGAAGGGGATTTCTTCTATAAATGAGTCTTTGTAAAATTTTACCTTGCCGGATCTCTTAAAATCTTTGACATTTCTGTCGAGCCATACCGGCTGAGCCAGATCCATCTCCTGGCATACCTGAGCGAGAGCATTGAAAACCTTATGGGTTCTGGTGTCGTTGGTTTCATCTACGATGAGACTATCCTTAAGCATATGAGTGTCCTTAAACTGTCTTGCCCAGATTCGCATTCAATCCTCCGAAAAAATACACAAAAAATTAGTTAAAACAATGAAGTTTTTGTTAAAAGTGTTCACAAAGCCAAAACTATGCTATAATGATTATATCTAAAAGAGGCGAAGTTTCAATAGACTCGTGAATACATATCAGTTATTTGGGATTATATAGGACTACAGTTTCGGAAAGGGAATTCCGCCGGGGGGCGGAGGTTATATATTTAGATGGAATGGATTAATGATGAAGATGATGGCATTGAGACATGGCAGGAAGTTAACCTGCTGTATAATGCCGCATTAAAACAAATGGAAACCAAGATGGAAATCCTCAATGAGGAGTTCCGGCATGTTCACAGGTACAACCCTATCGAGCATGTTAAGGCTCGAATGAAGAGCCCTGAGAGTATTGTAAAAAAGCTTAAGAGAAAAGGCCTTGATTCTACGATAGAAAACATGGTTAACCATGTTGATGATATTGCCGGTATCAGAATTATATGTTCATTTACCTCCGATATATACAGAATAGCGGATATGATTGAACACCAGAAAGATATTAATGTTTTGACTGTTAAGGATTATATTACTTTCCCTAAGGTGAGTGGCTACAAGAGCTATCATATGATTGTCACTGTCCCGGTATATCTCTCTAACAGAAAAGTAGATACCAAGGTTGAGATACAGATCAGAACAGTTGCTATGGATTTCTGGGCTAGTCTGGAGCACAAGATTAACTATAAGTTTGAAGGAGAGGCTCCGGCGCATATCAGTGCAGAACTTGTGGAATGCGCACGCATGGTAGCTGATCTGGATGATAAGATGCTTAAGCTTAATGATGAAATTATGGAGCTTGAGAAAATAAGAGAGAATGAAGCCAGGGCATCGGCATCAGCGCAGAGCTGATAAAAATAATGTCTGTTAATAATGTGTTGGGGAATACATTTATAAAAGCGACCTCTTTTGAGGCCGCTTTTATTATGTAATAGTAGTTATGCAATAGTTATTTTGTAATAGGAATTTCCCGTATTTACTAATATACCCGTTTAAATGAGGAGTGCCCAGACACTTTGCAGCATCTGGGCGATTATGAAAAAATGATCGAATTAACAATGTTCTCTGTTCTTTACAAGAAATACTATATCATCTAAAAATGAATAAAATGTGAACATAATGTTAATATGTGGTTAATATTACCTATGACAGCGAAAAAATGGACTCAAAATTGTGCATAATGCACAAAAGATATATATTGATGTGATTTGGTTGCCTGCCCTACGCAAAAATGATAAAATCGATATAGTGCCTTATTGTGCGTTTTTGCCTATGTTGATAGGAGGATACAGATGGATACATTAATGGATAGCCTTGCGCAGAGACTCAGCGCTCAGGAAATGATAATCAGAGCGAATGGAGAGGCTGAGAATGAGCAGATGATGCTGCTCAAAGCGCAGGTAAATGAATATAGAGACTGCCTTGATCGCCTTCAGAAGGTTTGTAATGAGATAGGCAGCATAGAAGAGAATATTAATGCTTTGGCGCTTCCCGAGAATCTCGGACTGTCAGAGCGTGACATGAATAATATTAAGGAGCAGCTGGATGAACTTTCTCTGAATACGGGTATTCAGATTGAGGATTACACCAAGGCTACAAATGAGAGAATTGGTGCATATTCTACTGCGACCAATGAGAAGCTGGATGCTTTTTCAAGCTCAACTAATGCCAGACTTGATGCTTTCTCTAGTACTACCAGTGAAAAACTCACTACAGCAAATGAACAGCTGATAACCGCTAATGCGCGTTTGAGTGAGCTTTCTGATAATACCAGCACTATGCTCAGTGATCTCGCAGATAATACCAATGCCAAGCTCAGTGATCTGGCGGATAATACAACTGCTAAGCTCAATGACTTGGCTGATAATACCAGCGCAAAACTTGATGAGCTCTCAGAGACTACCAATACAGGTCTTAATGCATTGTCAGAGACTACCAGTGCCAAGCTGTCAGAACTCTCAGAGTCAACCAATGCGGGATTTTCGGAACTTTCAGAGTCTACAAATGCTAAATTCGATGCGCTGTCAGCAGAAACAAATGCACAGCTGGAAGCTTTGTCAGAATCGACGAATGCGAAGCTGGAGGCTTTATCTGAATCGACCAATGCGCAGCTTGAAGCACTTTCAGAGTCTACTAATGCGCAGCTTGAAGCACTTTCAGAGTCTACTAACGCGCAGCTCGAACATATGTCAGAGAACACAAGCGCACAGCTTGCTGCATTTTCTGAGTCTACAAATGTAAAGCTTACAGAGATGGCGGAGAATAACAATACACGCCTTTCTGAGATAATCAGTAACACTAATGCACAGCTTGCAGAGTTTTCAAATAATACCAATGCACAGCTGGTTAATTTTGCAGAGACTACCGGTAAGCAGCTTGCAGATCTTGCCAACAGTACCAACGCAAAAATAGCTGAGTTGGCGAGCAGTACCAATGAGCAACTTGCGGTATTTTCAGATTCCAATACTGAACAGCTTAAGATTTTGCAGGATGATCTTCTTGAAAAGGTTCCCACAGAGGACAATATTCATAAGGAAGGTGTGCGTCTTTACAAAAATATCCAGGCATCAGTTAAGGATGAACTTTCACCGCTCGAGGGCAAAATTGCAGAGAGTACAAAGCAAATCGAGAATTCATTCAAGAGTGTTAAGATTTATTGCATAGTAGCGGCAATCATGTCTGCTATTTCAGTGGTATTTTCATTAATGAGCATGCTGGGTGTATTTTAGGCGGTGACTTATGAGTAAGGAATTATGGAGAGCCGGCAATATGCTTTATCCGCTTCCTGCGGTTATGGTATCGGTTGCCGACAGTAACGGAAAGCCTAATATAATAACAATAGCCTGGGTGGGAACTGTTTGTTCTAATCCACCGATGGTATCGATTTCAGTCAGACCTGAAAGGTATTCATATAATATTATTAAGGAAACCGGAGAGTTTGTTATCAATCTGACCACTAAGGAGCTTGCTTATGCTACGGATTACTGTGGCGTAAAAAGTGGAAGAGATGTTGATAAGTTTGCAGCGATGAAGCTCACTCCTTCAAAGGCAGAGTTTGTCAAGGCACCGCTTATCGAGGAAAGCCCGGTTAATATTGAGTGCCGTGTGACGCAGGTCATCCCGCTCGGAAGCCATGATATGTTTATCGCAGAGGTTTTGGCGGTACATGCCGATGAGAAGTATAAGGATGAGAAGGGTAAGTTCTGTCTTGAAAAAGCGGATCCCATCATCTATTCACATGGTGAATATCTTACCTGTGGCGAAAAAATCGGAACCTTCGGATACAGTGTTAAGAAGAAGTGATTATAGCAGTAAAAAGAAATACAAAAGTACTAAGCAAATATTAGTACGAAAAGTAATACAGATTTGAGTCAGTAACAGTTATGAAACAGGATAGTGTACGATTAACCCATAAAAGAATAGAAAGTGGCTTTGTGATTACAACGCTGATTACATTATTTATATGTATGATGTTTACACAGGGCTTCACTAAATTCGAACGCACGGGAGATAATGTCTTCCATATATATGTTAACGATCAATTGGTCGGAACAATTGAAAATAAAGACAGTGCCGAGCATCTTCTTATAGAAGCAAGACGTGTGGTTGCGCAGGAGAAGGATTCGCTTCTTTTTATGAGCGGTGAGCTTCGTATCGAAGGTGAGGAAATGCTGTATGGAACAGTGGACGATGAGGCAACTGTTCAGGCAGCAATGCAGGAAGTGCTTAAAGGAACTATAAGCGAGACGATTCAGAAATCATGTACCGTTAAAATTGAGAAGTACATGGTTAATCTCAACAACCTGACGGAAGCGCAGCAGCTTTTGCAGGCGGCAATCGATAAATATGATGCGACAGGCAATTTTGTAGTAGAGCTTGAATACGGGGATAACGGTAACCTCAAGGTTATTACACCGGTAGTTATTGATACCGGAAAAAATGATGAGGAAGATTCAGAGGATGAAAATGACAGCCTTCTTCCGATCGGTGGAATAGAAAGCTACATTTACAATCTTGGTCTTAATGAGGATGCGGTGCAGGGAGAAATAGCGCTGGAAGATTATGAGACCGGCGTGCTGTCAATGGCATTCCTTGAGGATGTTGAAATCAGTGAAGGATATCTTCCGAAATCTCAGGTAACCAGTCTTGAGGATGCAATTGAGTATGTGACCAAGGAGCAGGAGACTCCCGGAGAGTATGAGGTTAAGGCCGGAGATACTTTATCGGGAATTTCGCTTGCGGTTAATATTCCGATGCAGACGCTTGTTGATTTGAACAGCGACGCTCTTGAGAGCGTAAATTCAACAATAAGAATAGGACAGATACTTACAATCACGGTTCCTGAACCGGAGATTAATATAGAAAGAATAGAGAGAGTATATCTCGAAGAAATCTACGATGAGCCTGTTATATATGTAGACAATGATTCCTGGTATACTACCCAGACTCAGGTTCTTCAGCAGCCGTCATCGGGATTCAGACGCGCGGTTGTAGATATTAGATATATTAATGACAATATAAAAGAAAAGACTACCATACAGGAAGAAATTCTTGTTGAGGCTGTTCCTAAGATTGTTGAGAGAGGAACGATGGTACCTCCCACATATATCAAGCCTCTTGACGGTGGTAGAATTTCTTCATACTTCGGATACAGAAAGTCTCCCGGAGGAATCGGAAGTACTTATCACCAGGGAATTGACTGGGCTACACCTACAGGAACACCTGTATATGCTTCAAGCGGTGGTACTGTTATTTATTCAGGATGGGCGAGCGGCTACGGATACTGTGTAACCATTCAGCACCCGGACGGAAGACAGACACGATACGCACATAACAGTCGACTGGTATGCAGTGTGGGACAGTATGTGAGTCAGGGTCAGGTAATTGCCTACAGCGGTAGTACCGGTAACTCTACCGGACCTCATGTACACTTCGAGATTATCATAAACGGAGTGCGTGTAAATCCTCTGGATTACCTGTAAAAGGGGTTCGCGG
Organism: Lachnospiraceae bacterium UBA1721; assembly: GCA_002317155.1. Classification (GTDB taxonomy): domain Bacteria; phylum Bacillota; class Clostridia; order Lachnospirales; family Lachnospiraceae; genus AC2028. The sequence goes on from DCIR01000055.1 coordinate 70,032, forward strand.
TTTACATAAGGAAAACGGCATAAATACTGACAAAACAGGCACTAAAATATTTTTGAAAAACAGTAAAAACACGTTGACGAGTTCACCCGGCTATGCTATATTAGTCGGGTGAGCAGTCCGTTTGGCTCTATTTTTTGTGTGTTAAAAATGTATTCTGCAGCGACGGAAATGTAAGACTGCAGGAATTAATGATCATGGAGGAAGAAAAATGCGTACCAAGATTACTCTCGCATGCACCGAGTGCAAGCAGCGCAACTACAATACTACAAAGGAAAAGAAGACCATGCCTGATCGTATGGAAATCAAGAAGTATTGCAGATTCTGCAAGAGACATACTCTTCACAAGGAAACCAAGTAATACTGTTTGATTCTGGAGGTCGAAATGGAAGAATCCGTTAAGAAGGAAAGTAAGAAGTCATCTTCACCCAGATTCTTTGAAGGCGTTAAGATGGAGTTCAAGAAAATCTCATGGCCTGATAGAAAAACTACCTTCAAACAGTCCGTTGCTGTTGTTATTATCTCAATCGTTGTTGGTGCAATTATTGCCATCCTTGACTTCGGTGCTAAGAATGGTGTTAATTTTATTACCAATCTCGGAATTAAGTAGGAGGGAAACATGGCAGAGGCAAAATGGTATGTTGTACATACTTATTCCGGATACGAGAATAAGGTAAAGGTTGATATTGAGAAGACCATCGAGAATAACAAAGCTCTTGCTGAGCAGATTCTCGAAGTACGTGTTCCCATGGAGGATGTAGTTGAGATTAAGAACGGTGTTAAAAAGACCGTTTCAAGAAAGCTCTTCCCAGGATATGTACTTGTAAATATGGATATGAACGATGAGACCTGGTACGTAGTTCGTAATACACGTGGTGTTACAGGTTTCGTAGGACCGGGAAGCAAGCCCGTTCCGCTTACCGATGCTGAGATGAAGCCCCTCGGTATCCGTAACGACAATATTACAATTGACTTCGCTGAGGGCGATACAATTGCTGTTGTTGTCGGCGTTTGGAAGGATACTGTCGGAGTTGTTCAGAAGCTCGATTACAGTAAGCAGACCGCAACTATCAATGTAGAGCTCTTCGGAAGAGAGACTCCCGTTGAAATCAGCTTTGCGGAAGTTAGAAAGATGGGCTAATCACTTTTGTGATTAACATCTGTCGATCAGTTATATCACGGAGCTATCTCCGTTATATAAATGTCCGAATGGACATGTTGTATCGTGGGAGTGCTCATAGAGAGCACGCCTAACCACATTTTTTAGGAGGTGCCATTATGGCAAAGAAAGTAGAAGGCTACA